>NZ_JBEXJN010000002.1:0-311236 GCF_040609115.1 Lentzea sp. NPDC004782
TGAGCAGCCAGACCTTGATCCGGCACACTACGAGACACGGCCACCGCCTTTGTCTTTGAGCTCTGTGAGAGGAACCCAAAGATGATCAAGCGGTGACCGTACCCATGTCAAAGGTCAAGAGCATCCTGGTTAAAACACCAGGTCCACCTGAGGTGGACAAAAGCGCCGTTCATCGTGTGCGGTCAGGAGTTGACCAGGCCCGCTCGCCACGCCCACGAGGCGATCTCCACGCGGTTGCGCACGTTCAGCTTCGTCTGCACGGACGCCAGGTGCGTCTTGACCGTGGACAACGACAGGAAGAGCGCCGACGCGATCTCCTGGTTCGTGAGCCCGCGCGCCACCTCCCGCACCACGTCCTGCTCGCGTGCGGTCAGCAGCCCGAGGTCCGGTTTGCCCGCGGGCCGGGAGAAGTGCTCCAGCATCCGGACGGTCACCTGCGGCGAGATCAGCGCGTTGCCCTGCGCCGCCGCCCGCACGGCCTCGACCAGCAGCGCCGGACCGGCGTCCTTGGTCAGAAACCCGGAAGCCCCGTTCTCCAGCGCCGTGTGCACGTATTCGTCCAGGTCGAACGTTGTCACCACGACCACCTTGGTCGATCCGGAGAGCTTCTTCGTGACCTCCAGGCCGTCCAGGCCCGGCATGCGGATGTCGAGCAGCGCCACGTCCGGCTTGTGCTCACGGGCAGCGGTGACCGCCGAGATCCCGTCCGCGACGTCCGCGACGACCGTGATGTCCGGCTGCTTCTCCAGGATCATCCGAAACCCGACGCGGACCATCTCCTGGTCGTCGGCGATGAGAACCGAGATCACTTCGTCCCTTCCAGGGGTAGCTCGGCGAGCACCTGCCAGCCGTTCTCGCGCGGACCCGCGGAGAACAGGCCGCCGAGCAGGTCGACCCGCTCACGCATGCCTACGAGACCGTAGCCACCCTGGTTCAGCTCGTGCGGGCGGCCGTCGTCCGCGACGATCACGCGCAGGGCGCCCCGAGGGGTCCTGGAGATCTCCACGTCGATCATGGTGGGGCTCTGCGCGTGTTTGTGCACGTTGGTGAGCGACTCCTGGACCAGGCGCAACACCGAGCGGCCGAGCTCGGGCGGCACCTCCTCGGGCAGGTCGATCCGCAGCCGGGTCTCGAAGCCCAGCTCGCGGGTGCGCTCGACGGCCGAGATCACGTCGGCCGCGAGGTCGGTCGTCGCCACGTCGCTCTCGCCCTGGCGCAACGTGCCGACGAGGCGTCGCATCGCGCCCAGTGCTTCCGTGCCCGATCGGACGATGCCGGGCAGCAACCGGTGGGCGGCGCGCGGGTCGTCGTCGGAGACCTCCAGCGCGGCCTGGGCCTGCACGAGCATGCCCGTGACGTGGTGCGCAACCACGTCGTGCAGCTCGCGGGCCAGCGCGATCCGTTCCTCCTTCTGGGCGTCGGTGACGGCGGCGGCGATCAACCGGCCGCTCTCGGTGTCACGGGCGCGGAAGTAGAGACCGGTGCCGACCGCGAGCGAGCCCAGCACGAGCGAGCCGAGCATCTCGTTGTAGTTGCTGGACGAGAGCCAGTTGTCGCGCACGATGGCGGCGAAGAAGCTCACGGCCATCAACGAGCCCACCGACCACGTGGCGCCCCGCCGCGGCTCCTCGCGCACGATCACAGCCGTCAGCACGAGGCACGCGGCGGTCTCGGCGACCGTGAGCGGGCTCAGGATCGTGGGCAGGTTGACGTGGAACAACCGGATGACGAACGACGCCGTGAAGATCGACGCCACGGTCACCGGAATGGTGAAGGCACGTGACTTGAACGACACCACGGCGGCGATGCACGGAGGCACGCTGAGCAGCCACACGAGCGCCTCGGCGCTGCGCGGTCCTCGCATCAGGATCAGCTCGCCGAGCATCAGCAGGGCGAGCACCGCGGCGATCGGCCATTGGCCCCGATGGTTGTCCACGATGGACAACGGTAGGACCACCCCACCTCTCCGGCCTCGGTCATCCGGCTGATCCGGTGTGTCGTGAAGGCTGAGGTTTCGCAGGTCCGCACCGGGCACCGTCGACGGCATGAATTCCGTTCTGGCCGCTCGTGGCCTGGTCAAGACCTACGGCGACGTGCACGCGCTCGCCGGGGTGGACATCGACATCTCCGCCGGGGACGTGCTGGCGGTCGTCGGGCCGTCCGGTTCCGGCAAGACGACGCTGCTGCACGTGCTGTCCGGCATCCTGCGCGCCGACGGCGGCGAGGTGTTCCTCGACGGGCGCGCGATCGGCGAGCTGAACGAGACGGGACGCAGCGAGCTGCGGCGCACCGCGTTCGGGTTCGTGTTCCAGTCCGGCATGCTCGTCGCCGAGCTCACCGCGGAGGAGAACGCCGCGCTGCCGATGCTGCTCGCCGGCCGCTCCCGGGAGGAGTCGCTGGGCGCGGCGCGGCTGTGGCTCGGCCGCCTCGGCCTGCAGGGCCTGGAGAAACGGCGTCCCGGCGAGCTCTCCGGCGGGCAGGCGCAACGGGTGGCGATCGCGCGGGCGTTGGCCCACAAGCCGCGGGTGATCTTCGCGGACGAGCCGACCGGCGCCCTCGACACCCGCACCGGTCAGGAGATGATGACCGCCCTGCTGCGGGCGGCCGAGGAGACCGGCGCGGCCATCGTGATCGTCACGCACGACAAGGCGATCGCGGACCGGGCGCTGCGCGTCGTGGAAATCCAGGACGGCAGGATCGCCCAGAAAGCCGGCACGGGGGTGTCCGCGTGAGGATCGCTCTCGCAGTGCTGCGCAGGGACCGCCGCAGCCAGGTCGCCACCGTGCTGGTCGCACTCGGCGTGATGATCGCGGTGTCGCTGGTGCTGTGGCTCGTCGCGGCACCGAACGCCCTGCAGGCGCGGGCGGACCGCACGGCGTGGCGCGAGATCCGCGGCCACGGCGAGAAGAGCCTGATCTCGATCGCGGTGAACCGGGACACCTTCGACGGCAAGCTCATCGAGCGGTTCGACGTCGCCCGCAACGAGCAGGGCGACGTGCCGGTGGCCGAGGGCATCGCCAAGTTCCCCGAGGCGAACGAGGTGCTGCTCTCCCCCGCGCTCGCCGACCTCGTGCGCGGCACCCCCGCGGAGAAGCTCGGCAACCGCTTCCCCGGCAGGCTGATCGGCGAGCTCGGGCCGGAGGCGCTGAAGTTCCCCGGCGAGCTCGTCGCGATCATCGGTCACGACCGGGTCGAGAACGGCTCCCCGGCCGCGGGCCTGCAGGGCGGCGCCGGCTCGTACCGCGACGACTACCACGGCATGCTCTACCTGCTCACCCGCGTGGGGCTCGTGGTGCTCGTCGTGCCGTGCCTCGTGCTCGTGGCGTCCGCCGCCCGGTTGACCGCGGCGAAACGGGAACGGCGGCTCGCGGCGTTGCGGCTCGCCGGCGCCAGCCCGCGGCAGGTCGTGGTCATGACCGCCGTCGAGACCGCGATCGGCGCGATCGCGGGCAGCGTGCTCGGCGTGCTGCTGGCCCAGCCGTTCAGCCACCTCACCGCCGAGATCCCGTGGGAGGGCGGCACCTGGTATCCGGGCGACTTCGTGCCGGAACCCGCGGTCGTGGCGGCGGTGGCGGTGCTCGCGCCGGTGCTGGTGATCGCGGCGGCGATCACGGGACTGCGGCGGGTCGTGAACCGGCCGCTCGCGGCCGAGGAGAAGCGCGGGGTGCGGTCGTGGCGGCTGCTGATGATCGCCGGCGCGCTCGGCGTGTTCTTCCTCGGCATCGTCTACGCGCGGGAGGCCAGGGGCGGCAACCAGTTCACCGTGGTGCTGCTCGGTCTCGGCGCGGTGGCGCTCGCGCTGGTGCTGGCGGGCCCGGTGGTGACGGCGCAGGTCGGCAGGTTCTTCGTCGGACGGTGGCGCAGACCGTCGACGTTGCTCGCGGGACGGCGGCTCTCCGGTGACCCGGTGGCGGCGTTCCGCGGCTCGGCGGGCGTGGTGATCGCGGTCTTCACCGGGTCGATGGCGCTGACCATGTTGCCGGGCCTGGAAAGCCAGGTGCCGTACCGCGACGACACGTGGAAGGCGGACGCGATCGTCGCCGAGCAGGTGACCCACGACGTCACACCGTTGCGTCTCGCGACCTCCGCACCGATCGTCACGATGCTCGAAGGGACCGTGAGCACGGGCAAGGAATCCGACCACGGCACGTACGTGATCGTCGGCAAATGCGCGGACGTCGCCAAGGTGCTGAACGGTCTGTCGTGTCAGCCGGGACCTGCCGTGTACGCGCCGACGAAGTTGAACGGCGACGCGTTCCGGTCGAGCGACCCGCACGACGCCGTGACGGCGAAACTGCCCGCGCAGTACGAGACACGGCCGTTCAACGGCAACAGGCGGATCAACGCGGTGATCGATCCCGAGCTGCTGCCGGGCGTCGAAGGTCGCGTGTCGATGGTCGGTGTGCCGACGACACCGGAGAACCGCGACGCCGTGCACACCGCGCTGGTCGGCACACTGCCCGGCGTGCAGCTGGTGGACGGCGAGCTGAGAGGCCTCTACGGCGACACGCTGATGGCCGACCTGGAACGCGCCACGGTGATCGGGCTGTCCATCGCGGCGGTGCTCGGCGGCATCGGCGCGGCGGTGGCCGCGGCCGGCTCGGTGATCGACCGCAGGCGCACCTTCGGCGCGTTGATCGCGGCCGGAACCCCGACTCGGGTGCTGGGCCACGCGTTGCGCCGGGAAGTGATGCTGCCGGTGTTCGCGGTCACGATCGCGGCGTGCGGTGCGGGAGTCGCCGTGGGCCTCGGACTGCTCGTCCTCGCCCGCGGTCTCGTGGGACACGGCGAAATGCCGCTGACGCCGTGGGTGGTCGCCCCGGTGGGTGTCGGCATGGTGGTCGCGCTGGTCGCGGCCCTGGCGTGCGGTCCGGTGCTGCGGGGCATCAGCCCGCGGGACTACGCGGCGGAGTAGCACTCGGAGGGTGAGGGGAGCGGCGGCCCTCGCCCACACCGGGTGAATTGTGCTGGTCGAGTCGCGACGTCACGGCCCCAGCTCGATCATGACCGCATGAGCTTCGTCGAGGCCTTCAGCATCCTCGTGGCCGTCGTCGGTCCGCCGAAGATCCTGGTGGCCTTCATGCTCGACACGGAGGGCGAGGACGCGGGCCAGCGCTGGCGGGTGGCGCTCACCACCACCGGCATCGCACTCGTGACCGGTCTCTTCGTGGTCGGGGCCGGGCGGCTGCTGATCCAGCTGTTCCACATCAGCGGCGGGGCGTTGATGCTCGCCGGCGGCGTGATCCTGTTCGTGCACGCGCTGGACCTCGTGCTCGGACGCAAGCAGGAGCCGCACCACGACCCGACCGGCGGCACGCACGAGCTGGCCACCTCGTACTACGCGAACCCCGTGTCGATCGCGTACCTGTTCCTGATGTCCGACGCCAGCACGGTCGCGTCGACGTTCGTGCTGGCCGCCGCGTTCACCGCGGTGATCGCGCTGGACCTGGCCGCGATCGCGGTGCTCGGCATCCTGATGCGCTACGTGCAGATGACCTACACGTGGGTGCTGGCGCGGGTCCTCGGCGTGCTGCTCGCGGCACTGGGCGTCGACCTGATCATCAACGGCCTGGAGGACCTGCACATCATCGGCAAGGTCTAGCAGGTCCGCCAGCCCAGCTCACCGGCGGTGTTGACCTCGGGGAAGCAGTGCCCGACCGCGCTGCGCGTCTCCAGCGCCGTCGCGACCTGGTCGAACATCTCGACGATCGACGTCCACTCGGGCTTGACCATCTCGTTGCGCTCCTGGTCCCACTCGACCACGCAGCCGCGCAGCACACCGGGCCTCAGGTCCACCGCGAGCACGTCGCCCGTGCCGTCGAACGCGATCGGCAGCCACTCGGGGTGGAAACCGGTCGTCGGCGAACCGGCCTCGGAGGCGTCCGCGGGCTTGCTCGTGTGGGTGTCCCGCAGCACGAACGCGCGATCGGCGCCCATCGGCGTGTAGAAGGGCGGCAGGATCTCGGCGTAGAGGTCGTCCTCCGTGCCGCCGTAGACGCTCCACCACAGCTGGAGGTCGAGCGGAACCCGAAGCTCCGGCAGCGCGTCGTACCTCGGACGCAGCACGGCGCGGGTGGCCGGAGCGTGCTCCGCCAGCCATGCCAGGATCCGGTTCCAGTGCTCGATCACACCCACTGTTCCATGATCTTGGCGGAACGCCGGGCGAGGTACCGCCCATCGGGGCAGGATCTAGGCGAACAGGTCATCCACTGGGGGAATTTCAGATGGCGGAACAGGGTCTCCGGGTCGACCTCGACGCCTTGACCGGATACGCGTCGGCGGCGAGCGGTCTGGCGAGCGAGGTCGGCGCGGTCGGCACCGGCACGTTGAACGGCACCACCGCGCTGCCGGGCGACTGCTTCGGCAAGATCGGCAACGAGGTGGGGCTCAACGCGGCGTTCCAGACCGCCGCGCAGGCGCAGCTGGACGCGCTGAAGGCCGCCTCGTCGGGGTTGTCCGGTCTCGGCACGGCCGTGGCGAAGGCCCGTGAGGCGTACATCGCCCAGGAAGAGGCGCACAAGGCATCGCTGGACAAGGCGGCGCGGGCATGAGCGTCGAGGGGCTGCTGAGCACGTTCATCGCGCCCATGAAGGAAGACCTGGCCAAGCTCGACGGCGACACCGGTGGCGCGACGCAGGCCGGCGACGCCTTCGGCCGCGCGCAGACCGCGTTGACGGACCTGGGATCGCGGCACTCCTCGGCGGCCACCGCCGTGCTGAACACGTGGTCCGGCGACAAGGCCAACGCCTTCTCCGGCCGCGTGGCCACGTTCACCTCGGCCGCGAACACGTTGTCCTCCAACGCTTCGGTGTTCAAGACGGTGGCGTCCTCCGGTGTGTCCGCGGTGACCGGTGGGCGCACGGCGATCCAGGGCCTGATCGACGAGTTCACGTCGAAGGCGACGCCGAAGCTCGCCGCCGCCGTGGCCGCGTCGTTCGTGGCCG
Organism: Lentzea sp. NPDC004782; assembly: GCF_040609115.1. Classification (NCBI taxonomy): domain Bacteria; kingdom Bacillati; phylum Actinomycetota; class Actinomycetes; order Pseudonocardiales; family Pseudonocardiaceae; genus Lentzea; species Lentzea sp. NPDC004782. Next base: position 6,945 of record NZ_JBEXJN010000002.1, read on the forward strand.
GACCCGGTGTGGTGCTGGCGGCGCTCGCCGACCTCGCCGGGATGGCTTCCGGTTACCAGGCCAAGACGTCCGCCGAGGTGCAGAAGGTGCGTGACCAGCTCACGCAGCTGGTCGGGCAGCTGAACGGGTTGCAGAAGCCCGATCTCGGCACGCTGGGCAAGCTCGGCGAGCCGTTGGGCGGCGACGAGGGCACCACGTCGACCGCCGGCGCCTCCGACACCCCGAAACACGACTCGACCGGGTCCATCTCCCGCGGTGGGGGCGGCGGCTCGAGTGGAGGCGGCGGCGGTGGGGGCGGCGGTGGCGGCGGAGGTGGTGGCGGCGGCGGTTCCGGTCCCCGGCTGCGGGTCGCGATCCCGCCGCAGCCCGGCACCGGCGTCGGCGTGAACCTGCCCGACGGCAGCAGTGCCGAGGCACCGAACGAGACGGCGGCCAAGGCCGTCCGCAACGCGCTGTCCGCGCTCGGCACCCCGTACGTCTGGGGCGGCGCGAACCCGCCCCAGGGCACCGACTGCTCGGGCCTCACCCAGTGGGCCTACAAGAACGCGGGCTTCGACCTCCCGCGCCCGGCCTCGTCGCAGGCGATGGGCGCGTCCGTGCCGCCGGGCCAGGTCCTGCCCGGCGACCTGGTCGTGTGGGAGGGGCACGTGGCGATGGTGATCGGCAACGGGCAGATGGTCGAGGCCGGTGATCCCGTGCAGGTCAGCAAGATCCGCACGACGAACAGCGGGATGTCGTTCTACGGCTTCTACCGGCCGACGGGCTGAGTTCCGCCCGCGGCGGCCGCCTTCAGCTCGGCGAACTGCACGATCTGCCCACCCGCGGCCCAGGTCCCCTCCGGCTGCTCGTGGATGAGCACCCACACCCGCATCGCGTCGGACTCGCCGAGCCCGGCGGCTTCGAGCACCAGCGCGGTCGCCTCCTTCACCAGACCGGCCTTGCGCCGGTCGGACAGCACACCGGTGGGCACCCGGACGTCCACGCGGAACCGCGGTGCGTCGTCCTCCGCCGTCGTCTGCGCGCCCTCGGGGAGCTCGTGCAGGTAGGTCCACGCGACCGAGCGGAAGAACGCGTTGTCGGGCGCGCCCTCCCACTTCAGCAGCAACGCGGCCAGGTCCTTCTGCACGGTCTTGCGGCCCGCGTCGGTGAGCGCACCGGCAGGCGCGGTCAGCTCGATCATCGGCATGGCGACCTCCGTCTATGACGACTGTTATAACCAGACGCGGACGCTATCCTATGACGAGCGTCATAACCAGAGAGGTGCCGATGTCCCGCCAGCAGATCGTCGCCGGCGCGGCGGACATGATCCGCCGCCGCGGTCTCAACGCGACCAGCATCCGCGAGGTCGCGAAGCACGCGGGCACCCCGCTCGGTTCGACCTACCACTACTTCCCCGGCGGCAAGGACCAGCTCGCGACCGAGGCGGTCCGCTGGGCAAGCGACGCGGTGTCCGGTGTGCTCACCGCGAAGCTCCGCAAAGGACCCGTCGACGGGATGAAGGCGTTCTTCACGCTGTGGCGAGAAGTCGTGAGCGAGAACGACTTCCAGGCCGGCTGCCCCGTGCTCGCCGTGTCCGTCGAGGAGACCTCCGGCCGTGAGGCGCTCGCGGCCGCGGCCGAGGCGTTCACGACCTGGTCGGATCAACTCGCCGACTCGCTGCGCACGCACGGCGTCACCCCGGACCGCGCCGACCGGCTGGCCGCGCTCGTCGTGACCGCCGCGGAAGGTGCCGTGGCGATGTGCCGGGCGCAGCGCAGCCTCCAGCCCCTCGACGACGTGGCCGCCGAACTGACCGCGCTGCTCGCTAGCGCGGTGCGTACATGATCACGGCCACCCCGGCCAGGCACACCAGGGCGCCGACCACGTCGTAGCGGTCGGGCCGGAACCCGTCGACGACCATTCCCCAGGCCAGCGAACCGGCCACGAACACACCGCCGTACGCGGCGAGGATCCGGCCGAAGTTCGCGTCGGGCTGCAACGTGGCGACGAAGCCGTAGATGCCCAGCGCGATCACGCCGCCACCGATCCACAGCCAGCCGCGGCCCTCCCGCACGCCCTGCCACACGAGCCAGGCGCCGCCGATCTCCATGAGGGCGGCGGGGGCGAACAGCACGACCGAACGCAGGATCATGCGGCACACTGTGGCAGTAGGGGGTGATCAGGTGGACGACGACGTCGAGCGCGCCGCGCGGAAGGTGCGCGATGTCGAGCAGGCCGTGTCGCAGCACGTCGCGCGCACCGGTCCCATCACGGGACGAGCGTCCTCACCGGACGGTGCGGTGACGGTGGTCGCCACGCCCGGTGGTCCGCCGCAGCAGATCACGGTGAGCGCCGCGGCGCTGCGAATGGGGCCGCACGGGCTGGCCGCCGAGATCATGCGGATCGCCGAGAAGGCGCAGCGCACCGCAGCGTCCCGGCTGCACCACGCGCTGGAACGGGTCGTCGACCCGCGGGAGCTCGCGGAGCTGGGGTTCGTGCGCGAGCAGGACGAGGACGAGTCCGGGTGGCGACGGTGAACGAGGAACGTCTGCAGGCCGTCGAGCAGCTCCAGCGCGACCTCGCGGTGACCGCCGAGACGGTCGAGCACCCGAACGGGCTGTGCATGGTCACGGCATCCGCGAAGGGCGAGATCAGGGCGCTGCACCTGCACCCCGCGCTGCTGCAGCAGGGCGCGAAGGCGGTCGGCGACGTCGTCACCGAGACCGTGCGGCTCGCGGCCAACGCGGCCGTGCAGACGAGCTTCAACAAGATGGCGCTGGCGTTGGGTGACGGAATGGCGATCGACGTCGAATCGATCGCCGGCGATTCACCCTTCCGGTCGACGTGGAACCCCGTCGCCCCCCAGAAATCCGCAGCTGGGAAGGCAACTCCGCAGCGGCGGCCCAGGACGCCGATCGTCGAGGACCCCGACGAGGACGCGTTCTTCGAGAACCCCTTTGGGCGCCGGTGATCAGCACCGTTAGGCTCGCCCACGGCATCAGGCAGGCGTGACCGGGAGGTCAGGATGGCGCAGGACATCGTCCCCATCGAGCTGGGGCTGACGCAGGGTGACGTGGTCACGCTGTGGGCACCCCGCTGGCGCGAGAAGGGCGAGGAGTGGGAGGCGTTCCTCGGTGACGAGGAAGACCTGTTCGTCTTCCCCGACGCCGCGCACCTCGCCGCCTTCGTCCGCACCGCCGAGGAGCACGACCTCACCGATCACCCCGCGTGGCAGATCGTGCCGTCGCTGAGCGTCGCGGACCTCTCGCCGGACGACAACCACCAGTTCGACCTCGTCGGCGTGCCCGAGCTGATCGCCGAGGACCCGGACACCTGGACGATCGGTGAGCTCGCCGACGTCATCGCGATCGTGCGCGCGCTCGCGGACGTCTGCGACCTGGAGAAGGTTCACGAGGTGCTCGACTCGGCGGACGGCTTCTCGCTGCTGCCGCAGGGCACGCTGCCGTTCAGCGGCCGTGACGGCGCGAAGCTGTGGGACGCGATGTCCGAGGTCGTCTCCGAGAAGTGGGACGAGGTCCTCGACGCGATCGACAGCGTCGTGAGCACGCCGGAGGTCCCGGAGAAGGAGCTCGCCGTCGCCCAGGAGGAGCTCGCCGCCCTGGAGGAGGCCAACGCCGCTGCCGCCGCCGCTGCCGCCACCTCCGACGCGGACGACGAGGAGTCCGACGAGGAGTCCGAAGAGCCCACCGGCTTCTGGGCCGAGGTCGGCATCGACCCCATCAAGATCATCACGTCCGCCGGCGAGTTCTACACGCTGCGCTGCTACCTCGGCGACGACCCGGTGTTCCTGGGCCGCCGCGGCAAGATCGAGGTCTTCACCTCGGCGCGCGGCCTGAGCCGGTTCGTGGCGGAGAACGACGACCACGACCTCGCCGAGGTCGAGACGTGGAACGACGTCAAGGTCAAGGCCACCGCCGGTGAGCTCGACGTCGACGTGGACGAGGACAACGTCTACGTGCTGACCGGCATCGCCGAGGACATGGAGGAGGGCCCCGACGCCCTCGACCCGCAGCAGCTCGACCTCGCCGTCGAACTGTTCGAGGACGCGGGCGAGTGGGCCGAGGACGAGTCCGTGAAGGAAGCGCTGGCCTCGTCCGAGTCGCTCGGCTGGCTGGTGTCGTTCGTGGTCGCGCCGGACCCGACGCGCCTCGCGCCGTCCGCCCCGTACGACGCCGAGGTGGCCGCGTTCCGCGCGCTGCAGGCGAAGTTCGAGGACCGCCTCAACACCAACTGATCCACCCACTTCCGCTTACCGGAAGCCACGCGGGGGCCCCGCGTTTCCCTCTGGGGAACGCGGGGCCCCCGCGTTCCGTTGGAGCGGGGTTGGTTCCGTGTGCCTGTATGATACAGGTTTATGACAGGTTCTCGGTCGCAGCGCCTTGCCGCTGAGCTGCGGGAACGCATCACCCTCGGCGACTACGGCCCGGCCGGCGCCATCGAGAGCGAGGCGGAGCTCGGCCGCCGGTACGAGGTCAGCCGTGTCACCGTCCGCCGCGCGCTGGAGCAGTTGCGCGAAGAAGGACTGCTGGCGTCACGGAAAGGCGCCGGCTGGTACGTCGCGTCGTTCGCCCAGCCGCTCGCACTCGGCACGTTCCAGCACGCGCGGTCCGCCGTCGCCGACGCCGGTGTCTCGCTGGTCCGCGCGGTGCTCGAGTACGGCTACCGCGAGGCCCCGTCCAGCGTCGCGCAGACGCTCGGCGCAGGCGAGATGCTGCGCGTGCGGTCGTTGCGCCGCACCGGCGACGCGCCACTGGACGTCGTGACCGAGTGGGTGCCACTGGCGCTCGCGGCACCGGTCAGCCGCGCCGATGCCGAGTCGCCCGGCACGTGGGAGACGTTGCGGCGCAACGGAAACCAGATCGCCGTGGTCCGGCAGAGCATCGCCGCCGTCGCCGCGGGCGACATCGGACCGTTGCTCGGCGTGGCCGCGAGCACGCCCGTGTTGTTGGTGCGCCGCATCGCTTTCGATGCCGCGGAACGGCCGATCGCCCTGTCCGAGCATCACTACCTGGGCCACCGGTTCCAGCTGGAGGTCGAGTTCCGCGGCTGGCCCGGTGCGGAACCGCCCGGCGTCGCACCGATCCGTTCGGAGGACTGAGAATGCGCGTGCTCGTCACCGGCGCGGCCGGGTTCATCGGCTCGCACTTCACCCGCCACTGGCTGCGCGAGCACCCGTCGGACGAGGTCATCGCGCTCGACGCGCTGACCTACCGCGGCACGCGCACGAACCTGCCCGCCGACGTGCCGTTCGTGCACGCCGACATCGCCGAGGCCGATGTCGAGGGCGTCGACGTCGTCGTGAACTTCGCGGCCGAGTCGCACAACAGCCTCGCCGTGCTGGACCCGGCGCGGTTCTTCCGCACGAACGTCCTCGGCACGCAAGCGCTGCTGGAATCGTGCCGTCGCGCGGGTGTGCGGCGGTTCCACCACGTGTCGACGTGCGAGGTCTACGGCGATCTCGCACTGGACGCCACCGAGGCGTTCCACGAGGACTCGCCGTACCGGCCGCGCACGCCCTACAACGCGTCGAAGGCCGGCGCGGACCACGCGGTGCGCTCGTACTTCGAGACGTTCGAGCTGCCCGTGACGATCACCAACTGCGCCAACAACTACGGGCCGAACCAGTTCCCCGAGAACGTGCTCCCGCTGTTCACCACCCGAGCCCTGGACGGCGCGCAGCTGCCGGTCTACGCGGCGAGCGGCAACCGGCGCGAGTGGATCCACGTGCTGGACCACTGCCGGGCGATCGACGCCGTGCTGCGGGAGGGCGAGATCGGCCGGACCTACCACGTCGGCACGGGCGTGGAGGCGAGCGTCGACCAGATCGCGGACCTGGTGCTGGACGAGCTGGGACTGCCGCAGTCGCGGAAGTCCATCGTGCCGGACCGGCCGGGCCACGACCGGCGGTACCTGCTGGACTCCACGCGGATCGGCCGCGAGCTGGGCTGGCGCCCGGAGATCGGCTTCGAGGCCGGTGTCCGGGACACCATCCGCTGGTACGCGGCCAATCGCGCGTGGTGGGAGCCGTTGCGCGGGCTCAGCCCGATCGACGAGAACGCCTGGCCTACGCCGTCAGGGCCGCGTAGCCCGGCTTGATCAGCTCGTTGATGATCGAGAGCCGCTCGTCGAAGCCGATGAACGCCGACTTCATGGCGTTGATCGTGAACCACTGCAGGTCCGCCCAGCCGTAGCCGAACGTGTCGGCCAGCGCGGCGAACTCGCTGGTGAGCGTGCAGTCGCTCATCAGGCGGTTGTCGGTGTTGACGGTGACGCGGAACCGCAGCTTGGCGAGCAGGCCGATCGGGTGCTCGGCGAGCGACGGGGCGGCGCCGGTCTGCAGGTTCGAGGTCGGGCACATCTCCAGCGGGATGCGGCGGTCGCGGACGTACGCGGCCAGGCGTCCCAACTGGACGGTGCCGTCGCCGGAGACCTTGATGTCGTCGACGATCCGCACACCGTGGCCGAGGCGTTCGGCACCGCAGTGCTGGATGGCCTCCCAGATGGACGGCAGGCCGAACGCCTCACCGGCGTGGATGGTGAAGTGCGCGTTCTGCTGGCGCAGGTACTCGAAGGTGTCGAGCCCCCTGGTGGGAGGGAAACCGGCCTCGGGGCCCGCGATGTCGAAGCCGACGACGCCGAGGTCGCGGTAGCGGACGGCGAGCTCGGCGATGCGCAGCCAGCCCTCGTTCTGGCGCATCGCGCACAGCAGCGTGCCGACGCGGATCTTGCGGCCGGTCTCGGCGACGCGGGCCGTGCCGAGGCGGAAGCCCTCCTGCACGGCCTCGACGATCTGCTCCAGCGACAGGCCCTTCACCACGAACAGCTCCGGCGCGTAGCGGATCTCCGCGTAGACGACGCCGTCGGCGGCGAGGTCCTCGACGGCCTCGGCCGCGACGCGGACCAGAGCGGCCTCGTCCTGCATGACTCCGCACGTGTGGGCAAAACCTTCCAGGTAACGCACGAGCGACCCGGAGTTGGCGTTGTCGCGGAACCAGTCGCCCAGCACGCCCGCGTCCGTGGTGGGCAGGACCTGGTAGCCGGAGGCATCGGCGAGTTCGATCACCGTTTGCGGGCGGAGGCCACCGTCGAGGTGGTCGTGCAGCAGCACCTTCGGCGCGCTGCGGATGGTCTCCGAGGTAAGCGGGGTGGACATTGCTACACGTTACTTCAGGCGACACGCCGCTTCAGCGCTGGCCAAAATGATCTTGCAGCCACTATGATCGTTTGCTGGCTCACGGATGTTGCCGATCCGTGATCACAACTTTGTGCAACCACGAATGGGGCTTGAGTCACCCCAAGGTAGGAACTTCACCCGCCGCTGTCGCGTGCTTCCCGCCGGTAACTTGGCATTCGGCCCAATCGGGTAGCCTGATCGGGTCAGTCGCCCGTCCGCACCCGGCCGTTTTCTGGCGGGGGTGGTACAGACACGTCCCGTGACGCGGATAGGCTCCCGTGGTCTCCCCCTCCCCTGGACGAAGGCACTCAGCCGTGACAGAGAACAACAACTCCACGATGTCCTTCGATCGGATGCGCAACATGCTCACGCGCGCCGCGGAGATCCGTGAGAGCGAGCAGCAGCAGATCTTCGACGCGCTGGACGAGATCCACGCCCGAATGTCACCTCTGGAGTCGCTGGGTTCGGTCCGCAAGCGCCTGTCGGAGCTGCCGGACCGCACCGAGGTCAGCGTGCTCGCGGAGCGGCTGGACGAGGCCCTCGCCAAGCTGGAGGCCCAGGACAACGCCGTCGCCGACATCGGTCGCGCGGTCGACGCCCTGGTGGACAAGCTGGCCAAGCCGTTCGCGCAGCTGGACGGCCGCCTCGACGGCGTCGCCGGCCGCTTCGAGGGCGTCGCGGGCCGCATGGACGGTCTCGAGGACAAGCTCGCGAGCATCCACAAGCGCATCGACGACCTCGACGGCCACCTGGACAAGCAGGACGGCAAGGTCGACGCGATCCCGGGCGCCGTCACCAACCCGCTGCGCGAGCGCATCGAGGCCCTCGAAGCCGCGCTGCGCGGCCGCCTCGACGAGGTCGACGAGGGCGTGCACGAGCACCTCGACGGCACCCGCGAGGCGCTGCAGAAGATCCTGAACGACTCCTTCTCCAGCCTGCACGGCCGCGCCGACGAGTCCCGCGACTCGCTGGCCGCCGCCCGTGCCGAGCTGATCGCCGCGATCGCCGACAGCCGTGGGGAGCTGGCGGGCGCGATCGCGGACAGCCGCGAGAAGCTGACGTCCACCGTCACCGACCGCCACAACCAGCTGTCCGGCGCCCTCGCCGACACCCGCGGCGAACTGGCCGGCACGCTGGCCGAGACCCGCGGCGAGCTGTCCGGAGCCGTCACCGAGACCCGCGACGCGCTGGCCTCCTCCCTCGCGGAGACCCGCACCGAGCTGGCCGCCGCCGTCGCCGACACCCGCGACGTCGTCAACGGCAAGCTGGACGAGGCCCGCACCGCCCTGTACGCGGCGATCGAGCAGTCCCGCGACCAGGTCGACGCGGCCGACCGCCTGGAGGCCCTCGCCGGCCGCCTGGAGCAGGTCACCTCGAAGCTCGACACCATGACCGACCGCCTGGACAAGGTCGAGGACGACTTCGCGACCCGCATCGCCGAGCTCGGCGGTTCCGTGGACGCGGGCCTGTCCAAGGTCGCCGAGACCGTCGGCGCCCGCCCGGACACCGACGCGCTGCAGTCCCTGGTCCGCAAGTCGAACCAGGAGTCCGAACTGCGCATCGGCGGCCAGCTGGACGAGGCCATGGCCACCTTCGCCGAGCTCATCCTCGGCGGCGGTTCGCCCACGCCTCCCCCGCCGCCCACCGCCCTGCCGCGCCCGCAGCGCCGCACGCGCAAGAACGGTGCCAAGCCGGTCAACGGCGGCAAGGACATGGACGACGACGACTTGGCGGCCGAGGGCGCCTGATCGTCCCCGTCTGACCACTTGGGACGGCCCCGGAGCTCGATGAGCTCCGGGGCCGTTTGTCGTTAGGCTCCACCTGTGACTCACGAGGCGTTCGAGTACATCCCGGAGGACCGGCACCTGTGGGACGAGTTCGAGCGGAAGTTCGGGTTCACACCGAACTACCGCCCCGCGGGACCCGCCATCGACGAACCACCCGGCTCGGTCACCGTCGACCTGTCGCCGATCTTCGACGCAAGCGGCACCGCCGAGTTCGAGACGGGTGCGAAGCGGGTGGACCAGCTGGTCCTGGAGTCCTTCCAACGGGTGTTCGACGACACCACGAGGCTGCTGGTGCTGGACTGGCAACACTCGTCGTACTGGTTCCGGCCGCACGCGATCGCCGATGCGACGCGCTGGCCGCCGTCGCCCGTGACGCCGTTTCCCGACGGGGACTACTACATCTTCCTCACCGAGGACATGTCCCAGGGCACCTTCGGTCATCCGTGGGAGCAAACGCTGTGCGTGTTCGGGAACGACCTCGTCGACGACCTGGTGCCGACGCTGCCGTTCCCGATCAGGCGACGTCAGCCGCGGATCGTGTCGATCACCAGCGGTGAACGTTCCGGCGCGGACTCCGAGACCGAGTAGGCACCTTCGAGAGCCTGCAACGCGCCCTCGACCGCGTCCGGGGTGTCGGTGTACAGCTCCAGCAACGGCTGCCCCTCGGCAACGACGTCACCGGGCTTGGCCAGGCACAGCACCCCGGCACCGGCCTGCACCGGGTCCTCCTTGCGCGCCCGGCCGGCCCCGAGCCGCCACGCCGCCACCCCGACGCCATACGCGTCCAAAGTGGACAAAACACCGGCAGCAGGCGCCGTCACGACGTGCTTGTGCGACGCGACGGGCAGGTCAGCCTCGGGATCGCCGCCCTGGGCCCGGATCATCCGCGCCCACGTCTCGTAAGCCTCGCCGGAAGCCAGCACCTTCGCCGGATCAGCGGAGATCCCGGCCAGCGACAGCATTTCCGCGGCCAGTGCCACGGTCAGCTCCACCACGTCGGCAGGCCCGCCACCGCGCAACACGTCAACGGACTCGGCCACCTCGACCGCGTTGCCGACGGCACGGCCGAGAGGCACCGACATGTCGGTCAGCAGAGCCGAGATCCGCACGCCGTGCTCGACGCCGATGGCCACCAGAGCCTCGGCCAGAGCGCGAGCGGACGCCAGGTCCTTCATGAACGCACCGGAACCGACCTTCACGTCCAGGACCAGGGACTCGGCACCCTCGGCGATCTTCTTCGACATGATCGAGGACGCGATCAGCGGAATCGCCTCGACGGTCCCGGTGACGTCGCGCAACGCGTAGAGCTTGCGGTCAGCGGGCGCAAGACCTTCCGTCGCAGCACAAACCACCGCGCCGACCGAGGAGAGCTGCGCGAGAATCTCCGAAGTGGACAGTGCGGCTCGCCACCCCGGGATCGACTCCAGCTTGTCCAGCGTCCCGCCGGTGTGGCCGAGCCCGCGACCGGACAGCTGCGGCACCGCGGCACCGCAGGCGGCGACCAGGGGAGCCAGCGGCAGCGTGATCTTGTCGCCGACGCCGCCGGTCGAGTGCTTGTCCACGGTCGGGCGGTCCACGTGCAACGACAACCGCTCGCCCGACGAGATCATCGCCTGCGTCCAGCGCGCGGTCTCGGCGGAGGTCATGCCGTTGAAGAAGATCGCCATGGCCAGCGCGGACATCTGCTCGTCCGCGACGACGCCGCGTGTGTAGGCGTCGATGACCCAGTCGATCTGAGCGTCCGAGAGGACGAGGCCGTCGCGCTTGGCGCGGATGACGTCCACAGCAGAGAAACTCATGGCAGGTCCTCCGGTCCGAACGCGTCGAGCAGCACCTCGGTCATCGGCAGCGGCCCGCGCGCGGTGTCGACGAGGCACTCACGCCCACCGAACTCGTAGATCACCTGGCGGCAACGCCCGCACGGCATCAGCAGCTCACCCGAGCCGCTGCGGCAGGCGACCGCGACCAACCGGCCGCCGCCCGTCAACCGCAGCTGGCCGACCATGGTGCACTCGGCGCACAGGCCGAGGCCGTACGAGGCGTTCTCGACGTTGCACCCGGTCACGATGCGGCCGTCGTCGCACAACGCCGCCGCGCCCACCTGAAGCCCGGAGTACGGGCAGTGGGCGAACGACGCCGCTTCCACCGCCCGTGCCCTGAGGAGATCCCAATCAACCACGGCGGTACACCAGACCGTCGGCGGCCGGCATCCGCAACCGCTGCGACGCCACGGCCAGCACGGCCAGCGTCACCATGTGCGGGGCGTAGGCCACGAACTCGCTCGGGATCTCGTCGAGGCTGATGTACAGCAGGTACAGCAGCACGGCCACGATGATCGCCGCGGCGGCGGAGAACCAGCGCCGGCGAATCAGCTGCCAGACGACGATCACGCCGAGCAGCAGCACCACGCCGTAGACGAGCGCCAGCACGGTCTCGCCGCCCGAACGCAGCTGCAGGCCGTCGGCGTAGCCGAACAGCGCCGCACCCCCCAGCAGGCCGCCGGGCCGCCAGTTGCCGAAGATCATGGCGGCGAGGCCGATGAAGCCGCGACCACCGGTCTGACCCTCCAAATAGGACAGCTGGCCGGGGTTCAGCACCAGGGCCGCGCCACCGAGACCGGCGAGACCACCGGAGACGATCACGGCGACGTACTTGTGGAAGTACACCTTCACACCCAGCGAGTCCGCGGCGTGCGGGTTCTCGCCGACCGAGCGCAGGCGCAGACCGAACCTGGTGCGCCACAACAGGTAGTACGACAGCGGCACGAGCAGGATGGTCAGCATCGTCAGCGGCGAGACACCGGTGACCAGGCCGCGCAGGATGCCCGCGACGTCCGAGATGATCAGCCGCTTGCCCTGCTCCAGGTCACCGAGCCAGTCCGCGAGACCGGCCGCCGAGTACGTGTCGAACGGCTGGACCGGCGGCGACTGCCGCGGGTTGTGCGACAGCGGCTGGAAGATCAGCGTCGACAGGTACTTCGTCACGCCGGCGCCGAGCAGGTTGATCGCCACACCGGAGACGATGTGGTTGACGCCGAACGAGACCGTGGCGATCGCGTGCAGCAGTCCGCCCAGCGCGCCGAACACGACGGCCGCGACGACCGCCGCCCACGGGCCCCACTGGTAGCCGGCCCACGCCGCACCCCAGGTACCCATGATCATCATGCCTTCGAGGCCGATGTTGACCACACCGGCGCGTTCCGACCACAGGCCGCCGAGACCGGCCAGCAGGATCGGCAGCGCCAGCCGGACCGCGGTCTGCGTGGTGCCGGACGACGTCAGCTGCAGGAAGCCGGTCTGGTACGAGGTGACCGAAAGCAGCACGATCGCGCCCGCGACCCCGAGCAGGCCGACGGCCCAGCCGGGGAGCTTGCGCTTGCGCGGCGCCGCCGGGACGCGGGGCTTCTCCTCCATCGTCGTGATCACGCGGCACCTCCGACAGTTCCGAGCTCACGGCCGACGCGGCGCTGTTCCGCGGCGAGCTCGACGCGGCGCACCACCTCGTACGCGACGACGACCGACAGGACGATCGAGCCCTGCATGATGGTGACGATCTCCCTTGGCACACCGACGTTGTCGAGCGCGAGACCCGACTTGTCGAGGAACGCCCACAGCAGCGCGCCGAACGCGATGCCACCGGGGTGGTTGCGGCCGAGCAGCGCGATCGCGATGCCCGAGAACCCGATGCCCGCGGTGAAGTTCAGGCTGAACGTGTGGTCGCGGCCGAGCATCTCCGGCAGGCCGATCAGGCCCGCGATGGCGCCGGAGAGCAGCATCGACACCAGCACCATCTTCTTGGCGTTGACGCCACCGGCCGACGCGGCGGTCGACGACTCACCGGAGGCGCGCAGCTCGAAGCCGAACCGGGTGCGGTTCATCATGATCCAGTAACCGACGCCGAGCGCGATGGCCACGAACAGGAAGCCGAACATCGTGCCGGAGCCGCCGAACGAGATGCCGGGCATCCAGCCGCTCTCCGGGATCTCCGGCGTGCGGATGTTGTTGCCCCGCAGCTCACCGAAGACGTCGCGGCGGATCAGGTAGGCCGACAGGCCGATCGCCAGGCCGTTCATCATGATCGTCGAGATGACCTCGTTCACGCCGCGGGTCACCTTGAGGATCGCGGGGATCGCGGCCCAGGCGGCACCGGCGAGCGCGCCGACGATGATGATCGCCAGCGTGTGGATGCCCGGAGGCAGCGCGATCGAGCCACCGACCACCGCGGCGACGACGGCCGCGACGCGGTACTGGCCCTCGACACCGATGTTGAACAGGTTCATCTGGAACCCGATCGCCACCGCGAGCGCCGCGATGTAGTAGATGCCCGTCGAGTTGATGATGTCGACGAACGTCGAGCCCTTGCCGACCTGCGTCACCATCACACCGAACGCGCGGAGCGGGTTCGCGCCCGAGATCACGAGCGCCACGCCGCACAGCAGCATCGAGAAGACGATCGCCAACGCGGGCGGCAGGAGTTTGCCGCGCAGGTGCCCCATCAGTTCTCGCCTTCCTCGACCGCGGCGGTCTCCTGGACCGCGGCGCTGGTGCTGCCGGCACCCGTCATGGCGCTGCCGAGGTCCTCGGGCGTGACGGTGCTCGGATCGGCGTCGGCCACCAGGCGGCCGCGCAGCATGACCTTGATCGTGTCCGAGAGGCCGATCAGCTCGTCCAGGTCGGCGGAGATCAGCAGCACGGCCAGACCTGCGGCACGGGCGCGCTTGATCTCGTCCCAGATCAACGCCTGCGCGCCGACGTCGACACCGCGAGTCGGGTGCGAGGCGATCAGCAGCACCGGGTCGCCGGACAGTTCCCTGCCGACGACGAGCTTCTGCTGGTTACCACCGGAAAGAGCGGCCGCCGGAACGTCGATGCCCGGCGTGCGGACGTCGAACTCGCTGACGATCCGCTCGGTGTCCCGCTTGGCGCCGTCGGTGTCGAGCCAGATGCCCTTGGACGTCGGCTTGCGGGTCTGGTAGCCGAGAATCCGGTTGTACCAAAGAGGTTGCGTGAGCAGCAGGCCGTGCCGGTGGCGGTCCTCGGGGATGTAGCCGATGCCCGCCTCGCGCCGCGCGAGCGTGCCCAGCTTGGTGAGGTCCTTGTCCAGCAACGTGATCGTGCCGCTGCCCGCCTTGCGCATGCCCATGATCGTCTCGACCAGCTCGGTCTGGCCGTTGCCCTCGACACCGGCGATGCCGACGACCTCGCCGGAGCGGACCACCAGATCGACGTCGTCGAGAATTGGCCGCGAGCCGTCGGGGGTCATCAGCTTGAGGCCCTTGACGTCCAGCACGACCTTGTCGGTGACGGTGGACTCGCGGGTCTCCGGGCTGGGCAGCTCGCTGCCGACCATCATCTCGGCGAGCTGCCGCGACGACACGGTCTTCGGGTCCGCGCTGCCGACGGTCGTGCCGCGGCGGATCACCGTGACCGAGTCCGCGATCGCGCGGACCTCGTCGAGCTTGTGCGAGATGAACAGGAAGGTGTAGCCCTGCTCCTGCATGCCGCGGACGGTGTCGAAGAGCTCGTTGACCTCCTGCGGCACGAGCACGGCGGTCGGCTCGTCCAGGATGATCACCTTGGCGCCGCGGTAGAGCACCTTGAGGATCTCGACGCGCTGCCGGTCGGCGACACCGAGCTGCTCGACGAGCACGCCGGGGTCGACGTTGAGCCCGGTCCTGCCTGACAGCTCGATGATGCGCTTGCGGGCCTTCTGGCCGATGCCGTGCAACGACTCGGCGCCCAGGACCACGTTCTCCTGGACGGTGAGGTTGTCGGCGAGCATGAAGTGCTGGTGCACCATGCCGATGCCGGCCTTGATGGCGTCGGACGGCGTGCGGAACCGCACCTGCTCGCCGTTCACCTCGATGGTGCCCTCGTCCGGCGCCTGCATGCCGTAGAGGATCTTCATCAGGGTCGACTTGCCCGCGCCGTTCTCACCGCAGAGCGCGTGCACCTCGCCGCGGCGGACGGTCAGGTGGACGTCGCTGTTGGCGACCACACCGGGGAATCGCTTGGTGATGCCGGTGAGCACCACGGCGGGGGGATCGTCCGTCCGGACGGACGTGGAACTGCTCATCGTCGAGGCTCCTCCTACCACGCACCAGGCCCTGTGAGGGCGAAACCTCACAGGGCCCGGTTGCTGCGGTTACGCGGGACTACGGCTTGTCCGCGACCTTGATCTTGCCCTCGATGATCTGGGCCTTGTAGCCCTCGAGGACGCCCTGCAGCTTCGCGTCGATCTTGCCACCGGACGTGGCGTAGCCGACACCGCCGACCTTCAGGTCGAAGACCTTCGGCAGCGACGCGAGGTCGTTCTTCGCGGCGGCCCGGATGAAGTCGTAGACCGCGACGTCGACGCGCTTGAGCATCGACGAGACGATGACGTCCTTGGTGTCCGCGACGGTCGCCTGGTTGTACTGGTCGGAGTCGACACCGATCGCCAGCACGCCACCCTGCTTGGCCGCCGAGAAGATGCCCTTGCCGGACGCACCCGCGGCCTGGTAGATCACGTCGGCGCCCTTGTCGATCAGGCCCTTCGCGGCCTCGGAGCCCTTCGGCGCGTCCTGGAAGCCCGAGAAGTCACCGGCCGGGGTGATGTACTTCTTGTCGATCTGGATCTTCGGCGCGGCGGTCTTGGCACCCTGGAAGTAGCCGGCCTCGAACTTCTGGATCAGCGGGATCTCGACGCCGCCGACGAAGCCCACGTGGCACTTCTTGCTCTGGTACGCGGCGATGACGCCGGCCAGGAAGGACCCCTCCTGCTCGGCGAACAGCAGCGGCGTGACGTTGGTGGCACCGTCCACAGCGGAGTCGACGAGACCGAACTTGATGTTCGGGAACTGCGGCGCGACGACCTTCAGCGACTCGGCGTAGGCGAAGCCGACGGCGACGACCGGGTTGAAGCCCTCGGTGGCCAGCTGGCGCAGCCGGGTCTGCTTCGCGGCCTCGTCCTCGTTCGGCGCGGCGGAGAGCTCCTTGACGTTCTCCTTCTTGATGCCGAAGTCGGTGAGCGCCTTGTCGAGACCGGCGGCGGCGGAGTCGTTGAACGACGCGTCGCCACGACCACCGATGTCGTAGGCCAGACCGACCTTCAGCGCGCTGCCGTCCACCTTCTCACCGGCGGCGGCGCTGGTGTTCGAGGTGGTGGGCGCGGGGGGAGGCGTGGCGAACTCGCAAGCGGCACCACTGCCGGTGTTCGAGTTGTTGCTCCCGCCACCCGAGTCCTTCGCGCAGGCGGCCATAGTCATCACGCTGGTCAACGCGATCGCGGCGACCGCGACGCCACGCATACGACGACGCACGGCTCGTCTCCTCCCTGAGGTTCCTCCCCAACGACGTTGTTGGGTTCTAGACGGCGCACCGTACCTCTTAGTAACCAACCTCGTTGCGGCCAGCACCTACAAAGACCCCTATCGGTTACTCATTCGACGCATTGGCCGCACCTGCGGTGATCAATCGTGTTCGGCGCGTGGCGAAACGTCCTCTTCGGCCGCTTCACCGCTCTGATCGTCGTCCAAACGGCCCAGTTCCGCGCGCCAAGCCCACCGCTCCAGCGCCGACGACAGGCCCGCGACGGGTCCGCCCGGCGGAAGTCCCCTCCCCATGACCCCAGGATGAGCCGGCCTGCTGTCGCCACGCTGACGTGCGAATGTCCGCCGGAGCTGAACCGTTCGCGGCCGCTCGTCGTGTAGGGGGTGGCAAGTGCCCTTGCCACCGACGGCGGCCCGGACCAAGGCGGAGGTCCAGGCCGCCGTCCTCGTTTCCGGACGGCACGCGGGGCCCCCGCGTTCTCTCCTGGGACACGAAAGCTCCCCGCGTGCACTTCCACTGTGGCGTGGACCGCATTTCGGGATCGATCAAGACCGGTTGGCCGATCGACAGCGTGTCTCATCGATCACAGAGCGGGTGCGCCTGCTGGGTCGCGTCCGACGTGCGGGACTAGCATTTCCCGGTCATGGTCGGAAGGAACTGTTCACCGACCACCACCACTGACGTTGGAGGCCTCGGCGCATGACCAGCGCAGGCGCACCCGAGCGGTCGGGCACCACCCGAGGGGGTGGGACGCTCTACCGCGGTGATCTGGGCATGTGGTCCTGGGTCGCCCACCGGATCACCGGTGTCCTCACGTTCTTCTTCCTCTTCACCCACGTGCTCGACACGGCACTCGTCCGAGTGTCACCGAACGCGTACGACTCGGTGATCGAGACCTACAAGAACCCGGTCGTGAACCTCTTCGAGGTCGGCCTCGTCGGCGCGGTGCTCTACCACGCGCTGAACGGCATCCGGGTCATGCTGGTCGACTTCTGGGAGAAGGGCGCCAAGTACCAGCGGGTCATGCTCTGGACCGTGCTGGCCGTCTGGGTCGTCGTGATGATCCCCGGCTTCTACTTCATGATGCAGCGCACGATCTCCGACCTGGTTGGAGGTCACTGACCATGTCCCTCGCACTCGACAAGCCCCGCCAGCCGCGCCGTCCCGCGGCCCGCCGCAGCAACGGCGAGCTCTACAGCTGGCTGTTCATGCGCCTGTCCGGTCTGCTGCTCGTGGTCCTGGTCCTGGGTCACCTGTTCATCATGAACATCCTCGACGGCGGCGTCCACAAGATCAACTTCGGCTTCGTGGCCGGCCGCTGGGCGTCCCCGTTCTGGCAGTTCTGGGACCTCGCGATGCTCTGGCTCGCGCAGATCCACGGCGGCAACGGCGTGCGGACGGTCATCAACGACTACGCCCGCAAGGACGCCACCCGGTTCTGGTTGAAGATGCTGCTCTACGTCTCGATGGTGCTGATCGTCTCGCTCGGCACGTTCGTGATCTTCACCTTCGACCCGAACATCTCGAACTGACCCGCGCGGGGAGCCCACCACAATGCAGTTCCACAAGTACGACGTAGTCATCATCGGCGCTGGTGGTGCCGGCATGCGCGCGGCGATCGAGTCCGGCCAGCGCGCCCGCACCGCGGTGCTCACCAAGCTCTACCCCACGCGTTCGCACACCGGCGCGGCCCAGGGCGGCATGTGCGCCGCCCTCGCCAACGTCGAGGAGGACAACTGGGAGTGGCACACCTTCGACACGATCAAGGGCGGCGACTACCTGGTCGACCAGGACGCCGCCGAGATCATGGCGAAGGAGGCCATCGACGCCGTTCTCGACCTCGAGAAGATGGGCCTGCCGTTCAACCGCACGCCCGAGGGCAAGATCGACCAGCGCCGGTTCGGCGGCCACACGCGCAACCACGGTGAAGCCGCCGTGCGCCGCGCCTGCTACGCCGCGGACCGCACCGGTCACATGATCCTCCAGACGCTCTACCAGAACTGCGTCAAGCACGGCATCGAGTTCTTCAACGAGTTCTACGTGCTCGACATCTGTCTCACCGAGACGGAGAACGGCCCGGTCTGCACCGGCGCCGTCGCGTACGAGCTCGCGACCGGCGAGATCCACGTCTTCCAGGCCAAGTCCGTCGTGTTCGCGACCGGTGGTTTCGGCAAGGTCTTCAAGACCACGTCGAACGCCCACACGCTGACCGGTGACGGCATGGGCATCGTCTTCCGCAAGGGCCTTCCCCTGGAGGACATGGAGTTCTACCAGTTCCACCCGACGGGCCTCGCGGGTCTCGGCATCCTGCTGACCGAGGGCGCCCGCGGCGAGGGCGCGATCCTGCGCAACGCCTCGGGTGAGCGGTTCATGGAGCGCTACGCCCCGACCATCAAGGACCTGGCGCCGCGCGACATCGTGGCCCGCTCGATGGCTCTCGAGGTGCTGGAAGGCCGCGGCGCCGGCCCGAACAAGGACTACGTGCTGCTGGACTGCACGCACCTCGGTGCCGAGGTGCTGGAGACCAAGCTGCCCGACATCACCGAGTTCGCCCGCACGTACCTGGCCGTCGACCCGGTCGTCGAGCCCGTCCCGGTGTACCCGACCGCGCACTACGCGATGGGTGGCATCCCGACGAACGTGCACGGCGAAGTGTTGCGGGACAACGACAACATCGTCCCCGGCCTGTACGCCGCCGGTGAGTGCGCCTGCGTGTCGGTGCACGGCGCGAACCGCCTGGGCACCAACTCGTTGCTGGACATCAACGTCTTCGGCCGTCGCGCGGGCATCGCCGCCGCCGAGTACGCGCTGTCGCGCCCCGAGCACGTCGACCTGCCGGAGAACCCGGCCGCGGCCGTCGAGGCGCAGGTCGCGCTGGTGTTGTCCGAGCACGGCCAGGAGCGCGTCGCGGACATCCGCACCGAGCTGCAGGCCACCATGGACGCCAACGCGTCCGTGTACCGCACCGAGGACACGCTGAAGCAGGCGCTGCACGACGTGCAGGCGCTGAAGGAGCGGTACGCCCACATCCAGGTGCAGGACAAGGGCAAGCGCTTCAACACCGACCTGCTGGAGGCCGTCGAGCTCGGCTTCCTGCTGGAGCTGGCCGAGGTGCTGGTCGTAGGCGCGTTGGCGCGCAAGGAGTCCCGCGGCGGCCACGCCCGCGAGGACTACCCGAACCGCGACGACACGAACTTCATGCGCCACAGCATGTTCTACAAGCAGGGCGACGGTCTGACCGCGGACATCCGCCTCGACTACAAGCCCGTCACCTTTACCCGGTACAAGCCGATGGAGCGCAAGTACTGATGACCGCCACCGCTGAAACCACTGCTGGCTCGCGCGGCTCCCAGCCGCCGGTTCCGGACGGCGCTGTCACGGTCACCGTGAAGATCCGCCGGTTCAACCCGGAGTTCGACGACGAGCCCCGCTGGGACTCGTTCGACATCCCCGCGCTGCCGTCGGACCGCGTGCTCAACCTCCTCCACTACATCAAGTGGTACGTGGACGGCACCCTGACGTTCCGGCGTTCCTGCGCCCACGGCATCTGCGGCTCGGACGCGATGCGCATCAACGGCGTCAACCGCCTGGCGTGCAAGGTCCTGCTGAAGGACCTGCTGGCTGCTTCCGGCAAGCCCACCACGATCACCATCGAGCCCATCAAGGGCCTGCCGGTGAACAAGGACCTGCTCGTCGACATGGAACCGTTCTTCGAGGCGTTCCGTGCCGTCAAGCCGTACCTGGTGACCTACGGCAACGAGCCGACGCGCGAGCGCATCCAGTCCGTGGCCGACCGCGAGCGCTTCGACGACACCACGAAGTGCATCCTGTGCGCGTGCTGCACTACGTCGTGCCCGGTGTACTGGACCGAGGGCTCGTACTTCGGCCCGGCGGCCATCGTGAACGCGCACCGGTTCATCTTCGACTCACGCGACGAGGGCGCTGAGGAGCGGCTCGACATCCTCAACGACATCGACGGCGTGTGGCGGTGCCGGACCACCTTCAACTGCACCGACGCCTGCCCGCGTGGCATCCAGGTGACGAAGGCGATCCAGGAAGTGAAGCGGGCGCTGCTGTTCAAGCGCGTCTGAGTTTCGGCTCTCCTTTCGAGGCGCCGCGTTCCCGGTGGGGACGCGGCGCTTTCGGGTTTCCGGCCGCAGCCGCTCGGTCTCGGCGCACCACGCTCACCCGGCAGCACACCGTTGCCGCAGGCGGCGCCCGTCTCCGGCCCACGGTCATCGCGGCTCCACGATCCGCACCGGCGGCCTGGGCCGTGCCGCAGCCGCCTCGTGCGCCTTCCGCAACTCCCGCGCCACCGCCTCCGGACTGTCTCGCAGACCGGGTCGGGAGCATCTGCACGACCAGGATTCCCGCCGCGGCACAACGGCTGTTGCGGGCGAGCGTGCGTTCGTAGTCGCGCGGTCCGAAGTGGAACGCCCTCGAGTCGATCTCCCAGGCCAGGCCCACGTCGTCGAACCAGGCGCCGGGTCTGCCGATGATCAGGCCGTCGGAGTCCGCGATCGTGACGTTCCAGTGCGGCGTGGTGAGGCGGATCCTGCGGGAGAGGCGGCGGGCGTCGCGTTCGGACACCGATTCCGCGCGGCCCAGTTCCTTGAGGGCCTCGCGGACCAGCTTGGTGCCGTAGCGGTTGGTGCGGGACTCGGCGGCGGGGCTCGAAGGCGTGCAGCGGCCGCGTCGGACGGCGGCGATCAGGGCGGTGACGGCGTCGACAGAACGCAGCCGACGGCAGGCGTCGACCACGGCCCGCTCCACGGACACGACGGGGAATCCGCCCACCTCGCGAGAAGCGGGCATCGGTGAGGCGCGTTCGACGATCAGCCGGCCGGAGCCCGCGGAGCGGCCCGGCACGAGGACGTGGATCTCGGGCCCGGTGGCGGGAAGGCCGGCTTCGGCGCCCGTCAGAACGGCCTCCGGGCCCGCGCGCAGCAGGGCCGCGGTGACCTGTTGGTCGCGTGTCGGCGGGCCGTTGTGCAGCAGCACCACGCCTGGGTGCATGCGCTGCCACGGCCCGCCCGGCCCGCAGCGCCGCCAGGGGTCCGAGACCCCCGGCGACCTCAGGGCGGTGGCGCTGATGACTCCGAGATCGCTGCGGTCGCGCAGGTGTTCGATGAGCATGGAGTCAGTGTGACGAGCGACACCGACAATTTTTGACGGTCAGCGCCGGAACAGCCTCCTGCGGTCGATCAGCAGCAGGAGCACGCCCGCGATGCCGAGCAGCACGCCCAGCACCAGCAGCCAGCCGACGTCGGCGCCTGTGCTCGCCAGGCGGTTGTCCTGGTGGCGTGGAGGCGTCGTGACCGGTGGCGACGTGGTCACCGGCGGTTTGGTCGTCGTGACCGGAGGCGTCGTCGTGACCGAAGACGTGGTCGTGACCGGAGGTGTCGTGGTCGACGCCGGTGGAGTGGTCGTGGACGAGGTCGTCGTCGACGAAGTCGTGTACGACGTGGTTGTCGAAGTGGTCGTCCCGGTGCTGGTGGTCGTGGTGGTGCACGGCGTCGTCGTCGTGGTGGTGTACGCGGTCGTGGTCGTCGAGGTGTCGCCACCTCTCGGCACCGGCACTCCCCGCGCTGGACGGTCTTTCGGGCACCACGCCTTGACGCACACCCGGCCATCCCCCGAGGCCTCGGCCTCGGGAGCGGCACCGTGCAGCGCGACGATCGTCAGCACTGCACCGGCGGTGAGCAGACCGATGTAGGCGATACGTGACATGCCACGATGGTTGGCCGGGACACGCCGCGTCGCACGGGCAGCGAGCGCACGTCACCCACCCGTGCACCCGACATCGCTCGATCAGGTCCAGAAGACCGCCACACCCACGTTCAGCACGACAAGGGACGCCGCCGTCGGCAGCAGCCAGGACGGGGCCTTCGGCTTGTTGAGGTTGACGGCCACGACGGCGGCGATGGCCACGAGGACCAGCAGCTTGACGCCGATCTTGATGTGGTCGTACTTCACCGAGTCGACCAACGGGTCGATGGCGACCAGCGCCACACCGGTCAGAAGCTGCAGAGCCGCACCGTGCAGCCAGCCCTTGTTGACCGGAGCGTCCTTGCCGGCCCTGGCCTGCAACATGATCATCGCGACGAGCAGGCCCATGCCCAGCAGGTGCAGGAACACCAGCAGCAGGCGTACGAACTCCACAGCGTTTTTCCTATCGACGTCGAGTGGCCAGGAAGCCCCGCACACCCAGCACGCCGATGACGGTGCCGAACACGAGCGAGGCGATCACGAGCACCAGGTGCACCGTGAAGAACGGGGTAGGTCCGTCGCTGAACGAACGCGAGTCTTTCCAGATGTTCTTCAGGAACGTGGGCCAGATCACCCACGACCACACTCCGAAAGCCACCAGGAAGAGTGACATCGGGCGCGAGAGCTTCACGACGACCAGTATCGGACGTGGTGCGTGCAAGGCGCTAAACGGGGGTGGATAGCCTGGAGCCGTGCCCTTCACGAAACGGCTCATCGTCGCCCTGGTCCTAGCAACGGCCACAGCCGCGTTCGCCGCACCGACCGGCACCGCACAGCAGGCCGCCTCGGCGCAGTGCGCGAACCGCGAGACCCCGCCCCCACCGGTGGACACGTCCGAGCAACCGACGCCCGGCCAGAAGGCCCCCGCCCCGCTCGAGGTGCCGGAGAAGCCGATCGGTGGCGACCGGCTGGGCGAGTGCGGCTTGATCCTGCCGCCGAACCAGGCGCAGCCCCCGAGCGGCATCACCGCCGCGTCGTGGCTGCTCGCGGACATGGACAGCGGCGCCGTCATCGCCGCGTACGACCCGCACGGTCGTCAGCGTCCGGCGAGCGTCATCAAGGTGCTGCTCGCGATGGTCGTCGCCAAGGAGCTGCGCGGCGACCTCGTCGTCACCGCCTCCGCCGAGGACACTGAGCAGGAGTGCACCTGCGTGGGGCTCAAGGACGGCGGCCAGTACACGATCCGCCAGCTGCTGCAGGGCCTGCTGCTCACGTCGGGCAACGACGTGGCGCACACGCTGGCCCGCCAGCTCGGCGGCGTTCCGAACGCCCTGCGCAAGATGAACGCCATGGCGAAGGAGCTCGGCGCCCTCGACACCCGCGCCGTGACGCCGTCCGGCCTCGACGGCCCCGGCACCAGCACCTCCGCCTACGACGTCGCCCTGATCTTCCGCGGCGCGATGAAGTACGACGAGTTCGCGCAGGCCATCAAGCTGCAGCAGGCGCAGTTCCCCGGCCGTAACGGCGGCACGATCATGCTGACGAACGACAACCGCCTGATGACGAGCTACGAAGGCGCCATCGGCGGCAAGACCGGCTTCACCGACGACGCCCAGCACACCTACGTGGGCGCCGCCGAACGCAACGGCCGCCGCCTCGTCGTCGTCCTGCTGCGCGGCCAGCAGCAGCCCACGCACATCACCAACCAGGCCGCGAAGCTCCTCGACTACGGCTTCGCGATGGGCCCCGGCGGCGTCGGCAAGCTGGTCGACGGCGCCCCGCAGCCCAAGCCGAACGTCACCTCCACCCAGACCAGCAACAGCAACACCACCGACACGGCCGCAGGCTCCGACTCCGGTTCCAGCCGCCCGACGCCCACCGCGTTCGGCACCGTCGGCCTGCCGATCACGGCCATCGCGGGCGTCGGCCTGCTGGCCGCCGTGTTCCTCTACATCCGCAACAAGAGGGCCAAGGCGGCACGGGCACGCCGCCAGGCGGCACAGGGCGTCTGAGCGCACGGCAAAGGCACACCGGAACGGCTCCCGGCGCACGCTGGGAGCCGTTCTGCTTTCCAAGGGGGTTGCGATGACCGACTCAGGGGAAGTCGTGGCACCGGGCCATCCCGACTACGAACGCCTCCGCCTGCCCGCGCTGCCCAACTACCACCACATCCGCCCCCGTGCGATCGTGCGGTGCTTCAACACCGACGACGTCACGCAGGCTCTGGCGCACGCAAGAGAGTCGGGCACGCACATCACCCCGCGCGGTGGCGGGCACTGCTTCGCCGGCCGCTCCTCCACCAACGGCATCGTCATCGATCTCACGCCGATGAACGACGTGTCGGTCCAGGACGGGATGGCCGTGATCGGCGCCGGTGCCCGGCTGGCCGAGGTGTACGCCGGGCTGGACCGGCACGGCCTGACCCTGCCTGCGGGGTGCGGTCCGGCGGTCGGCATCGCCGGCCTCACCCTCGGCGGCGGGCTCGGCCTGCTCGGCCGTCGCCACGGCCTGACCTCGGACCGGTTGCGCGCGGCCCAGGTCGTGCTCCCGGACGGCGCGGTCGTCGACTGCGCGGCTGACCGGGAGCCCGGCCTCTTCTGGGCGTTGCGCGGCGCGGGCGGTGGCCAGTTCGGTGTGGTCACGAAACTCGTCTTCGACCCGGTTCCGGCCGAGCGGACGACGAGGTTCGTGCTGACCTGGCCCGGCACCGGAGCGCGGGACGTGCTGCGCGCCTGGCAGGAGATCGCACCCGACGCACCGGACGAGCTGAGCGCGAACCTCAAGATCGACGCGCAGCGGGTGATCGTGTTCGGAGCCGGAGAGCCCGGCGATCTCGTCGATCTCGCTCCGGCGACCAGCGACATCAGCACCATGCCGTACCACGAGCTGAAGCAGTCCTTCGACGACCTCGGTGACCTCGGACCGGGGCCGGTGACCAGCAGGTCCGAGTTCTTCCGCCGCTCGCTGCCGGACCAGGCGGTCACGACGCTGCTCGCCGGCCTGGCACCGGGCCGGGAGCTCAACTTCACCCCGATGGGCGGTGCCTACAACCGAGTCCCGGCCACCGCGACCGCGTTCGCCCACCGCGCCGAGCGGTTCATGATCGAGCACGTGAGCGCCGACGCGGACTGGGTGCACAGGTCGTGGGCGGGCGTGCACCACCACGCGTCCGGCCGCGTCTACCCGAACTTCCCCGACCCGCACCTGGACGACCCGCTGACCGCCTACCACGGCGAGAACCTCGCCCGGTTGAAGGACTTCAAGGCGCACTACGACCCGACAAGGCTGCTGAACTTCCCGCAGTCCCTCTGATCATCACGGCGGTCAGCGCCAGCACACCGGCGATCAGCACCATCGACGTGAGCACCGCGGCGGTCGTGCCGAACCGGAAGAACACCGCGCCCAGCAGGGCCACCCCGACCGTCGCGCCGAGCTGCTGCACCGCGTTCAGCAGGCCGGAGGCCCAGCCGGTCTCGTGCGGGGCCGCGACCGACAGCGCGTTGCCGAAGAACGGCACGGTGAACACCCCGAGCCCGATTCCGGCGACCAGCAACGGCACCGCCGTGAACGACACCGCGATCCCCGCCAGGCCGACCAGCACCAGCACGAGACCGGCGCGCATCACCCCCGTCCCGAACCTCGGCACGAGCACGGACCCCGCGACCCACGAACCCAGCGCGAGCCCCGCAGACCACGGCAGCAGCGTGAGCGCGGCACCGGTGGGCGTCTGGCCGGAACGCAGCTGCAGGAACAGCACCAGCACGAACACCAGGCCGTTCATCACCGCGAAGAACAGCAGCGAACCGGCCAGCGACGCCGGGAACACCCGGCCGCGCAGCAGCCCGCCCAGCTTCGGCGGGGTGGCCGAGCGATCCTCGCGGATCAACGGCGCGGCGGCCAGGACGGCGAGCCCGAGCGGCACGTTCACCAAGAACACCGCGCGCCAGCCGATCGAGTCGGTCAGCAGGCCGCCGACCACCGGCCCGCACAACGCCGACAACGCCATGACCGGCCCGATCGTGCCCAGCGCCTTGGGCACCTCGTCGCCGTCGAACATCGCGCGGATCAGGCCGAACGTCTGCGGGATGATCATCGCCGCGCTCGCGCCCTGGACCACGCGGGCCGTCAGCAGCACCACGGCGTGCGGCGCCCACGCGCACAACACGGAGCACAGCACGAAAACGAGCATGCCGAGCACGAACACCCGCCGACGCCCGAGGACGTCACCGAGCCGTCCTCCGACGATCAGCAGCAGGCCGAACGGGAGCGTGTAGCCGTTGGTGAGCCACTGCAGCACGGTGTCGCTCAGCGCGAGGTCGGTGCGAACCGCGGGCGCCGCGATCGGCATCACCGTGGAGTCGAACAGGTTCATGGCTTCGGCGAGCAGCAACGCGGCGAGCGCCGGCCACCGCCAGCGGTAAGGCTGTGTCATGTCCGCGAAGCTAGATTTCTGCGATCAGAACTACCGCAAACAACACAACAGACGACGAATACTTCCACCAAGACACGCCTACCATGAAAAAAGTGACACTCGATGATCTCGACCGCGCCGTGCTGCACGCGCTGCACATCGACGGCCGCGCCCAGTTCAACCACGTCGCGAAGGTCCTCGGCACGTCCCAGCAGACCGTGGCCAGGCGCTACCGGAAGCTGCGCGAGAGCGGCGCGCTGCGGGTGGTCGGCATGATCGACGCCCGCAAGGCCGGGCAGGTGGAGTGGTTCCTGCGGCTGAGCTGCGCCCCGGACACCGCCGTGCCGGTCGCGCGAGCTCTGGCGGGCCGGCCGGACACGACGTGGGTGCAGCTCACGTCCGGCGGCACCGAGATCTCGTGCGTCATCCGCGCGGACAACGCCCCGGAAGCCCTGCTGCTGCAACAACTTCCGCGCACCCCGAAGGTCCTGTCGGTGTCCGCGCACTGCCTGCTGCGGTCGTTCGTCGGCGGTCCGGTCGGCTGGCACGGCCGCGCGGGCGCGCTCACCGCGGACCAGGTCACCCAGCTCACGCCGTCCTTCGACACCGACGCGGCCCAGGAGCCCGAGGTCGACGAACGCCTGGTGGCGTTGCTGCGCGAGGACGGCCGTGCGTCGTTCACCGACCTGGCCGCGGCCACCGGGTGGTCCGAACCGACCGTGCGGCGCCGGGTGAACCAGCTGCGCGCCAACGGGCTTCTCTACTTCGACGTCGACATGGACCCGGCGGTGCTCGGGTTCCACGCCCAGGCGATCCTGTGGATGTCCGCGCGCCCCAAGCACCTGGTGACCGCCGCGCAGGCCCTCGCCCGGCAGCCGGAAGTCGCGCTCGCGGCGATCACGACCGGACCGGCCGACCTGCTCGCGAAGGTCGTGTGCCGCGACATCGACGCGCTCTACGCGTACCTGACCGAACGGGTCGCGACCATCGAGGGCATCGAACGGATGGAGACCGCCCCGGTGATCCACACGCTGAAGCGCGCGGCCCTCACCGGCGCCACCTGATCCCGAGCAACGCACCGACCACCGCACCGGCCCCGAGCAGCAACGACGGCGAAGGACCGCGCCGGACCGAGATCACCGGCTGGATCACGGCAGGAGGCGGCGCCGCGACGACCTCCGGCTCCCGGTTCTCCCGCGCGGTGGCCGTCCAGGCCGTGATGAACAGCAGGAACTGCGCCACCAGGTTCGCGAACACCAGCACACCGATGACCGACCCGAACGCCGCCGCGGTCGGCGACCGGGTCACGAACGACAGGAAGATCGTCGCCGCCTGCTTGAGCACCTCGAACCCGATCGCGGCCGCCAGCGCCCCGCGCAACGCGCTGCGCAGCCCGACCGGCTTGCGCGGCAACCGGGCGAGCACCCACAGGAACACCAGCCAGTTCGCGAGCAACGACAGGATGATCGCGGCGATGCGCACCAGGGCGCGCGCCCACCCCGCGTCCTCGAAGCCCAGCCAGCCGAGCAGGTCCTTCGCGAACCCGGTACCCGCGGCCGTGATGCCGAACGACAGCACGATCGCGAGGCCGAGGCCGACCAGCGCCAGCAGGTCGCGCCACAACGTGCCGAAGAACGGGAGGTTCTCCCTGGCGTGACCCCATTGCGCGGTCAGCGCGTCACGGAGGTTGCTCATCCAGCCCAGGCCGGAGTAGGCGGCACCGAGCAGGCCGATGATGCCGACCGTGCCCTTGGAGTCCAGGGCGTTGTTCACGGCGTCGTTGATCTGGTCGACCAAGTGCTTGTCCGGCACGGCCTCGGCGATGCTCTCGCGCAGCTGCGCCAGCAGGTCCGGCTGGGACTGCAGCACGAAACCGGCCACCGCGAAGCCGATCATCAGGATCGGCACGAGCGACAGCACGCTGAAGTACGTGACCGCGGCCGCGTAGTGGGTGCCGTAGCGCTCCGTGTAGCGCTCGTAGGCCAGCAGGATGTGGTCGAGCCACGCGTACTTCCGCCGCCACTTGTCCACGGTCGAGACGCTAGTGCAAGCGCACTACTCGGGCAGAACGAACCCGATCTTCTCGTACGAGCGGCGCAACGTGACCGACGCCACCTCGCGGGCGCGCTCGGCACCGCGGGCCAGGATCTTGTCCAGCGAGGCCACGTCGTCGAGGTACGTGCGGACGCGTTCCTGGACCGGCGTGACCCACTCGGTGAAGACCTCGCCCAGGTCCTTCTTCAGGTCGCCGTAGCCCTTGCCGTCGTAGTCCGCGACCAGCGAATCGATCGAACGGCCGGTCAGGGCCGAGTAGATCGTCAGCAGGTTCGACACGCCCGGCTTGTTCTCGGGGTCGAAGATGATCTCGCGACCGGTGTCGGTGACCGCGGAGCGGATCTTCTTGGCCGAGCGCTTCGGGTCCTCCAGCAGCTCGACGACACCGCCGGGCACCGACTTGCTCATCTTCGCCGTCGGGTCCTGCAGGTCGAAGATCTTGGCCGTGTCCTTGACGATGTACGCCTCGGGCAGGCGGAACGTCTTGCCGTAGCGCGAGTTGAACCGCGTCGCGAGGTCGCGGGTCAGCTCCAGGTGCTGGCGCTGGTCCTCGCCGACCGGCACGTAGTGCGCCTGGTACAGCAGGATGTCCGCGGCCTGCAGGATCGGGTAGGTGAAGAGACCGACGCCGACGGCGGCCTCCGAGCGCGACGACTTGTCCTTGAACTGCGTCATCCGCGACGCCTCGCCGAAGCCGGTGAGGCACTGCATCACCCAGCCGAGCTGGGCGTGCTCCGGGACGTGCGACTGCACGAACAACGTCGCGCGGTCCGGATCGATGCCCAGCGCGAGCAGCTGAGCCGCCGAGACGCGCGTGTTCTGGCGCAGTTCCTTCGGGTTCTGCTCCACGGTGATCGCGTGCAGGTCGACGACGCAGTAGAACGCGTCGTGGTCCTCCTGCAGGGCGACCCACTGCCGCACCGCACCCAGGTAGTTGCCGAGGTGGAACGAGCCTGCCGTCGGCTGGATGCCGGACAGCACTCGGGGACGACTGGTGGGCGCGCTCTCCGTGGACACGAACGAATCTTCTCAGACCGGGCGAGTCAGTTCTGCGCGGTGTCCTGCTGGACCAGGTCGATGCGCTGGTTCGCCGCCGGGATCGTGGCGGGCTTGCGCCGCTTCACCAGGCCGTACACCAGACCACCGACGCCCGCCGTGACCGCGATCAGACCCACGGGACCAGCAGCGGTACCGGTCATGCTGCTCTCAACCGCAGCGCTCAGTACCAGACTCATGCCGTGCACTTGCCGAGCCTCCCCAAGGCACAGACTCACCCCGGAAGGGTGAACCTTGCTGACTGATTGGCCGCCAAGCTACCGATGACCGGTAGCGTCGATGCGCCGAATCAGACTATCGGTCACTCGCGATCGGATCGCACTCGCCCATATGTCGTAGTCCGCTGACGGGCGTTACGCCCTGCGAGCGAAGCCAGGGTCTCAAGCTCACGCACAGTACGCGCCGACCCGTGTTCGGACCCTGCCATGCGGCTGATGGTCTCCTCCATCAACGTTCCGCCGATGTCGTTCGCACCGCCGTTGAGGATCTCCGCGGTGCCCTCGTCGCCCAGCTTGACCCAGGAGCACTGGATGTTGTCGATGCGCCCGTGCAACGCCAACCGCGCGAACGCGTGCACGGCGCGGTTGTCGCGGCGGCTGGGGCCGGGCCGAGCGACTCCCGCCAGGTAGATCGGGGCGTTGCGGTGCACGAACGGCAGCGCGACGAACTCGGTGAGCCCGCCGGTCCGGTCCTGCAGCTTCGCCAGCACCCTGAGGTGGGTGAGCCAGTGGCCGGGGTGGTCCACGTGGCCGTACATCATCGTGCTCGAAGAACGAATGCCCACCTCATGAGCCGTGCCGACGACCTCCAGCCAGGTCGCGGTCGGCAGCTTGCCCTTGGTCAGCACCCACCGGACGTCGTCGTCGAGGATCTCGGCCGCCGTGCCGGGGATCGTGTCGAGCCCGGCCTCCTTCAGCTCGGTCAGCCACTCGCGGACGCTCACGCCCGCCTTCGCCGCGGCCGACACGATCTCCATCGGGCTGAACGCGTGGACGTGCATCCCGGGCAGACGCTTCTTGATCGCGCGCACGACGTCCGCGTAGTAGGTCACCGGCAGCTTGGGGTCGATGCCGCCTTGCATGCAGACCTCGGTCGCGCCCTCGTCCCACGCTTCCTGGGCGCGGTCGGCGACCTCCTCCGCGCTCAACCTGAACGCATCCGCGTCTCGTTCACGTTGAGCGAAGGCGCAGAACCGGCAGCCGACGTAGCAGACGTTCGAGAAGTTGATGTTCCGGTTGACCACGTACGTGACGTCGTCGCCCACCACCTCGCGCCGCAGGTCGTCGGCCAGCTTCACCATCTCCTCCAGCGCGTCGCCGTCGGCGGTGAGGAGCGCCATCGCGGCGTCGGTGTCTTCGAGCAACGCCGCCGGGTCGTTGGCGGCGATCTTCAGTCCACGTTGGACGTCTTCGGAAAGGCGTTGCGGGGCAACGGGAACCTTCAGCTCGTTCCAGTCGCCGTAGACTTCGTCGAAGTCACCGCGGCGGTCGCTCGTGCGACCTTCGGTGTCGATCGCGGTGTTGAGGTCCGCGCGCCCGAACGTGTCGAGCCCGCCGTCGGGCTCCTGCCACTCGCGGCCGACCACTTCGGCCGACGGGTTCGCGAGGCCGTTCTCCAGTGCCAGCGCGGAAACGTGCGCGGTGAGCCGGGTGTCGATCCACTGCCCGGCCGCCGCGCGGACGTAGCGCGGGTAGACGTTCAGCCGTTCCCGCAACGAGAAACCGGCCTCGCGGGTGATGTCCGCGAGCCGGTCGACCTGCGGCCACGGCTTCTCGGGGTTCACGTGGTCGGGCGTGATCGGCGAGACGCCGCCCCAGTCGTCCACGCCCGCGCGCAGCATCAGGCCGAACTCCTCGCCGACCAGGTTCGGCGGTGCCTGCACGCTCACGGTCGACGGCATCACCAGGCGTGCCACGGCGATCGTCGCCGCGAGCTCGGTCAGGTCGGCGTCGGGCATGCCGCGCATCGCCGTGTCCGGCTTGGCGCGGAAGTTCTGGATGATGACTTCCTGGATGTGCCCGTACTGCTTGGCGACCTGGCGCATCGCGAGCAACGACTCGGCACGCTCGGTCAGGGTCTCGCCGATGCCGATCAGGATGCCGGTGGTGAACGGGACGTTGACGCGTCCGGCGTCGGTCAGCACCCGCAGCCGGACCGCGGGATCCTTGTCCGGGCTGCCGTAGTGCGGCCCGCCCTTCTCGCTCCACAGCCGTTCCGCCGTGGTCTCCAGCATCATGCCCATGCTGGACGCGACCGGCCTGAGCCGGGTGAGCTCCTCCCAGCTCAGCACGCCGGGGTTGAGGTGCGGCAGCAGTCCCGTCTCCTCGAGCACCGCGATGGCACTCGCCCGCACGTAGTCCAAAGTGGACTCGTAGCCGCGCGCGTCCAGCCACTCCTTGGCGGCCGGCCAGCGGTCCTCCGGCCGGTCTCCCAGCGTGAACAGCGCCTCCTTGCAGCCCTGTTCGGCACCCGCGCGGGCAATCGCCAGCACCTCGTCGCGTTCGAGGAACGCGGCGGGCAGCTTGTGCGGCACGGTCGCGAAGGTGCAGTAGTGACACCGGTCGCGGCACAGTCTGGTCAGCGGGATGAACACCGACCTGCTGTACGTGACGACCCCGGGACGCCCTTCGGCGAGCAGGTGCGCGTCCCGCACCTTGCCGGCTGCAGTCAGCAGCGCGTCCAGGTCCTCGCCGCGCGCGTGCAGCAGCACCGCGGCCTCGGTCGCGTCGAGCACCGCACCGTCGGCGGCACGGCGCAGCGCACGCCGCATGGCCGCTGCGCTCGGACGGGGCTGCGGTGGGGTTAGCGAGATGTCCACTGCCACGTCAACGACCTTAGGCGGCGAAAATTCCTGTTCGCCCCTCCAGCGGTGTGACCAAGTTCCCAGTTGGGCCGCTCACCAGCCCCAGCGCGACGCCGGCGCCTGCCGGGTGTCCAGGAAGCTGAACGCGGGCAGCGGGCCTGCGAACCTCCCGCCCGCCTTCTCGGCTGCCTGCCGCGCCGTGGCCAGCTGCCGGCGTGGCACCAGGAACGCCCTGCGGACCTCCTGCCGCTCCGAAGGCAGCTCGACGGCCTGCTCCGCCAGTGCGCTGACCGGCTCCAACGCGGTGTCCGCGCTGGTCCACGCACCGAGCCGCAGGTAGACGTGCACCTCGACGACGTCGGCCAGCCGATCGAGCTGAGCGCGCAGGTCGTCCGCCCTCGGTGCCAGCACGTCCGACCGAACCGCGTCCTCGTTCTCGGCCAGCGTGCCGAACACCACCGGCACCACGGGGCCCGTGGTGACCAGCGCGGACAGCGCCTCGAAGTGGGGCATCGCCGCCACCGGCGCCTCGCGGACCGCGGCGGCGAGATCGTCCAGCACGACGAGCCGGACGTTCCGGTCGGCAGGCACCTCGTGCGTCGCGCGCACGACGCCGAACAGATGCAGGCTCACGGCTGCCGTTCCGGTGCCCCCACCTCGACCCGTTCCACGGTGTCGGCCGGCACGGCCGCAGCCGGCATGACCGCGGCCGCCACGGGCGCGGTGAGCGGCAGGATGCCGTGCGTGCCGAGGATGCCCTGCGTACCGGGTGGCGGTACGGCGCCGGAAATCGCACGCCGGGTGGCGTCCAGGCGTTGCATGGCCTCGAGGTAGCGGATGTAGGTGTCGACGCTGGCGATCACGATCTTGGCCTCGATGGTCAGGATCTCGATTCCGATCACGGAGACCCTGATCGTCGCGTCGATGACGAGTCCCTTGTCCAGCAGGATGTTCAGCGCTTCGGCGAGGCCACCGGACGCCGGGATGGCTGGAGCGGTCACAGTTCGGTCCTTTCCGGATGGACTTCGAGCACGGCACGCAGCTCGGCGAACTGGCGGCGCAACGCGATCAACGCCTGGCCGAGCCGTTCGATCTCGTCTTCGGTGAGCGACCCGGCGTCCATCCGCCTGATCGCCTGGCGTTCCAGCAACTCCTCGAGGATCTCCAGCACGGCCAGCACGATCCGGCCGAGGCCCTTGCCCGCGTCGGCGGGAACCCTGGCACCGGTCATCGCAGCGACTCGTCGATGCCGACCAGCAGCAGGCGCAGGTCGAGCCGGATCAGGTCGATGCCGGCCAGCGTGATGATCACGTCACCGGTGACGACCGCACCGCTGTCGACGATCCGGTCCAGCAGATCGACCAAGGTGTTCTCGGTCATCCGGCGACTCCCAGCTCCAGGCGCGTGAACGAGTAGGGCGGCCACGGACCGGTGGCGTGCACGGTCGCACCCCGGCCGCGTGCCTCCTCGCCCAGCTCGGCGGCCGCGCGCCGGAAGGCGTCCTCGTTCGCCTCCTGCACGAGGTAAGCGGCGTCGAGCAGCGTCTGTGGCCGTTGGGTCCGGTGGACGGCATCGGTCGCGAGGCCGGCCAACGCCGAGTGCAGCGCCTGTGCGGCCTCGGCCTGGTGGTCCTTCAGCTGCCGCCCGTCCAGGCGGCTCTGCCGGCGCCTGCGCAGGTAGTCCGCGCCGGACAGCCCGGTCAGCGGCGTCTCCTCCACCGGCTGCGCCCCGTGATCCACCCGCACGCCCCACTCGCGGTGCCCGGCGACGCGGTCCAGCCAGCGGGTGACCTCGTCGCACGAGGAGGACAACAGCCTGCGCGCCGCCGGTTCGTCCGCGACGACCGTGCCGAACCGCAGCGGCAGCACGGGTTCGTGCTCGAACACGGCGCGGACGATGGCGTCGTGGTCGCGCACGAGCTTGGCCAGCAGGCCGTCCTCCGCCGGTTCCTCGGCGTCCAGCCCACCGAACAACGCCGTGTCCACCTCGGTCACGACGAGCGCCAGTCCGTCGTGCCTGATCAGTTCGGGCGGTCCGGCCGCACGCAGCTCCGGGAGACCGACCAGGTCCCACCGCGTGCCACGGGTGATCGCGTAGGCGCAGAGGCCACGCTCACCGCTCATGGACCGCCTCCGGCGCCTTCGCTGCGGCCTCCAACCCGGTTGTCCGTCTGTCGAGCTCCGCACGTGCGCTGTGGGGCGCGAAGAACGGGTCGCCGGTCCACCAGTCCATGCCCATCTCGCGCGCCGTCTGGGCGGACGCGATGAAGAGCCTGACCCTGAGGGTGAGCAGCTCGATGTCGACGACGTTCACCGCGATGTCGCCGACGATCACGACACCCTTGTCGAGCACGCGCTCCAGCACGTCGGCGAGCGAGCTCGATGTGCTCTCCACAGCAGCCCCCTGGGGTCAGTGGTCGGTGGCACCTCTGGTGTATCGCCGCAGCCGTTCGTAGGACTGCAGGACGCCATCGCGATCGACGTCGACCCGGTAGGTGGCGAGCACGCTTGTGCTGGCGGGCACGCGTTCCAGCTCGACGACATCGACCAAAATGGACCAACCGCCACCTTCGGCGGCGCGTACGCCGGTGACACCGTCCGGCTGTCGCCCGGCGATCTCCCCGAACTGCTGCACGGCTGCGCGAATCGCATCAGCAGGTCCGCGAGACTCGTTCATCCCCACCATGATCGCAGCTGGCGCCAGGTAGTTAAACGGTCAAACAGTCGGTCACGCGACCAACCATCGGTCCAGTCGCCTTGGTGCACCTGCGAATTCGGGTTCACCTCACCGCGACGAGCAGCTCCGTGTTCCGATCCAACGGCGTGCCCAGAGGGTTCGTCCGCATGTGAATGTCGTTGTAGGTGAACTCCCGGCACAGGCTCGCCAGCGCCGTGTCAGACCTGTCGTCGTAGTCCACCTGGTACGGAGCGTCTGCCTCCAACAGCGTAGTGAACAACGACAACGTGCCGTCCCCGTTGTCCGCCACCTCGATCACACGGGCGTGCTGCGGGTAGTCGACGTGGGCGGCGGTGTTGATCTCCCAGAAGCTTCTGCCCGGCGTGTCGTGCCGGTGCGGTGTGATCACGTTGCGGTGCGTGTGCCCGTTCACCCACGCCAGCACGTTGGGGAACCGGTGCAGCAGGCCGACGAGCGCATCGCCGTTCATGCGCGGGTCCAGCGGGCGGCGCTTGTCCGGCAGCAAGTTGCCCATCGTCGTGCTCGTGTGATGACTGAACAGGACGAACAGCTCGTCGGTGACGTTCTGCCGCTGCGGCAGGCCGAGCCAGTCGTAGTAGAGCGAACTGTTGCGCTTGAGGATCTTCTCGATCCAGTTGAGCTGGTGCAGGCCGATCGAGCCCGTCGAGAACCCGGCGAGGTTCGTGGTGTCCATGCTGATGCCGGTGACGCCGGGTGCCATCCGGAACGTGTAGAAGACGTCTTTGCCGTCCGCGTTGGCGTCCGTGTACCCGTGCCCGCCCGTCGGCAAGTGCTTGCGCACGAACTCACCGGTGTCGAACAGCCGTCGCCTGTCGTCGGGCGTGACGGTCCGGACGACGCCGCCGCTCGCCAGGATGGTCATCGCTTCCGGAACGGCGTTGGGGTCGTTGAACGCCTGCGCGACCTTGGCGTTCTGCACGGGGTCGCCGAACCCGACGATCTTCTTGCGGCCGGTGTACCAGCTGTCGAGCAGCCCGTCCGGCAGGGCGCCCACGACGCTGTCGTCGTGGTTGCCGATCGTCGAGTACCACGGGATGTTCAGGCCGGGGCTGGTGAACTCCCCGACCGCCGCGTCGAGCAATCCGCTGAGCTGCGGGAATCCCGCGGCCTTGTAGTCGTCGCTGCCTGCCATGTCCGGCTGCCAGAACGTCCTGATGCCCGAGTTCTGCACGCCCTCGTAGCGGCTGTCGCCGGTGTTCGGCGTGATGCGGCCGCCGTTGAGGATCGTGAGGAACCAGTCCAGCTCGATGTTCTCGTGGTTGTCCGTGTTGTCGCCGGTCGTCATGAGGAAGTCGAAGGGCCTGCCGGTCAACGGACCGTTCTTGACCGCGTTGACCCGCTTGACGAGCGACGTCGACCCCTGCGCCGTGAGCGCCTCCTGCGGCCGGTGCGCGCTGGAGCCCATGATCGGATGCAGGTACTCGAACCGCAGCGGGCTCTGGGCGTCGCAGATGTGCATGTCGCTGAACTGCACGAAGCTCGTCAACGTCCGGCGCCGCGCCTCCCGGCCCGCCTTGGCCTGGACGAGGTCGCCGCGCACGACGGTGGGCCAGCCGGGTCCGGCGGCGAGCCTGCGGTAACCGCTGGTGCCGACGGGTGCGGCCGCCGTTTCGAGGGTGGTGCCGGCGGTGGACGCAATCGCTTGCGGGTCCAGGAGCGGCACGCCTGCCGCGCCCACGCCCATCGCCAGGAGGAACGAACGCCTGCTGAAGCCCGCCATGAGCCGCCCCCGATCTCATCGATGGTGAATCATGTTCAGATTCGGGGAGCCGGCAGGTGAAATCGAGCGGTCAGGCGGGGGACGGGAGCGATAAAGGCTGGTCGGGCTGGTTCAGTCGGACTAGACGACGGTGACCGGGGCATGGTCCGACCAGCGCTCGGCGTACGTCGCGGCCCTCTCGACCACAGCGCTCCGAGCCTGCGCGGTGTGCAAGTTCGGGATGAAGGGCTCCTTCATCGACCCCACGTGCAGGGCCCCGGCAAAGTCCAGCCCGCCCGATATGCCCGATGAGAGCGTGCCCACGCGGCGAGCGTTGTCGATGAAGGGACCCTTCCTGAACCTGGGGTGGATGAAGGAGCCCTTCATCAAGATCAACACAGCCGGGCCAGTCAAAGGTGCCAGTGGTCGGGCTGGGTCAGTCGGAGTAGACGACGGTGACCGGGGCGTGGTCCGACCAGCGCTCGGCGTACGTCGCGGCGCGTTCCACCACGGCGCTCCGAGCCCGCGCGGCCAGCCCGTCCGTGGCCACCTGGTAGTCGATCCGCCAGCCCGAGTCGTTGTCGAACGCCTTGCCGCGGTACGACCACCACGAGTACGGCCCGACCGCGTCCGGGTGCAGCGACCGCATCACGTCGGTGTACCCGGACGAGAACACCGACGACATCCACTCCCGCTCGTACGGCAGGAACCCGGACGACTTCTGGTTGGTCTTCCAGGCCTTCAGGTCTTCGGGACGGTGCGCGATGTTCCAGTCACCACACACGAGCACCTCACGGCCCGACACGGCCGCCTTCTCCCGCAGCGACACCAGGTACGGCAGGAAGGCCGCCATGAAGCGGTCCTTCTCGTCCTGCTTCTCGGTGCCGACGTCGCCGGACGGCAGGTACAGGGACGCCACGACGACGCCCGGCAGCTCGATCTCCACGTACCGGCCGCTGCTCTCGAACTCGGAGGCGCCGAAGCCCACACGGACAGAGGTCGGCTCAACGCGCGAGAGAATGCCCACGCCCGCGCGGCCCTTCAACGTCGACGGGGCGTACACGCCGTGCCAGCCGGCAGGCGAGTGGACGTCAAGAGGCAGCTCGTCCGGTTCCGCGCGGACTTCCTGCAGGCACACCACGTCGGCGGACGAAGACGCCAGCCAGGCCAGGTAGCCCTTCTTGGCGGCGGCGCGCAGACCGTTGACGTTGATCGTGGAGACCGTGAGCACGACGGAGGAGCCTACCGAGAGGCCAGGCCCCAGGGCTTCGGGTACTCCGCGCCGCAGCCGGCGCAGTGCGCGGTCAGGTCCAGGTAGCCGACGATCGTCGCCATCTCGTCGCGGGGCAGCGCGAGCTGGCGCTGGCCGTCCAGCTCGGTGTAGAGGCCCTGCCACTCCGGCTCGCAGGAGCACTGGGTGACGGCCTTGGCCCGGCCCCACCGAAACATGTTCCGCAGCATGCCACCAGTTTGCCACACGCCACCGAAGTCGTTGACCAACGCAAACCGCGGCTTCGGCGAACACGAATTCTTCGCACCGGACCCTTGAGCACGCGGAGCACCATTTGCGAGATTTTCCACGGGCCCAGGAAATCTCCCCGAG
Organism: Lentzea sp. NPDC004782; assembly: GCF_040609115.1. Lineage (NCBI taxonomy): Bacteria > Bacillati > Actinomycetota > Actinomycetes > Pseudonocardiales > Pseudonocardiaceae > Lentzea > Lentzea sp. NPDC004782. Next base: position 45,270 of record NZ_JBEXJN010000002.1, read on the forward strand.
CACGGAAGCAGCAAGGAGAAGAAATGAACGCGATCAAGGGTGTTCTCGTCGGTCTCGCCGCCACCGCCGCGCTCTTCGGCGGGGCCGCCCAGGCCACGGCCGCGCCGGCGACGTCGCAGTCGGCCGAGGCGTCGGCGAACGTGACCGGCGAGGTCGTCGCGGTCGTCAAGGGCAAGTCCGTCAAGGTTCGCGTCGACGCCTCGACGACCGTGGACGTGGACTACGACCTCAAGAAGACCGTCGTGTCGGGCGAGCTGAAGGCCGGCGCGTCGGTGAACGTCAACGGCAGGAAGGTCGACGGCAAGATCGTCGCGTCGGGCATCATCGTCCTCAAGTAGCACTTCACCGGAATGGCCGGCGTCGCCCTCACGCGCCGGCCTTTTCCAATGCCGCCGCCAGGTCGCGGCGGCCGGAAATTCCCAGTTTTCGATACGCACGCGTCAGATGCAGTTCAACGGCTCGTGGCGTCACGAACAACTCCGCCGCGATTTGCCGGTTGGTCAGGCCGAGCACCGCCCTGCGCACGATGTGGTCCTCCTGCGCGGTCAGCACCGAACCGGACGGCGTGCGGGACGGACGGCCTCCCGCCGCGCGCAGCTCTCGTGCCGCGACGCCCATCAACGGGATCGCACCGCACCTCTTCGCCAGGTCGTGACCCTGCCGCAACGCCGCCAGCGCCTCCGGGCCACGCCCGCCCGCCCGCAGCGCGACACCCAGGTCGACCAACGCCCGCGCGAGCTCCAGCCGTGCCGAAGTGGACCGCAACGTCGAGACGGCCTCCTCCAGCAGGTCCGCACTCCCCGTCACGACACCGGAAGCCCGCAGGGCCACCCCGATCGGCACGGCGAGTCCCCAGTCGCGAGCCAGCTCCAGCTCCTGCGCGGCGAGGCGCACGGCGTGATCCCTCTCCCCCAATGCCATGTGCGCCAACGCCGCGTGCGTACGCCACGGCTGCAAGGACGGGTTGCGGGCACCACGACGTTCCATGCGGCGGCCGCAGTCGAGGTGGTCGCGCAGCGCGGAAGCCGGGTCACCGAGAGCCAGGTGCAGACGGCCGCGCTGGTGCAGAAGCGCGTGGTAATGGGTGTATTCGGGCAGGTCGCCGTCCAGTTCGCGTTCCCGCACGAGCCGCAGCGCCGACCCCACGTCACCGGTGTCCACCCACGCGCCGACGAGGCCGGCCACCGCTATCACGGCGTTGCCGTCCTGGTTGGCACCCAACGCGTCGAGCTTCTCCAGCGACGTCATGCCGAGCCGTTCCGCGTCCGGCAACGACCCCAGCCGGCGCGCCACGTGACACCGCAGCGCCTGCGCCAACGCCGCGCACACGGCCAGATCGCGCTCGGCCGTCACGCGCAGCGCCTCCTCGCACTGCCGGTCCGCCTGCTCGTACTCGTCGATGCCGATCAACGCCACGATCAGGTGCGCGAACGAGAACTGGTCGATCAGGTCGCGCCCGATGTGCAACGGCAACGACGACTGCACCCGCCGCCTCGTCTCGCCGGGGTTCGCGCCGATCGTGGCGCCCCGGAACGCCAGCACCGCGTTGAGGAACCGCTCGTTGCGCGCCGAGGTCATCCGCGCGCCGCTCAACCGGGCGATCCGCGTCTCGACCTCACCGGAGAAGAACGACTCCTCCATGCCGAGCGACAACGCGTACAGGTCCAGCCGTTGAGCCAGGTCCGCGTCCACACCGGACACCCGCGCGATCACCGACTCGATCTTCGCCACCGCGTCGCGGTACCTCCGCCGCCCGGCCAGGTCGCAGGCGAGCAGCAACGCCATCCGTCCCTCGGCCAGCACGTCCATCGACGCGGAAGCCGCCTTGGTCAACGACGCCAGGGCCGCACCGGGGTCGACCAGGGACTGCGCCTCGCTCAGCTCGACCAGCACCTCGCCGCGCAGGTCGTCCGGCAGCGGTTCGCGCAGAAGCCTGCGCAGACAGGCGATCGCTCTGTCCGAAGTGGACTGCCGAGCGGCGGCGCGCAGCACGTTCCGCACCCAGTCCGCGCCGATCGGCGCGGACTCCAGCAGGTGCCCCGCCACGTCGTCGACCGGCGCCTGGTCGTCGTACCGGAACCGCGCGGCACGGGCGTGGATCGCCGCCCGGTCCAATGCGGTGGTGCTCTGCGCCAACGTCGTCAGCACCATCGGCACGCCCGCGAAACCCAAGGCGCTCAACGCCCGTGACGCGTCCACGGCCTCACGCGGGTCCAGCCCGGCCGCCGCACCGGCCAGTGCCAGGTCCGCCTCGCCGAGCACCGCGAACGCCCGCGCCAGCGCCACCACCTGCGGCCCGGCCTGCGCGAGCCGTGCGACCAGCTCGCCGGCCCGTTCGCCCAGGTCGCGAGCACGCAGCCCGAGGAGGTACGGGTTGCCGCAGGTCGCCACCCGCCAGTCGGCGACCACCTCGTCGGTGACGCCGCCGGCGAAGAGCGCTCGCAGGAACCGCCCGCACGCCTGCTGGTCGAGGCCGGTGAGCCGGACCCGGCGCGCGTCACCGACCACCTCGCGCAGCAACGGCGTCGCGTCGAGGGCGAGCCCGCGCGTGACGACCACGACCACGGGCAGCTCGCCCAACCGTCTGCGCAGGTAGGCGAGGAAGTTCAACGACGGCAGATCGGCCTGCTCGACGTCGTCCACCGCCAGCAGCACCGGTGACCCCGCCGACACCTCGCGGACCAGGCGGTGCAGCCGGTGCATCACCGGCTGGTCGGCGTCGGTGCCGAGGATCTCGTCGGCCTCGCTCTCGAAGAGCTGCGCGACCACGCCGAACCGGAACGCCGACTCCGAGGCAGAGCACTGCGCCCGGAAGACCGCGAAGCCGAGCTCGCGGGCCATCCGCACGGTCTCGGCCAGCACGGACGTCTTGCCCAGGCCCACGCGGCCCTCGACGCACACCACCGAGGGCACACCGGCGGCGGCCTCCTCCAGCACGCGCCGCAGAGCCGTCAGCTCGCGCTTGCGGTCGGACACCGCGGAACTCGTGACCGCCACCTGATACGCCCCTTCGCCGCAACGCAGTTCGAACACGTGGCGGCGCGTTCTGGGCCGTCCTGCCTACTCCAGCCAGCTCAATCCTATGGAGGGCCACGCGGCCGGGGAAGGGCTTCCCCTGCCGGGAAACACCTCGAACTTCCGGCGAGGCCTCAGGTGCAGTTGGAATCGCTGGTCAACGCGACGAACTGGGTGCTCACCCACCGGCGGTCGCTCAGCATCCGGTACCCGTTCTCGACCCGCGGCTGGGCGTCCGCGACGGCGTCGCGCTGCATCGTCGAGACGATCGGCTGCATGTCGCCAGGACCGGACCGGACGTTGAGGATGTCCGCGGTCACCGTGACCTTGCAGATCTGCCCGCCCTTGTCGCTGCCCATCGGCTTGCCGCCGTTCGCGAAGTACATCACCCCGGCGACCCCGAGCACGCCAATCACGATCAATCCCCTGACCGGAACACCCAACATCGCCGCCTCCGAACACCGCACTGCCCTGGACCAGCAGATATAGCGGCTGCAAGGCGCAAAAGGACGCCTCGGCGCGGCAACCACCCGCAAGAGGAACCGGTCGGGTGACCCAACCCAGCACAGCGTGACCGGCGGAAACGATGAAGGGCTCCTTCATCCACGTGAGGTGGATGAAGGAGCCCTTCATCGCAAAAAATCAGGCGATCAGAACGACGCCATCTTCTTCTTGAGGTTCTCGTCCAGCGCGGCGAGGAAGTCCTCGGTGGTCAGCCACTCCTGGTCCGGGCTGATCAGCAGCGCCAGGTCCTTGGTCATCTGACCGGCCTCGACCGTCTCGATGACGACCTGCTCCAGCGCCTCGGCGAAGCGGATCACCTCGGGGGTGTTGTCCAGCTTGCCGCGGTGCATGAGGCCGCGGGTCCACGCGAAGATCGACGCGATGGGGTTCGTGGAGGTCGGCTTGCCGGCCTGGTGCTGGCGGAAGTGACGCGTCACGGTGCCGTGCGCGGCCTCGGCCTCGACGGTCTTGCCGTCCGGCGTCATCAGGACCGACGTCATCAGGCCGAGCGAGCCGAAGCCCTGCGCGACCGTGTCGGACTGGACGTCACCGTCGTAGTTCTTGCACGCCCAGACGTAGCCGCCCTCCCACTTCATGGCCGCGGCGACCATGTCGTCGATCAGGCGGTGCTCGTAGGTGAGGCCCTTGGCGTCGAACTCCGCCTTGAACTCCTCGTCGAACACGCGCTGGAAGATGTCCTTGAAGGCACCGTCGTAGGCCTTCAGGATCGTGTTCTTCGTGGACATGTAGACGGGGTAGCCCCGCTGCAGGCCGTAGGAGAACGAGGCGCGGGCGAAGTCCTCGATGGACTTGTTGTAGTTGTACATGCCCATCGCCACACCGCCCTCCGCCGGGAACTCGGTGACGACGTGCTCGATCGGCTCCGAGCCGTCCTCGGGCTGGAAGGTGATCGTCAGCTTGCCGGCGCCCGGCACCTTGAAGTTGGTGGCCTTGTACTGGTCGCCGTGCGCGTGACGGCCGATGATGATCGGCTTGGTCCAGCCGGGGACCAGACGCGGGACGTTCGAGATGATGATCGGCTCGCGGAAGACGACACCGCCGAGGATGTTGCGGATCGTGCCGTTCGGCGAGACCCACATCTTCTTCAGGCCGAACTCCTCGACGCGCGCCTCGTCGGGGGTGATGGTGGCGCACTTGACGCCGACGCCGTGCTTCTTGATGGCGTTGGCGGCGTCGATCGTGACCTGGTCGTCCGTGGCGTCCCGGTGCTCGATGCCCAGGTCGTAGTACTCCAGAGTGACGTCCAGGTACGGGTGGATCAGCTTGTCCTTGATGAACTGCCAGATGATCCGGGTCATCTCGTCGCCGTCGAGCTCGACGACGGTGCCCTGAACCTTGATCTTGCCCATAACTCCGGGCGCTCCTCTCGCGACGATGCAAGCAAGACAAGCGTACTGGTAAATCGCTCGGGTGTGCCTGCGACCCTGGTTACACCGATTCAGGGTCGAAGTCCGTCGAGCGGCTCCCGTGCTCCCGCCTGCCGGATTCTGCGTCTTGGTTTGCCCGAACCGTAACCCTCCCCCAGTTCGCCCACCACGAGAGCGTGCCGGGTCCGCGCGCACACTCAACCGGTTCCGCCCCGAGCACGTTCATCAAACGACTACTGTTTTCACTGTCGGGTGATCACCAGAAGGGGCGTAAGTGTCAACTGGGCCAACACATGCGATGAGCGGGCTGCTCGCCTGGAGCGCCGTCACCGCCCTCGCGTCGAGTCACCCGATCGGCCACCTTTCGCCGCAGAGCTGGGCCGTTGGCGCGGTTCTCGCCACCGGGGCGGCACTTCTGCCGGACCTCGACCACCCCGGCTCGACCATCTCCCGCACGTTCGGAGCACTGAGCGGCGGCCTGTCCGCGGGCATCAACGCGGTCAGCAGCTTCGTCTACCGGACGACGAAGACGAAGAAGGATTCCAAGCGGGACGGCGGACATCGCGGACTGACGCACACCCTCGTCTTCGCGGCGTTCGCGGCCGTGTTCACCACCGCGGTCGTGCAGAACAGCCAGAAGTGGGCGCTGCCGGTGCTCATGTTCGTGTTCGCGGGCCTCGCGGTGCGCGGGATCATGAACGACTGGAACCCGAAGCAGGACGCACTGATGATCACCGTCGTGTCCGCGGGCGTGACGTGGGCGATGATCGCGTGGACCGCGCAGACGAACGCTTCGGCAGCGGCGTGCGGAATCGCGGTCGGTGTCGGGTGCGTGGCGCACTACGTCGGTGACGCGATCACCGAGCAGGGCTGCCCGATGCTGTGGCCGGTGCCGATCATGGGCAAGACCTGGTTCCCGGTGGCGCCACCGAAGATCATGCGGATGAAGACCGGCGGTGTGGTCGAGATGGCCATCGTCGGACCGATCGTGACGATTCTGTCGGTGTGGCTCGGACTTGCGGCTTTGCAGGCCACGGGAGCGCTGCCGTTCCTCGACTGGCTCCACCTGCTCCCGCTCTGACGTTGTTCGCCCACCGGCCATGCCACGGCCACCTGTGTATCACCCGATCGGCCTAGCCTCCACGGACCCGACGAGTCGCGTGGAGGATCAGCCGTGTCCGAAGTTGCCCGCAGGCGGTTTCTGCAAGGCGCGAGTGTGCTGGGTGTGGCTGGAGTGCTCGGCACCGGTCGTGCGTCGGCGTCCTCGCGCTACCACTGGCTTTCCGGCGACCACCACACGCACACGCAGTACTCGTACGACGGCATGTACACGATCGAGCAGCAGATCCGCGGCGCGTTGCGGCACGGCACGGACTGGCTCGTGATCACCGACCACGGCCACGCGTCGCACGAGGCGCACTCCGTCGAGGCGACGGCCGCGGACATCCAGCGGGCACAGCGGAAGTTCCCGCACCTGCTGCTGTGGCACGGCATGGAGTGGAACGTCCCCGGCGCCGAGCACGCGACCCTCTTCTTCGAGGACTGCCGCGACGAGGCCGGCGTGCTGCGGGACTTCGAGCGGCAGTTCGACTGGCGGTTGAACGGCCAGGAGGCCTCCAGCCCCGCCAACGAGCAGAAGGCGCTCGACGCGATCCGCTGGCTCCAGACCAAGATCCGCAACGGCACCATGAAGTCCGCGCTGGTGTTCGTGAACCACCCGATGCGCAACGGCCGCGTGGCTCCCCACGAGCTGCGGAACATGCGCGACCTGGCTCCGGACATCGTTGTCGGCATGGAGGGCGCGCCCGGTGCGCAGGGCGACGGCGACCCGTTGCGCGGCCCCGGCGGCCACCGCGGCGGTTACGCGAACAGCCCCGGTTCGAACTCCTACGCGCCGTACCCGCCCGAGGGCTACCTGACCTACGGCGGCTTCGACTGGATGACGGCGAAGCTCGGCGGCGTCTGGGACTCGCTGCTCGCCGAGGGTCTCGGTTGGTGGATCACGTCGAACTCCGACTCGCACTTCAACTCGCGCGACACGATCGTCCGCGTGCCCGAACCCGGCGACCAGTTCACCCTCACCGGCAAGCACCTCGACCCGATCGACGTCGGTCCCGCGCAGGTGTCGCCGCCGTACGTCGACTTCTTCCCGTGCGAGTTCTCGCGAACCGTCGTGGGCGCGACCCGCCGGACGCGCGGCGGGGTGATGGAGGGCCTGCGGGCGGGCCGGGCCTGGGTGTCGCACGGCGGCCTGGTCGACGACCTGCAGTTCAACGTTTACGCATCCGGCGGATGCGCGACCCTGGGCGAAAGGCTGCGCGTACGACGCGGATCCGACGTGACGGTGCTGGTCAAGGCACGTTTGGCGACCCGCCCGAACAGCGCGGGCTTCATCCCGCGGTTGCGCCGTCTGGACCTCATCAGGGGTGCGGTAACCGGCCGGGCGTCATCCGAAACGTTGTCCACGCCACATGTGAAGGTCGAGCAATCCTACGAGCCGCGCTGGCACTATGCGGTCTTCACGCACACGTTCCGCAACGTCCGAGAGCCTTTTTACCTCCGATTGCGCGGAACCGACGGCAACCGCGGCGCGTTCGAACCGCAGGCGGACACTCCGGGAGCCGCGAACCCGTGGGAGGACCTGTGGTGCTACACCAACCCGATCTTCGTGGAGGTCAGGTGACCAGCACCTTCATCGGCGTCGACGCCGGGCACGAGAACCGCTGGGAAGCGGAGAAGATCGCACTGGAGCTGCACGACACGCTGCTGACCACGGCCAGGACGGTCGTGGTGCACGAGGTCGAGTCGCACCACGCGATGTCCTTCCAGGTCCCCGTGCCCCCGTCGGACGCAGTGGTGAACACGCTGGTGGAACAGGGTTTCGGGGTTGCGGTGCGCGGCGCCTCGTCCGGGCGTCTCGTAGGACCGGAGGCGCTTCGCGCAGGCGCTTCCGTTGCCGCTGAGGCTCACCAGTACCGCCGTGAGGGGCGCGCTCTGCGGTTCCAGGGCCAACGGTCGTTGCGCGGCCGTCACGGTGTGTCGGACATCCTCGCGTTCACGGCCATAGAGGCCGTTTTACCGCGAGGGGTGCACACCGTCGACACGCGCGGGAACCTCACCCCGTTCTTCCGGGACGGCAAGCTGGTGCTGGTCGTCGAGTAGGTCCGGGGTTCAACGCTCACTTCAGGTGAGCCAGTGCGGTGATCAGCCGTTCCGCGACATCGGCCGGTCCCGGCATCTTGCGCACCACGGCCCGTTGGTGCGCAAGGCCGTGCAGCCCGAGCCACAACGCGACCGCGTCGCCGTAGAGGTCGTCGCTGCCGTGTGCGATCCCTTGCGCCACGCAGGCCCCGAGCACGTCGGCGAGCAGCGTGAGCGCCTCTGCGCCCAGTGACTCCAGGTCGGCGTCGGAGATCGAGGTGTCGTCCACCGACGGTGTCCAGAGGCCGCCGAACATGATCCGGTAGCGCTGCGGGTGTTCCCGGGCGAGGTCCAGGTAGGCGTTGCACACGGCGAAGAGTCGCGTGCGCGCGTCCGTGCCGGCGTTCTCGTCGGCCTTGCCCAGGACGACCGCGAGCCGGTCCATCTCCCGCTGGACGACCGCAAGCATGATGGACGGCTGGTCCGGGAAGTGCGCGTAGATCGACGGCGCGGCGATGCCCGCCTTGCGTGCGACCGCGCGCAGCGTGACCGCGCGTTCGTCGCCGCCCTCGTCCAGGAGCGCCACGGCCGCGGCGATGATCTCTTCCCGCAGCTTGCCGCCTTCGCCCCGGCGGTTGCGCTTGCGCGGTTCTGCGGTCGTCACGAGCGTAAACATACACCTGAAAGCTTACCGGTGTTAGGTCTTGCGTTCGTAGACTTACGGGCGTTAGCTTACGGCTGTCAGCACGAGCGAGGCCTGAGGAGCAAGCAGATGAACGCCACCATCGCCACCGAGGTCGTCCTGCCGGGTGTCGTCGAGCCGGAGGGCCTGCGGGTGCAGGTCCGCGACCTGCCCGCGCCGGGCGAGGGCCAGGTCGTCCTGCGCATGGACGCCACCGGCGTCTCGTTCGCCGAGCAGCAGATGCGCCGGGGCAAGTACTTCGACCAGCCGCCGTTCCCGTTCGTGCCCGGCTACGACGTGGTGGGCACGGTCGTCGCGGTCGGGCCCGGCGTGGACGCCGCGCTGATGCAGCAGCGGTTCGCCGCGGTCACCAAGGTCGGCGGATGGGCCAGCCACCTGATCGTCGCGGCGGCCGACCTGGTGCCGGTGCCGGACGGGGTCGAGGCCGCCGCCGCGGAAACCGTTCTGGTCAACGGGGTCACGGCATGGCAGATGATGTACCGCACCGCGAAGGTCGAGCGCGGCGACACGATCGTCGTGCTGGGCGCCAACGGCGGCGTCGGCTCGACGTTGGTGCAGCTGGCGAGGCACGCGGGCATGACGGTGATCGGCACGGCCTCTGCGCGCCACCACGACGCGGTGCGCGAGCTCGGCGCGATCCCCGTCGACTACCGCGACCCGCAGCTGTACGACCGGATCCGCTCACTGGCGCCCGGCGGTGTCGACGCGGTGTTCGACCACGTCGGCGGCGACGGTCTGCGGGAGTCGTGGAAGCTGCTGCGCCGCGGCGGTGTGCTGGTCAACTACGGCACGGCGGCCACGAAGGACGAGCCGGGCAACGCGATGCTGCCGGTCCTGAAGCTGTTCGGGCGCCTGCTGCTGTGGAACCTGCTGCCCAACGGCAAGCGCGCGGGCTTCTACAACTTCTGGGCAGGCAAGCGGTTCCGCCCCGCCGCGTTCCGGGCACGTCTGCGCGACGACCTCACGCAGGTGCTGCGCCTCGTCGCCTCCGGAGTCCTGACGCCGCAGATCGCCGCACGGATCCCGCTGTCGGAAGCGGCCGCCGCGCTGGCGCTGGCCGAGTCGCGGACCGTGCTGGGCAAAGTCGTCATCGTTCCCGAGCCGTGAGCTCAGTTGGCGGTGGAGCAGCTCATGGCCGGTCGGGCGGGTTCCGGGCCGGTGGCGACGAACCCGAACGTGGTGGTTCCGCCGGCGGGCAGCACGGCGTTGTAGCCGGCGTTGGTGACGGTCACCGCGGTCGCTTTCTGCGTCAGGACGCCGTTCCACAGGTTGCCGATGGCGTGTCCCGCGGGCAGCTGCCCCGTGACGGTCCAGCCGCTGAGGTCGCGCGAGCTGGTGTTGCGCACCGTCACCTCAGCCTGGTAGCCGCCTGGCCACGAGTTGGTCACCTCGTAACGGGCATCGCAGACGGTCTTGGGCGCTGAGGTGGTCGTGATCGTGGTGGAGGCGGCCTGGGCGTTGCCGTTCCGGTCGCCCTGCGCGATGGTGCCGATCACCACGCCGCCGCCGACGAGGACGGCCGCGCCGACCGCCAACGCGATCACGCGGCGTGCCCTCCGCCGGCGCAGCGGAAGCAGCAGCGTCCCGCTCTTCTCGGCCACCTTCTCCGGCACTTCTTCCGGCACCGAGCGAGGCGCGGGCAGAGGCAGTCCCTCCGCGGTCGCGCTGAGCAGCCGGTGGGCCTCTTCCATCGTCGGGCGTTCGGCCACGTCACGACGCAGGATGCGCAGCAGGACCTCGCCGAGCGGGCCACCCGATCGCGGCGGCGCGACCTCCGCGCGAACCACGCGCTGCAGCAGTGCGTAGGGGTTCTCGTCCACCCCGAACGGTGGTGTGCCCTCCAGCGCCGTGTAGAGGGTCGCACCGAGGGAGAACACGTCCGAGGCGAACGTCGCCGTTTCACCCGCGGCCACCTCTGGTGCGAGGAAAGCCGGTGTACCGACGATCACGCGGGCATCGGTCACCGTGCCCTCGCCGACCGCGCGGGCGATGCCGAAGTCGGTGATCTTCGCGATGCCGTCCTCGGCGATCAGGACGTTGGACGTCGAGATGTCCCGGTGCACGATGCCCTCGGCGTGCGCGGCCGCCAGAGCAGCGGCGATCTGCCTGCCCACGTCCGCGACCACGTTCGCGGGGAGCGCGCCGCGTTCGGCGATCAGCGCCGCGAGGCTGCGGGAAGGGAGGTACTCCTGCACCAGGCAGGGCTCGCCGTGGTGCTCGACGACGTCGAACACCCTGATCGCGTGCGGGTGCCGCAGCCGCGCCGCAAGCCGGCCCTCACGCAGCATCCGCGCCACCGCGTCATGGGACCGCCGGTCCGCCTTGAGCAGCTTCACCGCGATCACGCGGTCGAGCTCCTCGTCGCGTGCCTGCCAGACCACCCCCATGGACCCTTGCCCGATCAGCGACAGCAGCCGGTAGCGCCCGGCGATGATCTCTCCTTCTTCCGGCACATGCCGACGCTACGTCGCCAAGCCGCCCATCAGCCACCTAAAGTTGCACTCGCACCGTGACGCGACCTCGCTCGTCACGGTGCGATGTCGCATGTCCGGTCCGTTGCACACCATCGAGCTCAAGAGTGAGCGGACCGCCCTCACCACTGAAGTTGCGCCACCACGTCTTGTCGTCCGGCATCATCACCTGGATGTCGACGACCTCGCCCTTGCGCTGGTAACCGACCGGAGTGCTGAAGGTCTTGCCGGAACGCCGTCCCGTGTAGGACACGACGGTGATCCCCTTGCGCACCAGCTTGCCCACGAGCGGCGCGTTGCGCAGCCCGACCATCGCCTTGTTCACGTTGCGGGCCAACGGTCCCTTGAAGTTCATGGCACCAACGTAGCCTCGTAAGTGGAGGGCACCGTCCACTTGGCTTCGAAATGAGAAGAAATGACCGCCGAAACCTCTCAGATGCGTGCCGACGCACGGGAGAACCGCGCGCGGGTGCTGGCCGTCGCGCGGGAGCTGTTCGCCGAACGAGGGCTGGACGTGCCGATGGCCGCGATCGCGCGGAAGGCGGGCGTCGGGGTCGCCACCCTGTACCGGCGCTTCCCCACCAAGGAGTCGCTGGTCGTGGAGGCGTTCACCGAGCAGTTCGCGCACTGCCAGGCCGTCGTCGAAGAGGCGCTGGCGGATCCTGATCCGTGGCGAGGCTTCTGCACGGTGATCGAAAAGGTGTGTCTGCTGCAGGCGTCCGACCGCGGGTTCATGGCGGCGTTCGTCTCGACGTTTCCCGAGCTGCACTCCGAGGTGCGGAACCGGACGTGGAGCGCGTTCGCCGCTTTGGTGCAGCGGGCGAAGGACAGCGGGCACCTGCGGCCGGACTTCTCACCGCACGACCTGACGTTGGTGCTCCTGGCCAACAACGGGCTGGCCGCAGCGCCGGTGGACGTGGCGACGGCCGCATCCCGGCGCCTGGTCGCCTACCTGCTGGAGTCGTTCCGAACCGGCACGGACGCGCTGCCGCCGCCCGTGCCGCTCAGCCTCGAGCTGGTGCTCCGTTAACCGGGGTGGGCCCCGACCGTGTCCCGGATCATCGCGCCCAGGTCGGCGGACGCCGAGCGCGCGCAGTGGGCACAGCAGAAGAAGCGGCCCTCCACCTCGACGCCGTGCCCGATCACGCGGCAGTCGCAGTGCTCGCAGCGCGGGGCGAGGCGCTGGATCGCGCACTCGAAGCTGTCGAACGTGTGCACCCCGCCGCCGACGGTGCGCACCTCGAAGGCCATCCAGTACTCGTTGCCACAGACGTCACAGGTCGCCATGCGCGGAAGACTGCGACAGGTCAGGCAGGTCGGCAACTCGATCGTCGAGTTGCACGACCAGCGCCTTCGGGGCAGTCACCCGATAGGCGTCCTCGACGAGGTCCGCGATGACGCCCCAGTCGACGGGGACGTCGAGGTAGACGCCGAGCCAGCCGCGGTGACCGACGTAGGGCGGCCGGAAGTAGCTCTCCGGCGCCTGGGCGACGAGTGTCTGCTGAACGTCCGGGCCCGCTGCGCACCAGAACGCCCTGCGGTCGTCGTGGTGGTGGTCGGCGAACATCACGAAGGTCTTCTTGCCGCGGACGAACCACGTCGGCTCGCCGTGGCTCGGGCGTTCCGTCACCTCTGGGAGTGCGAGACAGAGGCGGCGCAGGTGTTCGAGTGCGTCCACCCGCACATCGTCCGCGCGGATGAGCAGGTTGTCCTAGCTTTCGACAAGGATCGTGCAAGGCGGCGTGGCCAGCATCTTGCCCGCGACCGGAACTCGGGTCGCACGGGGATGTCCACCTCTGAGGGAGATACCAAATGGGGAAGAAGTTGCTGGCCAGTGCGGCCGCGACCGCCGGCCTGTCCATTGCGCTGCTCGGTGGTGTCACGGCCGTCGCGAACGCCGCTCCGGCGCAGGCTCCGCTCTCCGCCGCGGCGACCTGCAGCGGCACCGGCTGCGACGGCAAGGACCCGTACGACAGCGGCTGCGGGGGCCGGTCGGAGGCCGGCCGGAAGTCGACCTCGAAGGGCACGTTCATCCTGTACTACTCCAGCACGTGCAAGACGAACTGGATCGAGACCCCGAACTTCGCGGGCGGCACTCCCAACCTGGAGATGACGGTGCAGGACAGGGACCGGGACAAGCTCGTCCGCTTCGCTTCGTCGACCGCCCCCGGCCGGCACTACGGCAACATGGTCTACTCGCCGGGCGACAACTGCGCCGTGGGCTTCGCCGACTGGGGCGGCGGCTCCTGGGAAGTGATCATCGAGTCGAGCGGCTGCTGATCTCGTGAAACCCGTGACCGGACGGCGTCCGGCCACGGGTTTCAGTCTGCTCAACCGATACCGGAACGGATCGCGCTGATCAGCTCGCCGTTGGCCGTGTCACCGGAGAGCTCCCAGAAGAACACGCCACCCAGGTTCTGCCCGCCGGCCCACGAGACCTTGCCGCGGACCGTGGCCGGGGTGTCGTAGCTCCACCACTGGCTGCCGCACTTGGCGTACGCGGTGCCGGCGACGGTGCCGTTGGCCGGGCAACGGCCCTTGAGCACCTTGTAGTCCTCGATGCCCTGCTCGTAGGTGCCGGGCGCGGGGCCTGTCGCCGTACCGCCGGGTGCCGACTGGGTGACGCCCGTCCAGCCGCGGCCGTAGAAACCGAGGCCCAGCAGCAGCTTGTTGGCGGGGATGCCCTTGCTCTTGAGCTTCTGGATCGCCGCGTCGGTGTTGAAGCCCTGCTGCGGGATGCCGGTGTAGCTGGTCAGCGGCGAGTGCGGGGCGGTCGGACCCTGCGCGGCCCAGGCGCCGAAGAAGTCGTACGTCATCGGGTTGTACCAGTTCACGTACTGCGCGGCACCGGCGTAGTCCGCCTTGTCGATCTTGCCGCCGGTCGAGGCGTCCGCGGTGATCGCCGCGGTCACGAGGTTGTTGCCGCCGAAGCGGTTGCGCACGGCCTGCATCAGCGTCTTGAACGAGTTGAAACCGCTGGTGTCGCAGGAGAGCCCGCACGCGTTGGGGTACTCCCAGTCGATGTCGATGCCGTCGAACACGTCCGCCCAGCGCGGGTCCTCGACGAGCTTGTAGCAGGAGTCCGCGAACGCCGCCGCCGCGCTCGGGCTCGCCGCTGCCGCCGGGAAGCCTCCTGACCAGGTCCAGCCGCCGAACGAGAACAGCACCTTGAGACCGGGGTTGAGCTTCTTGAGCTTGCGCAACTGGTTGAAGTTGCCGCGCAGGGCGCCCGTGTCCCAGCTGTCCGACGTACCGTCCACAGAGGACGCCGCGTCGTAGAACCTGTCGTAGTCGGCGTAGGTGTCACCGAGGACGCAACGTCCGCCGGAGACGTTGCCGAACGCGTAGTTGATGTGCGTCAGCTTGCCGGCCGAACCGGAGGTGCGGATGTTCTTGACGTGGTAATTGCGCTGGTAGACACCCCACTGCACGAAGTAGCCGACGACGCGGTTGGTGATCGCCCGCGCGCCGATGTCCGACTGCGGTGCGGCCTGCGAGGCCGGTGCCGCGACGGCGGCTGCCGTCAGGAGGGCTGTCGCGACCGCGACGAGTCTGCGCCTGAACATAGCGGTCTCCTCGATGGGTGACGGCGCGGCGGCGCTGCCTTCACGCTAAGTGGACTAGACCACTGTCGTCAATGGTGAACCGGGAGCGCGCCGGAACCGTACGAGGAGGAGGAAAGGCGAAAGCCGAGGAGGGTGGGTGCTCCGCGGGACCGGCCGGATTCGAACCGGCGTGTTCCCTCCCGTGCAGGAGGGCGCGACGACCACTGCGCTACAGGCCCCTTCGCACTGCGTAGCAACACACTAGACCGGTAATCGCGGGCCGTATGCCCGGCGAAAGTGTTGGACCCAATAAGGTTCATGCACCAACCTCGAACTGGACGGTGTCGTGCCAGGGATCGACTACTACGAGTTGCTCGGTGTGAGCCGGGGCGCCAGCGCCGCGGAGATCAAGTCGGCCTACCGCTCTCTCGCCAAGGTCATGCACCCGGACGCGGGTGGGACGTCAGGCAGCTTCCGCCTGCTCCAGGAGGCCTACGAGACGCTGAAGGACCCGGTCCGCCGGGCCGACTACGACCGCCCGGCCGCCCCGCCACCTCCCGTCGTGCGCCCGCAGGCACGCCCGCGACCTCGCCGAACGGGCCGCACAGGCAGGCTGCGCGACTTCGGCGACGACCCGAACTACATGGCACCACGCCCCCGCGTCGACCTCGGCGCGATGGACTGGTGGCACCGCATCGACCTGGGCGCACGGGTCCGCTACGTCCCCGCCACGGGCCTCGGCCACGCCCCGGCGGCCGCCGCGATCGGCGGGTGGTTCGTCCTGCTCATCCCGTTGGCGATGCCCCTGTCCCCACTGCTGCTGGCCGTCTGGCTCCCCCTCGTGGCGGGCGCCGGTTACGGGGCGTTCCGACTGGTGCGCCGCTATTCGGCGTTGGCACGGGCCGAACGGGCGTTCGCCGGGGAGTACGACGGGAACACGATTTTCGGCCGTCCGGGTGAAAACAGACGCGAAAGGCTGACCGCCGGACTGCTGACCGAGTACCTCACGCAGCTACCGGGCGTGCGCATCTTCCACGGCCTCGCCTGGCCCGGCTCCGTCTTCACCGACATCGACCACGCCCTGCTGTGCGGCAGGCGTCTGGTCCTGATCGAGTCGAAGTCGTGGCTGCCGGGCCACTACTACTGCGACGAGGACGGCGAGCTCTGGCGCAACGGCCACCCGTTCCGCGGCGGCGGCTCCCAGCTCCTCGACGGCGTGGAACGCTTCGCCGAGCTCCTGCCGTGGCTGGAGATCCGCGGCGCCCTGATCGTCTACCCGAGCCGGGCCGGCGAGGTCACCTGCGACGACGACCTCGACTTCGAGGTCCCGCCGATGACGCCGGAACAGTTCGTGCGCGAGATCGGCGACTGGCTGGCCGACGACCCGGCCACCGTCGACCGCGAGGCGCTGCGCGTGCTGGTGCGCCAGGTCGTCTCCGAGGTCAGGGTCGCCGGGGCCTAGGGCGCAGGAAGAACCCGACGACCGCACCGGCCAGAATCGGCGGCCCGTGAATGTCGGTGATCGCACTCAGCACAACAGCACCCACGAGCACGATCGCAGCCGTGAGGTAGAACCGCCGAATTCGCGCCATCAACACGTACACGGCCAATGCGCCGAGCGGCCCGCAGAACGCCACCGAGATGCCACCGGAATACGGCTGCCACAACTCCCCGATGCCGTGCCCGGCGAGAGCGCCCAACGCGAACAACCCGAGAAACCGGCCCGTGCCGAACGTCCGCTCCGCCACGGTCCCCACCAGCGCGGCGGTCACCCCCAAGCCGATCACCACGGACCACGGGTCAGGCTGCACCAGCACCGGCGAGACCAACCGCCAGACCTGACCCGCCATCAGCGATTCCGGGTCCCGGCGCACCGCCGGGAACAAACCGGTAGCACCCAGGTGGTAAAGCGCGGTGCAAACCGCCCAGCAGGCCAGAACGACAATCGTGCCGATCGGGACACGACTTCGTACACCCGGCAGCGCCGGAAGAGCCATTTCCCCCATCTCTCGATGATAAATACCGAAGTCGTGAGCTTGGGCCGATCGTGCCAGGATTGCCGCCATGACCCGCACGCTTTGCCTCGCGCAGAACCCCGCCGCGGACGCCCTGCTGGCGAACGACCGGTTCGCGCTGTTGCTCGGCATGATGCTGGACCAGCAGATTCCGATGGAGAAGGCGTTCTCCGGCCCCAAGGTGCTCGCCGACCGCATGGGCGGCCTGGACGTCCACCGCATCGCCGAGGCCGACCCCGAGGAGTTCGCCGCGATCATGGCCACCCCGCCCGCCGTGCACCGGTTCCCCGGCAGCATGGCCAAGCGGGTGCAGGCGTTGTCGCAGTTCGTCGTCGAGGCCTACGACGGGGACGTCACGCGGATCTGGGCCGACGGGGACGGGGCCGCGGTGCTGAAGCGGCTCAAGGCGCTGCCGGGGTTCGGGGAGCAGAAGGCGAAGATCTTCCTGGCCCTTTTGGGCAAACAGTTCGGCATCACGCCGGACGGGTGGCGGGAGGCCGCCGGGCACTACGGTGAGGACGGAAGTCGGCGCAGCGTCGCGGATGTGACCGACCAGAAGTCGTTGCTGGAGGTTCGGGACTTCAAGAAGGCGGCCAAGGCGGCGGCGAAGGCGAAGTAGCGCCCGCTGTTCACCGTCTGGTCCACTGGACGTCCGCCGCCAGCCCGAACGAGGTGCGATCTTGCCTCGGGGAGAGAAGGGCGGTTTCCGTTGCGCATCAAGGTGATTGGCGTTTTCGCGGTCCTCGCGCTGAGTCTGGTGGCGAGTCCGGCGCAGGCGGCCACGACGTGGCCGGGCGACTCGGCCACCAGGACGGCCGACGGGTCGAACGTCTTCGGCAAGAACCTCAGCGGACTCTCGTTCGAGAGCGCGAACGTCGTGTGGGCGGTGAAGAACAGCCCGTCCACGCTCTACCGGCTGGTGCCGAGCGGCAGCACCTGGAAGGTCGACCAGAAGCGGTCGCTCCACTACCAGGACGGGCAGGGCGACCCCGATGCCGAAGGGGTCGTGAGCACGCCGGAGGGGCTCTTCGTCGCCGTTGAGCGCGACAACGACGACGGCGACGTGAGTGCGCCGAAGATCCTCAAGTACGGCACCGGCAGCAACGCGGTGGCCGAGTGGGAGCTCGGCGGCATGCCGGAGGTCGACCCCAACGACGGGCCTGAGGCCATCTCCTGGGTGCCGGACTCGTACCTCACGAGGAACGGCTTCACGGACGACTCCGGCAGGACCTACGACCCCGCGGACTACCCCGGCCACGGCAGCGGGTTGTTCTTCGTCGGGCTGGAGGCGACCGGCGAGGTCTACGTCTACGCCTTGCAGGGCGAAGCGAAGCTGCTGGCGAAGTTCGCGAGCGGGCACGCGCAGGTGATGGACCTGGAGTTCGACGGCAGCAAGCTGTGGGCCATCTGCGACAACAACTGCAACGGGCAGACGACGACGTTGGCCATCAGCAGCGGCAAGTTCAGGGTCACGGCGAAGTACAACCGGCCGTCGACGCTGCCGAACACGAACCTCGAAGGGTTCGCGATCTCGCCGAGCTGCGTCAACGGCAAGAAGCTCGTGTTGTGGTCGGACGACGACAACAAGGACGGTCACGCGTTGCGCAGCGGTTCGTTGAACTGCTCGGGCTGAGCGGAACTGTCGGGGTGCGGAGCTAGGCTGCCGCGCGTGACCGCACCCCGCATCCCCGGCCTGACCGACCTGAGACCGTTGGGCGCCGGTGGATTCGCCACCGTCTACCGCGCCCATCAGGCACAGCTGGGCCGCGACGTCGCGGTCAAGATCGACAACCGGGTGCTCGCCGCCGAGCGCGACCGCAGGCGGTTCCTCCGGGAGGCGCAGGCCGCGGCCAAGTTGTCCGGGCACCCGCACGTCGTCGGGGTGCACGACGCCGACATCACCGCGCAGGGCACGCCGTACCTGGTCATGGAGCTGTGCACGGGCGGGTCGCTCGCCGATCGGCTGGACCGGCACGGGCCGCTGCACCCGGAGCAGGTGCGCGATCTCGGGATCAAGCTCGCGGACGCGCTCGCGGCGGCGCACGCGGAAGGCGTGCTGCACCGGGACATCAAGCCCGGCAACATCCTCGTCGACCGCTACGGCACGCCGAAGCTCGCGGACTTCGGGCTCGCGGCGCTGCTCGACGCGCAGGGCGGCAGCACGGTCACCAGGGACGCCCTGAGCCCCAGCTACGCGCCGCCGGAAGCGTTCGCGCTGGCCGAACCCACGCCGCAGGCCGACGTCTACTCGCTCGCCGCGACGCTCTACACGTTGCTCGCGGGCAAGCCGCCGCGTCCGGTGCCGTGGCCGATCACGTCGTTCGACCAGCTCGGCGAGATCCTGCGCCGGCCGGTGCCCGCGGTGGCGGGCGTGCCGGCGGCACTGCACGAGACGTTGGCGCGGGCGCTGCACCCCGACGCCAACCTGCGTACCGCCAGTGCCGCGCAGCTGCGCGACGAGCTGCTCGACCCGATGCGGCAGCCCACCGTGCCGGTGCCTCCGCGGCCCAAGCGCAAGACGTGGCCGTTGGTCGCCGCCGCGGCCGGACTCGTCGTGCTCGTCGTTGGCGGTGTGCTCACGTGGAACCTGTTCAACGGAGACAAGGTCGGCGCCCAGGGGCCCGGACCGGCCACGACGCGGCAGGGCGGGCAGGAGGACGTTCCGCCGTTCCTAAAGAAGTGCGACAGCGGGTACTGCGTGGACAAGTCGACCTGCTTCCGGGGGATCAACGCCGTGGGAGGCAAGGCAGCGACCGCGCGCAAGGTCGGCAGCTGCGCGGACGAGCACTTCTGGGAGGCGTTCGCGGGTGGCTGGCTCTCCGGAGACATCCCGGCGGTCGACTCCGACGAGCTGCTGGCCTCCGCCGAGGTGAAGAACGTCTGCACGCCCGCGGCGATGAAGGCGAACACGCGGCCGACCGTCGACACGACTGGCTGGAACATCACTGCTGTCGGGTACGCGGACGGGTCGCGCAACTACTTCCTCTGCCTGGGGTCTGAGCCAGGAGCTGGAGAGGTCGTCACCAGCGCATTCGGCAGCTGACTATGATTCCCCGGCAAACGTCCTGGGGGGATCATGAAGAAGCTTCGCGCGTTCGCCGCATGTCTTGCTGTCGCGGGATCTCTGGTGGTGAGCGCCCCGACAGCACAGGCCGCAGGGGCCTGCTACCAGTCCGGCGCGCACGCCGGGTACTCGCCGACGTACACCTGTGCCATCTGGCGTTCCAACCACCTGTGGTCGATGTACGGCTCGGCGACGTTCACCGGGCGTGACAACACGACCGGCGTGCTCGGTGCGGGCAACAGCTGGTTCGTCTGTCAGCGCAAGTGGGTCGTCAAGCTGGAGTACGGGCCGATCAAGAACGACTGGTTCGCCTACACGCTCGGCGACAACGGGTACTGGGGCTGGGTCAACGCCGCACACTTCTCGGCGGGCGGGAACTGGGAGCCGGTGCCGGGGCTCGGCATCTGCCCCGGCGGCTTCGGGGAGACCGCGAATTACCCGGGCGACCAGCCGAGGGGTGGCACGCGCTTCGACCTCTCGGGTCCCGACCACGAGTCCAACGTCTCGATCAACTGAAAATCCACTTGCGACGGTCACTAACGTAGACCGACGTGCGTGTCCACGCCGATTTGATCATTGCTGGATTTCGAAGGTACTCGACCTACCGACAAGCGATGCTGGCCGGAATGACCACGAACGTGGTGTTCGGCCTGCTGCGACTCTCCATCATCACCGCCGCGGTCAAGGCGGCGCACGGCGAGATCGCGAACTACGACATCGCTGCCACCAACACGTACGTCTGGATCGGGCAGGGGCTGCTCGGGTTCGTCCTGCTGTGGGGGAACAACGAGCTCGCCGAGCGCGTGCGATCCGGTGACGTGGTAGTAGACCTCTATCGGCCGTGGCATCTCCAGGGCGCCCTCCTCGCCGAGGACGTCGGACGCGGCGGTTTCGCGCTGCTGGTGAGGCTGGCGCCGCCGATGGTGTTCGGCATGCTGCTGTTCCCGTTCCAGTTCCCCGAGAACCCGCTGCGGTGGCCGCTGTTCCTGCTCAGTGCCACGATCGCGCTGGTCATCAGCTTCGGGGTGCGGTTCCTGGTGGAGGCCAGCGCGTTCTGGCTGCTCGACAACCGCGGGGTGTACGGGTTCTGGAACGTGACCTCCGGCCTGCTGTGCGGACTGACGGTGCCCATCGCGTTCTTCCCGGAGTGGGCCAGGAACGCGCTGTGGGCGTCACCCTTCCCCGCGTTGCTGCAGGCGCCGATCGACGTGTTCCTCGGACACGGCAGCGCCGCGAAACTCCTGCTGTACCAAGCCATCTGGGCCGTGGTCGTCCTCGCGCTCGGCCACTTCATGCTGCAACGCGCGGTGCGCAGGGTGGTGGTCCAGGGTGGCTGACGTCATCTACACCCGGCTCATCGGCGCGCGGATCAGGAGCCAGCTCGCCTACCGCGGCTCGTTCGCGATCGACTTCGTGTCGCAGGTGATGGCGCAGTCCTACGAGCTGATCGTGATTCTGGTGCTCTTCGGCCAGGTCACCGCGCTGGGCGGGTTCAGCAGGGACGAGGTGCTGCTGATGTACGCCTTCGCGGGCGCGGCGTTCGGCGTCGCCGACCTCTTCGCCGGGCAGCTCGACAACCTGCCGACGTACATCCGCACCGGCAACTTCGACGTGCTGCTGATGCGACCGCTCGGGACGTTGCCGCAGATCATGTGCTCCGACATCCGGTTGCGCCGGATCGGGCGGATCACCGGCGCCCTCGCCGTCATGGCCTACGCGCTCTCGCACGTCGCGGTCGACTGGTCGCCGGCGAAGATCCTGCTGACCGTCGCGACGCCGGTGGCGGGCGCGGTGATCTACGGTTCGGTCTGGGTGGTCGCCTGCTCGATCTGCTTCTGGATCGTCGAGGGGCGGGAGTTCGCCAACGCGGTCACCTACGGCAGCAACGCCTTCACGTCGTACCCGATCAACGTCTACGCCCGGCCGTTGCGCTGGCTGATGGCGTTCGTGGTGCCGGGAGCGTTCGTCGCGTACTACCCGAGCCTCGCGCTGCTCGGGAAACAGGACCCGCTCGGGCTGCCGGGCTGGGTCGGCTGGACATCACCGCTCGTCGCGGTCCTGGCGGCGACGGCTGCCGGGCTGGTGTGGCGGTTCGCGGTCAGGCACTACCGGGGAACGGGATCATGATCGAGGTCAGGGAGCTCCGCAGGGAGTTCAAGGTCGCCACGTCGAAAGGCCTGCGGCGCAACTACAAGACCGTCACGGCGGTCGACGGCGTCACGTTCGACGTCGGGGCGGGAGAGGCCGTCGGGTACGTCGGTCCGAACGGCGCCGGCAAGTCCACGACGATCAAGATGCTGACCGGGATCCTGGTCCCGACCAGCGGCCACCTCCTGGTCGACGGCGTGGACCCGGCGAAGCAGCGCCGCGATCTCGCGAAGCGCATCGGTGTCGTGTTCGGCCAGCGCAGCCAGCTCTGGTGGGACCTTCCGCTGAAGGACAGCTTCGACCTGCTGCGGTCGATCTACCGGGTGAGCCACGAGGACTACCGGCGGCGGCTCGACGAGTGCGTCGAACTTCTCGGCCTGCAGGAGCTGCTGATCACCCCGGTGCGGCAGCTCTCGCTGGGCCAGCGGATGCGCGGTGAGATCACCGCCGCGCTCCTGCACGCGCCGGAGCTCCTGGTGCTCGACGAACCGACGATCGGCCTGGACCTGGAGTCGAAGGAGCGCCTGCGGGAGTTCCTCGCGGACATCAACACCCGCCGCGGCACGACGCTCCTGCTCACCACGCACGACCTGGACGACATCGAACGCCTCTGCCCGCGGTTGATGGTGATCGACCACGGCCGGGTGCTCGCCGACGGGCCGCTGGACGAGCTGCGCGCCGAGGTGACCCCGGAACGTGAGCTGGTCATCGACCTCAGGGAACCCGGGCCGGCCCCGGACGTCCCCGGAGTGACCGCGGTGCGCAGTGAGGCCAACGGGTTGCGGCACCACCTCACGTTCAGGAGGGCGGAGATGACGGCGGCTCAGTTGATCACCCAGGTGGTGCGGCAGGTGGAGGTGCACGACCTGGCCGTGGTGGAGCCGGAGATCGACGACGTGATTCGGAAGCTGTACCAGCGCCAGGTCGAGCAGGACGCGCATCGGTAGAGTCGGAAGCAACACAAACGGACACATCGGGCACAAGGAGAGCGAATGCGCCTAGTCGGACCGCTGGCAGCAGCCGTCATCGCGTTGGGTGGCCTGACGGCCTGCGACACGATCCAGGGAGTCAGCAACACCGCGGACAAGGTGAAGCTGTGCGCCGACGCGATCCAGCTGCTGGGCTTCTCGCCGGACCTGAGCAACCCGCAGAAGGCGCTGGAGGACACCCAGGCCAAGGCGAAGGAGCTCCAGAACCTCGCGAACTCCTCCCCCGACGAGCAGGTGAAGAAGGCTCTGCAGGACGCGGCCAACGGCATGCAGAACGTCGGTTCCGCCGCGGACTGGGTGCAGCAGAAGGCCGATCTCGTCGCGAAGGTCTCCTCAGCCTGCGGCGGATGAGGCCTTGAGCCCTGTTGCGTTCCTCCGGTGTCGGCCTAGGCTTTACGCGTTCAGCGCGCCATGCCTCACGCCGCACACCGGAGGTGTCGCAGCATCATGCAAGCAACCGTTGGTGACAGGCTCCACGTTCACAGCCGATCGGTCGGCCTCGAAGAGCGTCTGGGCGAGATCCTCGAAGTGCGCGGGACCGACGGCCAGCCGCCGTACCTGGTCCGGTTCAACGACGGCCACGAGGGCCTGGTGTTCCCCGGCCCCGACTGCATCGTCGAGCCGCGGGGCGAGATCTAACCGAGCACCGTCGTGATCAACTCCTCGGCGAGCTGAGGAGTCGCTGCCGCCACGCCTGACCACCGCCTGCTGAGGTCGGGGTCGAAGGTGAACGGCCGCCCGCGCAGGTCGACCAGCACCCCACCCGCGGCGGGCACGGTGACCAGCGCCGTCGCCAGGTCCATGATCCGGTGCGTGTCGCTGCCCGGATCGATGAACGCGTCGACGGTGCCCTCCGCGACCAGCATGGTCTCCAGGCAGGTCGTGCAGAGCACCCGGATGCGGTCGGCGCGGTTCGCGATGCGCAGCCACGCGTCCTGAGTGCCGGTCTTGGGGCGCATCAGACACACGGACGCGCCGTCCAAAGTGGTGCGTCCGGTCGTGTGGAACGACGTCGGAACTCCTGCGCGCGCATGCCACGCACGGCCCGTGTCGAACCACGTCGTCAAAGCTTCTTTGGCCGTGCCGTCCTCAACGAGAGCACCGGCGAAGCACGAGAGAGGAACGCCGAACGCGGCGTTCGCTGACCCGTCGACCGGGTCGATGACCAGCGTGATCGAGGAACCGTTGTCGACGAACCCGGCTTCCTCGGAGAGGAGGTTCACGCGGTTGCGGTGGATGGACTCCAGCACCGCGTCCTCGACGATGCGGTCGACGCGCATCGTCGGCGTTCCATCGGCGCCGTCCGCGACTTCTTCGCGGAGTTCGACGCGTGTGTGCAGTGATCGCGCGCGCCCGTACGCCGCTGACGCCGCGCGGGCGGCATCAGCGAGCGCAGGGTGCACGTCATCGGAGAGCTGAGGCTGGGGCACGTCCCATGGAATGCGCACGTGCCCACAGTGCCACGAAATCAGATCAGGCCGAGGCCCTTGACCGCGTCGCGCTCCTCGACCAGCTCGGCCACGGAGGCGTCGATGCGGGCGCGGGAGAACTCGTCGATCTCCAGGCCCTGGATGATCTCGTACGAGCCACCGGAGCACTTGACGGGGAACGACGAGATGATGCCCTCGGGCACGCCGTACGAACCGTCCGACGGGACGGCCATCGAGGTCCACTCGGTGCCGTTGACCCAGTCGTAGATGTGGTCGATGGCGGCGTTCGCGGCCGAGGCGGCGGAAGAAGCGCCACGGGCCTCGATGATCGCCGCACCGCGCTTGGCGACGGTCGGGATGAAGTCGTTCTCCAGCCACGCCTGGTCGTTCACGGCCTCGGCGGCGGTCTTGTCGCCCACCTTGGCGTGGAACAGGTCCGGGTACTGGGTGGCCGAGTGGTTGCCCCAGATCGTCATGTTCTGGATGTCGGTGACCGCGACGCCCAGCTTCTTGGCGAGCTGCGACAGGGCGCGGTTGTGGTCCAGGCGGGTCATCGCGGTGAAGCGCTCGCGCGGGACGTCCGGCGCGTGCTGCTGGGCGATGAGGGCGTTGGTGTTGGCCGGGTTGCCGACCACGAGCACCTTCACGTCGTCCGCGGCGCCGGCGTTGATCGCCTCGCCCTGCGGCTTGAAGATGCCGCCGTTGGCCTCGAGCAGGTCGCCGCGCTCCATGCCCTTGGTGCGGGGGCGGGCGCCGACGAGCAGGGCCACGTTCACGCCGTCGAACGCGGTCTTCGCGTCGTCGGTGATCGTGATGCCCTTGAGCAGCGGGAAGGCGCAGTCGTCGAGCTCCATCGCGGTGCCCTCGGCGGCCTTCAGCGCCGGGGTGATCTCCAACAGCCGCAGGTTGACCGGGGTGTCCGGGCCCAGCAGGTGGCCGGAGGCGATGCGGAAGAGCAGTGCGTAGCCGATCTGGCCGGCTGCACCGGTGACAGTGACGTTCACGGGCGTGCGGGTCATGAGCCTTCCCGAATGACGGTCCTCGTTGACGTCGGGCAGGTCGCCCGGCGTCCCGCACGTTACCAACACGTGGACAGTGGCAGAGTGTGAGAGTGGACAACCCCGACGAAGAGATCGGCGAGGACTACGCCGACGCGGTTCTGCCCGGACAGCACTGGGAGAAGCGGTCTTTCACCGACTGCGACTTCACCGAAGCCGATCTCCGCGAGCTCGTCACGACGGGGTGCACGTTCACCCGGTGCGACTTCACCCGGACGGATCTCGGCGAGTCGAAGCACCACGCGACGGCGTTCCGGCAGTGCACCTTCGACCGCACGGTGCTGACGCGGTCGTCGTTCACCTCGTGCAGCCTCATGGGCTCGAACTTCGTCGACTGCGTGCTGCGGCCGATCGCCTTCACCGAGGTCGACTTCACGCTGGCGTCGTTGGTGAAGGCGCCGCTGTACGAGCTGAAGCTGGGAGGGCAGCGGTTCCGCGAGACGAACCTCATGGAGGCCGACCTGCGCAACACCGACCTGAGCAAGGCGGACCTGATGGGCGCACGGCTGCTCGACGCCAAGCTGGAGGGCGCGGACCTGCGCGGGGCGCTGATCGACGCGAACGGGCTCCGGCAGGCCAAGCTCGCCGGAGCCCTCATCGACGTCGACCAGGCGATCGCGTTCGCCGCGGCCTACGGGCTAGTCGTCTCGTGAGGTGATTCGCACGGACGGGTGGATGCGCACGTGCATCTCGCCGTCCTCGAACTCCACGGCGACGTGCGACTCGCCTTTGCCGGACCACACGAGCATCCGAGTCGCGCGTTCGCGGTAGAGGTCGACCACCGGATCGTCGCCCTGGAACCACCGCACTCGCACCGACGAGGCGTGCGCGTCGAACGAAACGCGCACGTCCTGCACCTGGACGACCCTCACCCACGGCTCGTCCTCGGCCTGCGTACCGACACCGAACGCGTCGATGAACTCGGCATCGGATGGCACCAACATCAGTTGTCAGCTGATCCCGTGATCTCCACGAGGACACCGTCGGCGACCATCTCCTCGATCGACTTCGGCAGCAGGTAGGCGGTTCCGCCACCGGGCTGCTCGAACCACGGCACGGCGACGCCCGTCAGCACCTCGAGCGGGCGGCGCAACCGGTACACGCGGTACGGGCGGTTGATCCACGACGGCACGAGGCTGCGTTCGGGGAACGGGGTGCCCGCCACGTAGACGAGGTTGCCGTTCTGGTCGCCGTAGCGGTCGACCTCGGTGCCCGCCGGCAGCTCGAACATCTGCTTGTGGCGGAACAACGTCAGCGGCGGCTCGCCCGCGAGCGGTGCGATCGGGAACTTCCGCTTCGACGGCTCCTCCTGCGCGACCGCGGCGGCCACCGGTGCCGGTGCGGGAGCCGGCGCGGGTGCCGGTGCCGGTGCCGGTGCCGGCAGAGGAGGCGGCGGCGGGGCCGCCTGCGGTTGGGGCATCGGCGGGCGCTGCGGCGGCACCGGGCGGCGCGGCTCCTCGCGGAAACCGTTGCCCACCGGCCGTGGCGGCGGAGGCGGGGGCGGCGGCGTGCGCACGATCGTGCGGAAGTTGCCGAGGACGAGCTTGCCGACCAGGTACGCCGACGCGTCCTCGACCTTGTCGAACCGCACCGGGCTCTTCGGGCCGTGGTCGAACCAGCACACCTCCCAGCTGTCGCCGTCGAGGCGCAGCGTCCAGGTGCGGTCGGCGGGCTCGCCGATCCGGTACACGCCGTGCGGGACGCTCAGGTCGTCCAGCGCGCGGCGGGTGCCCGCCAGCTCGCGGTCCTCCTCCGGGGTGACCGTGCGGGGCGGCTTCACCGGCTCCGGTTCCGGTTCCGGCTCGGCCTCCGGCTCGTTGAACAGCGCCGCGTCGAACTGGGTCGTCTCCTCGGCAGGCGCGGGCGGAGGTGGTACCGAGACCGGCACGACCGGAGGCGCCACCGGCAAGGGCTCGGGGACGGGTTCCGGCTCGAAGGCCTGCGGTTCGAACGGCTGCGGTTCGAACTTCTGGGCCTCGAACGCGGTCGTGGACTCGATCTCGTTCTCGGCCAGGTCGGGCTCGTCCTCCGCGACCGCGACGACCGGGTGCTCCTCGGTGACCTCCGCCGGGCTCTCCGCCGGCTCGTCGAGGACCGGGTTCCACGCCATCGTGTCCTGCATGACGTCGCGCGGGCGTTCTTCTGCCTCCGGGACGAGGCTCGCCGTGCTCTCCTCCTCGCGGTGGTGCGTGAAGAGCTCGGGCTCGTCCGGTCCGGCGGTCGGGATCTGGGGTTCGTCGACGGCGTCCACGACATCGTCTTCGTGCCGGACGTCCGTTTCGTTCGGCTCCTCGGCCACGGCCTCGGCGACGACCGGGGGCGCGACCTCCGCCACGGGCTCCGGCTCCTCGGGCTCGCTCGGGTGCGGGGCGAAGAGGTCCATGCCCGCGCCGTAGGTGTCGCGCAGGCGCCGGTCGTCGACGTGGTCGGGCACGCCGTCGGAGTCGAAGACCACCCGATAGGGCGGACCGTCACCGACCGGCGGCGGCACCGGCACCGCGACCGTGGCACCGAGGTCCGCGTGCTGCGGTTCGGCCTCGACCTGCGGTTGCCCGGTCCTGACCTCGGCAGCCTGCGGCTCCGGGTACATCGGCTCGAAGTCGTACTCCTCCGGCTCTTCGTCGTCGAAGGACGGCGGGGCCACGTACTGCGTCGCGTCCGGCTCCGGTTCCGGTTCGGGCTCGGGTTCGGGCTGCTGCTGCACCGGCTGCACGGGCTCCGGAGGCACCGGCACGACGGTTCCGGGCGGCGCGGCGGGCGCGCCGAGGTTCGCGGCGGCGGCGAGCCTCGACTCCTCGGACACCTCCGGCAGGCTGAAACCGGCGGCCCGCGCGCGTTCGACCAGCTCCGGCTCCGGCGGCACGCCGTACTTGCGCAGGTAGTAGGAGACGCCGACGGGCCAGATCCAGGCACCGTCGGTCTGGAACCCGGAGGGCACGACCTGCGGCGAGTCCGGGTGCAGGACGTCGGCGTCGAAACCGCGGCCCGCGACAGCGACCGGCGCGTTCGACAGGTACGCCAGCAGCGGCACGACCTCGGCCTCGGGCACCGGCGGCCGGTTGACCGACGGACGGCCACCCGGACCGGCACCGTCGAACACGCGGACCGTGCGGAACACCGGCGTCGGCGGGTTCAGCCTGCGGCGCAGCCACTCGGGGACGTTCTCGTCGGCACGCGGGAAGAACCGCATCTCGTCGAAGTACGCCTGCTGCGGCGGTGGCGTCTGCCAGACCGGCTCGGCGCGGTCGAAGTCGAGGTTGTAGCTCGACGGGTGATCGAGCTGGTAGCGGGCGTTCGTCCAGCTGCCCCGGCCCTCCCGGTGCATGCCGGCCCGCAGCCGGGCGAACAGCGACGCGACCTCCTGCGGCGGCGCCCACGCGTGCGAGGTGCCGTCCTGAAGCCGCATTTCGGCCTCCAGCTCGAAGTACCGGCCGGTGGCTCGGTACTGCGCGATCACACTGCGCCAGTCCTCTGGTGCGGCCCGCATGAGAGTCAGGCCGATCTGCTTAACCAGAGCGTCCTGCTCGGTAGGGTTCAACGGCTTCGGCTCGGACACGCCAACATCTTCCCCTGCAAATCGCCGGATCGCACACGTCCCCCGCCGCTGCGCCGAACGGTGGAGGCCCGACCTTAACGCGGTGGACCTGCCAGGTTAAAGCTGATCAAGAACACACCCCCGTCTCGGCTGGAGGAGCTCGTGTCGCGGTCCGCGCAGGTGACCGGTGGTCTGCTGGCCGCGATCGGCGGTGTGGCCGTCGCGGTCCAGGGCAGGGTGAACGGGTCGCTGGCGGAGTCGTTGCACAACGGTTTCCTCGCCGCGTTGATCTCGTTCGGCGGCGGGTGGCTCGTGCTGGTGGTGGCAGTCCTGTCGCGACAGTCCGGACGCGACGGGCTGGCGCGGTTGCGGGCCGCGCTGGCCGGGCGGCGGATCCGCTGGTGGGAGTGCGTCGGAGGGATCGCCGGCGCGTTTCTGGTGGCCTCGCAGGGAATCGCGATCGCGACGATCGGCGTGGCGGTGTTCACCGTCGCCGTGGTCGTCGGGCAGGTGGTGAGCAGCCTGGTCGTGGACCGGCGGGGCCTCGGGCCGGGCGAGCCGAAGCCGTTGACGCTCACCCGAGTGCTCGGCGCGGCCGTCGGTGTCGTCGCGGTGGTGGTCGCCGTGTCGGACCGGTTCACCTCGCCGGGCGCGTTGTGGCTCGCGGTGCTGCCACTGGTCGGCGGGCTGCTGCTGGGCTGGCAGCAGGCGGTGAACGGGCTGGTGCGCGAGGCCGCCGGACACTCGGTGACGACGATTCTCGTGAACTTCACCACCGGCACGACGGCGTTGCTGCTCGTCAACCTGGTCGCCGCGCGGGATGTGCCCGGCGTTTTCCCGTCGGACTGGTGGCTCTACATCGGCGGGTTGCTCGGCATCGTCGGCGTGGGCGGCGCGATCGTGTCCGTGCGGTTCATCGGGGTGCTGATGGTCGGGCTGTGCGCGGTGTGCGGGCAGCTCATCGGTGCCGTGCTGCTCGACGCGGCGAGCGGGCACCTGGCGTTGCCGACGGTCATCGGTGTCGTGCTGACGCTGGTGTCGGTGGGCGTCGCCGCGCTGCCCAGTGGGAGGATGAGGACGTGACTGCGACGCTGCTCAACGGCAACGAAACCCGGAACGCGCTGTTCGAGGACCTCAAGGCGCGGGTCGCCGCGCTGCCCGGCTCGGTCGGTCTGGCCACCGTGCTGGTCGGCGACGACCCCGGCTCGCACTCGTACGTGAAGGGCAAGCACAAGGCGTGCGAGAAGGTCGGCATCAAGTCGATCCGCCGCGACCTGCCCGAGTCGACCACGCAGGAGGAGCTGGAAGCCGTCATCGACGAGCTGAACGCCAACCCCGAGGTCACCGCCTACATCGTGCAGCTGCCGCTGCCCAAGCACCTCGACGCCAACGCGATCCTGGAGCGGATCGACCCGCGCAAGGACGGCGACGGCCTGCACCCGGTCAACCTGGGCAAGCTGGTGCTCGGCGTGGACGCGCCGCTGCCCGCGACCCCGCGCGGCATCGTGGAGCTGCTGCGCCGCTACGACGTGCCGCTCGCGGGCGCGAACGTCACCGTGGTCGGCCGCGGCGTCACCGTCGGCCGCCCGATCGGCCTGCTGCTGACCCGCCGCACCGAGAACGCCACCGTGACGCTGTGCCACACCGGCACCAAGGACCTCGCCGCCGAGGTGCGCCGCGCGGACATCGTGATCGCGGGCGCCGGCAGCGCGGGCCTGATCACCGCCGACATGGTGAAGCCGGGCGCGGCCGTGATCGACGTCGGCATCACGCGCACCGAGGCCGGCCTGGTCGGCGACGTGGCCCCCGAGGTCCGCGAGGTCGCGGGCTGGCTCGCCCCGATCCCCGGCGGCGCCGGCCCGATGACCGTCGCGATGCTGCTGACCAACACCGTCGAAGCCGCCGAGCGCGCCCATGCGGCGGTCTGACGCGGAAGCGCTCATGCCGGAACAGCGCTGGCGGTCGGGCCCCGGCAAGCACCTGCCGTTCGCGCTGGTGCTCGGGATCGGCGTGTTCGGGCTGGTGCGGATCTTCCAGTACCACTGGCGGCAGGGCGCCGTGCTGCTCGGCCTGTCGCTGCTGGTGGCGGCCGTGCTGAGGGTCCTGGTGACCGACGAGCAGGCCGGTCTGATCAAGATCCGCGGCCGCGGCATGGACGCGTTCCTCTACTCCACTCTGGGCATCGTGGTGATCGCCGTGTCGCTGACGATCACCGGTGGCCCGCTGAGCCGATAGCCCTGTCGACGAGGACCTCGATGAACTCGTCGAGGTCCATCGGCTCGGTGATGTCCGGCAAGGTCAGCCGTTCGTAGATGAACCCCGTCATCGCGAAGTACAGCAGGATGACGGTCATCCGGTCACCCGGCAGCTTCGACTCCTCGTTGAACGCGATGTTGAACTCGAGGTTGTCAGCCATCGTCCTGGTGAGTGCCGTGCGGAGGTCCGACCTGCGCGTCGCCTCCAGCCGCAACTCCATCAACGCCAGGTAGCACGCCTTGTCCGCGTCCGCTCGCTTGATGATGTCGTGCATGAACTTGATGCTCAGCGACCTGTCGCGGGGCAACGCCAGCGACTCCGCGATCGACTCGTCGGACGGCGCCAACCGTTGCGTCACCCTGATCGCCACCTCGGACATCAGGTCGTCGCGGGTGGCGAAGTAGTTCGACGCCGTGCCCGCAGGAACCTCCGCCTTCGCGTCGACCGCGCGGTAGGTCAGTCCCCGCGCCCCCTCTTCCGCCAGGACGTCGATCGCAGCGTCCAACAGGGCGGTTCGCCGTGCTTCGTTCCGGACCACGAATCCTCCTTGACAACCACTACAGCCATAGTACTACAGTTGTCGTGGTTAAACCACTCCGAGGGGATGATCTGTATGCGAAAGCTCGTCTACTACGTGGCAGTGACGCTGGACGGGTTCATCGCGGCCGAGGACGGCACCTTCGACGGGTTCATCTTCGAAGGCGACCACATGGCCGGAATCAACGCCGAGTACCCGGACACGCTGCCCACCCAGTTCCGCGCGGCCCTGGGCCTGGAGGACGCGCCGAACCGGAACTTCGACACCGTGCTGATGGGCCGCCACACCTACCAGGTACCGGGCGGACTCGCCTCGCCCTACGCCCACCTGCGGCAGTTCGTGGTGTCGTCGTCGCTGACCGGCACCCCGGACGACGTCGAGGTGATCCGCCAGGACGTCGCAGGCCGCGTGCGTGGGCTGAAGGAGGAGGACGGCCTCGACATCTGGCTGTGCGGCGGCGGCAAACTGGCCGCCGAACTGCTGCCCCAGATCGACAAGCTGCTGTTGAAGATCCACCCGGTGGTGTTCGGGCGCGGCATCCCCTTGTTCGACGGGAAGGCCGACATCACCAAGTTCGCGCGCACCAACGCGCAGCTGTTCGAGAGCGGGGTTTCGTTCATGACTTACGAGCGTGCCTGACAAATGATTGACGGGCGGTCAGTCCGCCCGTAATACTTTGGTCAACACCGAGAAGGAAGGGGAACACCATGAGCCGCCGATTCAGCTCAGCTCGACCGTTCCCGCGACCGTTCTCGCAGGTGAGCGACACAGGTTCCCCTTCATGATCCGGTAGGACGTCATGCTCAGGGAGCCGCCCCTCGGGAAGCCGAGCAGGGCGGCTCTCCCTGTTCAGTGCACTTTATTTCGCCCTTGTAGCTCAATGGAGAGAGTGCGGCGCTACGAACGCCGAGATTCAGGTTCGATTCCTGGCAGGGGTACTCGCGGATGCGAGGGAGACGGCCGATCCGCCTCATTTGGCAGGGCCGCAGCAAAGTCGTGTCCGGCTTGTTGGTGGTGTCTGCAGACTTGCGTCCGGCATGCCCGGCCAAGCGTGACTTTTGCGTGGATGAAGGGCTCCTTCATCCACCTGACGTCGATGAAGGCGCCCTTCATCGACGACTCCCCTGGCGTCGTGGTCGGCGCGCGAACGCCGCGCAGGTTCGAATCCTGCATCCTCCGCCACGCTTTCGTCACCAAAACAGGCGTTCGGGGCTCTACCACGACCGCAGAACGCCGGCAACCCGTTTCACCCACCCGCAACATTCTTCAAGTGTGCCCACAGTTATTCGCGGTCAGCGCGCATGGATGCGAGGCAACGTCACATCGTGTCCAGCTTTTGTCCCCTTTTTGGCCAGTAACACACCTCGAGCGGCGGGTAACGCCGTGCGCGGCTGCACCGATTGACCACGCATAGCGCGACGTAATGAGAGTGCGCACGTCCGTCAAGTGACGACCGGGCACGCTGGACAGAATCTGGTCAACTGTGCCCCCGGTATCGGCGGCGAACTCCCATCGGTTTACCTTCACCTCTATCGCTATCCCGATCGAATGTCATCCGCCGAGGGGAACGCAAACGTGGATGAATCCTCGTCCGGTGCCGTCATGACCGTTGCCAGGAAAGACCTGGGCGACATCGGCAGACAACTGGGCAGAGGTGGCGAGGCCAGCGTGTACGAGCTGCCGGACTTCCGGCTGCCCGACCTGCCTGAACCGCTGGTGCTCAAGCGCTACCACGTGCCGTACGAGCAGAAGAACAACCTGATCAAGATCGCTGCCGTGCGACGCGGCCTCGACGAGCCGGAGAGGCAGCGGCTCGACGGGATCGCGGCGTGGCCGCTGCGCGTCGTGCTGGAGGGAGACGACGTCTTCGGCATCGTGATGCGCAGGGTGCCCGGCGTCTTCTTCGACACCCTCACGTTGCCGGGAACGCAGGGGACCAAGCGGTCGCTGCGGGAGGTGCAGAACCTCTTCATCGACGAGGCTCTCGCCCGCAGGCTCGGCAGGCCGGTCCCGACCGACGAGGAACGGTTGCGGCTGTGCCGGGACCTCGCGGCCGGGCTCGCGTTCATGCACGACGAGCTGGGTGTCGTGTTCGGTGACCTCAACGCGAAGAACGAGCTCTTCCGGCTGGACGCCGTCCCGATGGTGATGTTCCTCGACTGCGACGGCGTTCGGCCGCGCGGTGTCGCGCCGCTGGTGAAGCAGCTCAACGCGCCGGACTGGGAGCCGCCGGAGGGCGGTCCGCTGACCAGGGCGACCGACCTCTACAAGCTCGGTCTGTTCATCCTGCGCTGTCTGACGCCCGGCCGGTTCGGCTCGATCCGCGTCGATCCGGCCGCGGTCGGAGGCAGGCTCGACCCCACCGGGCTCGCGATGCTGCGACGCGCGCTGGGCGCCACGCCGAACGACCGCCCGTCGGCCCGCGAGTGGTTGTCGTGCCTGCGCAGGCTGCTCGGCGAGGCGGTCGCACCGCCTCGGCTGGGCGATGTCGCGCTGGACCGCAGGTTCCTGCTCAGCGGTGGATCGGTCGGGGTGTCCTGGGAGGCGCTGGACGCGTCCGAGATCGTGCTCAAGACCAAGGGGCACGAGGTCAGGATCGACGGAGGACCCGGCCGCGGCGTCACGCCGATCGTGTTGGACGAGTCCGGGTTCGTCGAGGTCACCGCGACCAACGCGCTCGGTGCCGACTCGTGCACGGCCGGACCGGTGACGGTCGTCGAACCGCCCGCGCACCAGCAGTTGCCGGTCGCGGTGCCCGACGTGCCGTGGCCTGCCGTCCCGGCGCAGGAGATCCCGCAGGTCGATCTGGTGCCGCTGCCGGGACTTCCGTCGTTCCAGCAGGAGCTCGACCTGTCCGAGCCGGCCCGGCCACCCGCGTTCACGTGGCCGGACCTACCGCGCCTGTCAGCCGCGCAGTTCCCACTCGATCTCACCGCGATGTTCGCCGACGGTCCCGAGCTGGACCTCGATCTCAGGAGTGACGGAAGGCCATGAGCCTGACCATGCGCCTGGCCCTGCTGTCCGGGGCCAGGAAGGACGTGCTGCACAAGGCACCGGGCGATGTCGGCAAGCTGGCGGCGATGGGCGGTGTGCTGCTGAGCACCGCCGCGGTCGCCGCCGGTTCCGCGTTCTTCGCCCTCTACTCCCAACTACGGCTGCCACTGGCGGCCGCGCTGGCCGTCGGCCTCGTCTGGGGCGTCATCGTCTTCAACCTCGACCGCATGCTCGTCGTGACGATGACCAGGAGCAACGGCAAGCTGATCAACCTGGCCATGGCGATTCCCCGGCTGGCGCTCGCGCTGGTCATCGGCACGGTCATCTCGGTCCCGATGGAGCTGCAGATCTTCGACCGGGAGATCACCGGCGAACTGCTCGTGATGCGCGCCGAGGCGATCAAGCAGAACCAGCAGAAGAGCGACGAGGCCTTCGCCAAGATCCAGCAGCTGGAGCAGGAAGAGGAGAAGCTCCGCAGCGTCGTGTCCGGACGTTCCGCTCCGACCGTCGCGGACGACGGTGACGTCAAGGCCGCGAAGTCCAAGGTGGACGAGGCGGAAAAGGCCTACCGGACGGCCGACCAGGCCGCGCAGTGCGAGTTCGACGGCACGTGCGGCACCGGCAAGGTGGGCGACGGACCGCAGTACCGGGCGAAGAAGCGGGTCGCGGACGAGGCCAAGGCCACGTGGGACAAGGCGCAGCAGGAGCTGAAGACGGTCGAGGACCGGGTCGCCAAGCGGTTGCAGGACGGTTCCGCGACGGACAAGGACGCCGCCCAGCGCCGGTTGCCGGAGGTGGAGCGGAGTCTGAGCGACCTGCGCCAGGAACGTGACCGCCTCGGCAAGGCGGGGCGTGAGGCCGCCGACCAGGACACCGGCCTGCTGGCCAGGCTGGAGGCGCTCGACCGGATCACCGAGGGGAGGGCCAGCGGTGCACTCGCGCAGCGGGCGATCTTCCTGCTGTTCCTGGCGATCGAACTGCTGCCGGTGATCGTGAAACTGCTGTCGCTGTTCGGCCGCGAGACCCTCTACGACCGGCTGTCCAGGCGGAAGGACGAGGGCACCGACACCGACGACGAGGTGTGGGCGAAGCGCGACCGCGACCTCGCCAAGCTGCGCGCGGACAACGAGTTCGACCTCCAGCAGCAGCGGATCGACGTGCAGCAGGACGCGCACGAACAGACGCTGCGCGCGGTCGCCGACCGCAAGCTCAAGATCGCGATGAAGGCCATCGACGTGTGGGGCGAGCTGGCTCAGCTCAAGAGCGACGCCGAGCTCGACCAGTGGTACCGCTCGCAGGTCGACACCCGCGACCGGTACGACGACGTGACCCGTCCCATCCGCATTCCGCATCCGAACAACGGCGTCAAGCCGCGCAACCCCTGACAGGAGAGGAAACCTTGGAGAGCGAGAAAGCGAAACTGCTGCCTTTCTACCTGGTCGTCGACGTGTCCGTGTCGATGAGCGGACCGAAGCTGGCGCAGGCCAACAACATCCTGCCGGCCGTGCTGGACGCGCTGGCCGACTCACCGATCCTGGCCGACAAGGTCCGGTTCGGGCTCATCGACTTCGGCACGGACGCGCAGGTCCGGCTTCCGCTGTGCGACCTGCTCGACGAGAACGTGCGCATCCCGTCGTTGAGCGTGCGGGGCGCGACGTCGTACGCGGCCGCGTTCCGGCTGCTGCGGTCGGAGATCGAGATGAACGTCAAGCAGCTCAAGGCCGACGGGTTCATGGTGCACCGGCCTGCGGTGTTCTTCATCAGCGATGGCGAACCGACCGACGGCAACGGCGAGTGGGAGGCCGCGTTCCGCGACCTGACCCAGGGGTTCCCGACCTATCCGAACCTCGTGCCGTGCGGCGTGGACCAGGCGAACCCACAGGTGCTGAAGACGCTGATCCACCCCTCGACGGGGCCGAAGGCGATGCAGATGTACCTGATGGACAAGGGGCAGAACCCGGCGGACGCCATCGCGATGATCGCCGAGATCCTCATCTCCAGCATGCTCGCGTCGGGCCAGAGCATGGCGCAGGGCGGCTCCGGCCTGCTGCTGCCCGCGAAGCACGACCTGCCCGCAGGCATCTCCGCGCACTCGGCGGACGACTTCGTCTGATGGACAACGGAACCGAAGTGATGCCGGTGCCTGCTGTCGCGGCCCCGGCGTGGCACGGCTCGTTCGAGTCCTATGTGGTCGGTGAGGCGGGCAGGGCGGCGAGCAGGGTCGTCCCGGTGCCGGACCCGACGGAGTGGGAGCAGCGCGACACCGTGCTGGACGCGGTGGCGCTGACGGAGGGCAAGCGGCGCATCGCCGAGCTGCGCGCGGCGAGCCTGCGCGGCCTGTCGCACCGGTCGTTCGGCAAGGTCAGGCAGGACGAGTACGGCTACCGGCGCACCGCAGACGACCGCTACCTGGTGATCTGCGTGGCCGACGGCGTCGGGTCGGGCAGGCTGTCGCACAAGGCCGCCCACTTCGTCGCGAGCTGGGGTGTCAAGTGGCTGGCGGACCTGCTCGTCACGATGGCACCGCACGAGATCGACTGGGCCGACTTCGTGCGGAAGGTCGCGATGCGGTTGGAGCAACGCGCACGCCGGTTGCTCGGCGCGGAGGCCGAGGGCAAGGAACTGCGCGAGGTCGCGGAGGTGATGGCGACCACGGTCCTGTACGCGGTGTTCGACCTGCACGCGGTGGACGGCGCGCACCCGGTCCACCTGGTGTCGGTCGGCGACACTTCGGCATGGGTGCTGCGGAACGGCTCGTGGGAACCGCAGGCTGCGGTGAAGAACGACGGCGCCGCCGTCTACTCGTCGTCGGTGCAGGCGTTGCCGATGGTGCCCGCGGCCGATCCGGTGACCGTGCGCACCACCGTGCGGGCCGGCGAGGCGCTGGTGCTGATGACCGACGGCATCGGCGACCCGCTCGGACACGGCACCGGCGAGGTGGGCAAGTTCCTCGCGGAGGTCTGGGCGACACCGCCGGTGTCCGGGCTGGAGTTCGCGGCGCACGTGGGCTTCGCGCGCAAGACCTTCGACGACGACCGCACGGCGGTGGCGGTGTGGCCGGTCGCCGAGGCATGAACGCACACGTGATCGGCCTCGGCGAGGTGGGGCGGCTCGGTGAGCTGCTCGGCCAGGGCGGCCAGGCGAAGGTCCACCGCGCCCCGGACGTGACGTTGCCCGACGTGCCGGGACCGTTGGTGTACAAGGAGTACAAGCCCGGCCACGCCCCGCCGCACGGGCTGGGCAAGGTGGTCACCCGCAGGCTGCGGCTCGATCCGGCGACACGGGAGCGGCTGGACCGGTCCGCAGCGTGGCCCGTGCGCGTGGTCGAGCACGGCGGCGCGGTGTGCGGGGTGCTCATGCCGCTCATCCCGGACAGCTACTTCGAGGAACGGGTGCTGCCGAGCGGCACTCCGACCAGGACGTTGCGCGAGGTGCAGCACCTGTTCATCGACCCGGCGCGCGCCAACCGGCTCGGCATGCCCGCGCTGACCGCGAAGCAACGCCTCCGGGTGTGTCGTGACCTGGCGGGTGTGATGGACCTGTTGCACCGCAACGACCTGGTCATCGGTGACGTGAACGCGAAGAACGCCGTCTTCCGGCTCACCGGCGATCCGCTGGTGATGCTGGTCGACTGCGACGCGATCCGGGTCAAGGGCGAGATGGCGGTCGTGCGACAGCTGAACGCGCCGGACTGGCAGCCGCCGGAGGACACCCTCAGCCAGGCGACGGACCTCTACAAGCTCGGCCTCTTCGTGCTGCGCTGCCTCTCCCCCGGCGCCATGGCGTCGCTCGCGCGCGACCCGAGCCGTGCGTACGCGGCGTTGCCCGGCGAGGGCCGCGAGCTGCTGCGCGACGCGGTGCACACCGCCCCGGGCCGACGCACGACGGCCGCGGCCTGGGTGCGCTACTTCGACGGACAGCTCACCGGTGCCGGCTCGTGCGGAACGACCACCGCGGGCTGGAAACGTGACCCGGTGACGAGGCGTTGGGTGCCGGTGAGCTGATGACGACCACATGCACGGTGTGCGGGCATCCGCCGGTTGACAGCTACGAACTGTCGATGCACGGCGAAGCGACCTGCGTGGCACACCCGGCCGAGGCACGCTGCGCGTTGTGCTCACGGCCGAGACACGCGGGTGAGCCGGGCTGGTACCGGTTCACCGCGACGACCGTGCGCTGCCCGACCTGCACCGCCGTCGCGGTGGAGACGCAGGACCAGGCCAGGCAGCACATCCCCCGCGTGCGCGAGGAGATGGCCGCCCTGGGCATCCGGCTCGGTCAACGGGTTCGGGTCACGCTGGTCGAACCCGACGACCTCAACCTCGACGGTCGCGGCCTGTGCCTCGGCCGGACGATCGGGCGCACGTGGGAGGGCAGTCCGGTCACCGAGGTGGTCGGCATCCACATCGCGCGCGGGCTCACCGCCACGCATTTCGGCTCGACCGTCGCGCACGAGATCGGGCACGCGTGGCTCGCGCAACAAGGCGCGCGACACCTCGACCTGGTCGTCGAGGAAGGCGTCTGCGAGCTGTTCGCGGGCGCGTGGCTCAAGCGGCAGCGCACCGCGTTCGCCGACACCCTGCGCCAGTCGGCGCTGGACAACCCGGATCCCGTCTACGGCGCCGGCTACCGGCGCGTGCGCGAAGCCGTGGTGCGCCACGGCATCGAAGCCGTGCTCAGCGCCGTGTGCCGCCGAGGAAC
Source organism: Lentzea sp. NPDC004782 (assembly GCF_040609115.1). Lineage (NCBI taxonomy): Bacteria > Bacillati > Actinomycetota > Actinomycetes > Pseudonocardiales > Pseudonocardiaceae > Lentzea > Lentzea sp. NPDC004782. The sequence continues at coordinate 84,765 of NZ_JBEXJN010000002.1, forward strand.
GTTGCCGTGAAAGGAGAAACCGTGACCGAACAGCCCCTGAACCGGTCCTTCCTGGTCATCGACGTCGAGAAGTCGAGTGACAGAGCGAACTCCGCACAGACCGTGCTGCGCGCCGACCTGTATGCGATGGTCGACGAGGCACTGGGGACCGCGGGACTTGCCGTGAACCAGTACGCCGTCGAGGACCGCGGCGACGGCGTGATGGTCGTCGCCGACACCGGCGTGCTCGACGTGCTCGACCCGGTGGCCGAGGTGGTCGTGGAGGCGCTCGCTCGCCGCAACGCCACCGTCGCGCCGCCGGACTGGATGCGACTGCGGATCGCGGTGCACCACGGTCTCGTCCACCGCGATGCGCACGGCTGGACCGGCGACGCGCTCACCACGACGTTCCGGATCAACAACATGAAGCCGGTCAAGGACGTCCTGCGATCCGCGGACAGGGCGCAGTCAGTGCTGGTCGTGTCGGACGCGGTCTACCGCGACGTGGTCTGCCAGGGCTACCGCGGCCTTCAGCCGGGCACCTACCGCGAGGTGGCCGACGACGAGCGCACCGCGTGGGTCCGTGTGCCGGGGTACGCCGCGCCGCCCGGCGTCGCCACCGGTCCCGCCGCGGCGGAGCCTGTCGCACGAGGTCAGGCGATCACCATCAACGGCAGCCAGATCGGCAGCGTGCACACCGCCGAGAGAGTGGACAGGGTCGACGCGCGGTCGTACTTCGGGCAGTCGGAGGTACGCAGGTGAGCGACGAGGAGGACCGGCCGGACGAGGAGCCTGAGTCCACATCGGACGGTGAGGAGCAGCCGGAGCAGGCGGACGAGCAACCGGAGGAGACGGTCGACCCGAAGTCCGTCACCTCCGACCCGCGCAACGCCCGCAAACTCGGCCAGGACAACCGCGCGCAGGAGAAGGCCCTCGCCGCCCTGCTCGGTGAACGCGGACCGATCGGCAACGTGATCGTCGCCAACACCATCGGGCTCGTCGACTCCGGCGCACAGAGCCGGAGTGCGTCCTACGGCTCGGTGCCGAGCGGCCCGGTCGCCGCCGAGGTGATCAAGGCCGTCACGGCGACGTTCGTCCAGCCGTCCTGCTACCACGAGCTGCGTCGCACGCTGCGGGAACGGTCCGTGGTGCTGCTGCGCTGCCCGGCCGGCTGGGGCCGCACGACCGCCGCGTTGCACCTGCTCGGCCGCGAGTGCGCGGACGGTGTGGACAAGCTCAACCCGGACACCAGCATGCGCGGTCCGTCGGCCGCGCTCGGTCTGCGCGCGAACCGCGGTTACCTGCTGGAGTCGCTGGAGGCCGACCAGGCGGCCGTGCTCACCGAGTTCTCCCTGGACGTGTGGCGCGCCGCTCTCACCGCCGCACAGGCCAAGATGATCGTGCTGGTCGACGCCGCGACTCCGGTCCGGGACAGGGATCTCGCCGACTACCTCGTGGAGACCGACGAGCGACCGGACGCACTCGCTCTCGTGCGGGCGCACTTCAGGGCGCGGCTCGCCGCCGCGGGCAAGCCGGACCAGGAGCTGGCGGACTTCACCGAGTTCGCGCCGCTGGTCGAGGAAGTCGTCACGAACGCGCGCCGAGCACAGGACCTCGCGGACTTCGGGCGCGGGCTGTGCCGGGTGGTGCTCGGCGAATGCGACCTGGAGGACGTGCGGCGCGGGTTCACCAGCAGTGCCGACGGCGCGTTCCGCGAGTGGTTCGACGAGACGCTGGCGGACAACGACCACCGCGCGTTCGCGATCGCGCTGGGCGCGTTCGACGGCATGCCGCTGCACACCGTCACGGATGCGGCCACCAAGCTCGCGAGAGCCATGCAGGCGGCGGAGTTGCCGGACCGCAGGGACCGCAGGCGACAGGTGTTCCGCGTGCGCAACGTCAGCCTCGTCGAGAAGGCGGAGGCGGAGATCGCGGCGTCTGTCGAAGACACCGACTACGGCAGCCTCACCGTGCAGGTCGTGCGTTACCGCGACCCGCACAGGCCGCGGAGGGTGCTGGAACACGTCTGGCACGAGTACCCGGAGGCGCAGGAGGTCGTGCGCAACTGGCTGCGCAGGCTCGGCACCTCACCGGATCGGCAGGTGCGCGCCCGTGCGGGTGTGGCCGCAGGCCTGCTCAGCCTGACCGAGTTCGACCGAGCACGGCTGCAGGTCATCGAACCGTGGGTCGACGACCACGGCGAGTGGGGACGGCAGGCGGCCATCGCCGCGCTGCGAGTGCCCGTGCTGCAACCGGAACTGCAACCGTTGATCAGCCGCATGATCACGCATTGGCTGGAGGGCGAGGAGGTCACCGACTTCCACGTCGCCGCGGTCACCGCGCTCGGCGCGTTGCCGATCATGACGGCGGACCGGGCGTTGAAACTGCTGCGCAAGGCGGCCGACACGGACTCGGCCCGGATGATCATCGCGCTGGCCGGCGCGGTGACGAACCTGGCTCTGGACGCCGACCGGTTGCCGGCGGTCCTCGGTGAGCTGATGCGGTGGACCGGCTCGGAGACGCTCCAGGTGCGCGGCTCCGGATTCCACTGCGTGGTTCAGCTCTGCACCTTCCTGGAGGTGTCCGAGGAGGGCAGCTCCAGGCCGTGGCCGGGTCTGCTGTGGATCGCCGATCTCGACCGCCGAGAGCCGGGCAGGGCACTCGTCCGCGGCAAGTTCACCCAACGGGCCGCGATCGTCGAGCTGCTCGCCCGCACGATCGAGGCACCGCACTTCATGCAGGACACGTACGACCTGATCAGGCGGTGGACCCGGATCGCCGACCGCGACGCCACCCAGCGCGAGGCCCTCGGGCTGCTGCTCGCCGAGCTGGGGCGAGCCACCGGCGACACCGCGAGCCTGCGTGAGCACCTGATCGCCTGGGCGGGCGAACGGCGCGGTCCAGCCGCCGCCGTGCCCGACTTGCTCGCCGTCATGGACCGTGAGGAGAACCGACCGTGATCCACCCCCAGCCGGCACAGATCCGGCCCCTGGTCCACCGCCAGGAGATGTCGCCGACCGGCGCGTTCAACCGCCCCATCTCCGGCGGCGAGTTCGCGTCCGTCTACCTGTCCCGCCGCAGCGAGCTGCTGCACCGCCCGGTCAACTGGGCCGAGGCGTCGACGATGCGCGCGGTGTACCTGGTCGACACGTCCGTGCACGTGTCGCCGTACCGGATCGATCTTCCGACCCAGGAGGACACCTTCTCGTTCATCGGGGAGGTGCTCGCGCACTGGCAGGTCGAGGATCCGTGCGAGGCGGTGCGAACCAGCCTCGCCGACGCGGACCCGGTGGTGCGCGGCCATCTCGTGAAGACGTTGCGGGACCTGAGCCGCGGCTTCTCCATCGAGGATCGCGCCAACGCCGAGGTCGCCGCGAGCAGGCAGCTCTCCGTGCCGACCCAGCTGCCGCAGGGGCTGCTGCTGCGGGAGTGCACGGTCACGTTGTCACTGGACGCGGACACCAAGACGATCCTCCAGGGGCGCAAGCGGCACGAGTGGGCGACGCAGACGCGCAAGCGCGAGCACGACGCGCGAACCCGCGACTCGCAGCTTCTCGCGATCGAGCAGAAGATGGAGATGCAGCTGGAAGCCAACCGCGCCGACTTCGAGCTGCAGCGCAAGCAGCTGGAGGAAGAACACCGCATGCACCTCGAGAAGCTGCGGATGGAGCACTACAGCAAGGCGTTGACGGACGGACCGATGGCGCTCGTCGCGTTGCGGCTGGCGAACCGGCCGGAGGACGTCAACGAGGTCATCGCGATGTTCATGCAGCAGTACAAGCTGGACTTCGAGGCCGCGCGCGGGATGTTGAACTCGTTGCTGGAAAACGGTTTGGTCAACCGCAGCAACGTCGCGGACATCATGGCGCGCTCCACCGCGGTGATCGCCGACCGGCTGGCGCAGAGCCCTCTCGGGTTCGGCGGCGACATGCCGACCCTGACAGGTGCCAGGCGACTGCCCGAGCCACCCGAACTCGAAGACGACGACGCTGACGACGACCTCTAGGTGCCGCTCATGAGCCAACCGGTTGCCGGTTCGCTGTTCGCCCATCTGCGCGAAGAGGACCGGGAGGCCGTGCTGGCCGCGGGACGGAGACGCGAGTTCCCCGCGGACCAGCTCCTCTTCCAGCAGGGAGATCCGAGCACGCACGTGTTCGTGCTGCTGAGCGGCTGGGTGCGGGTGTCAGCCGTCGCCAAGGGAGGCGGCGACCTGCTGCTCGCGTTCCGCGGACCCGGTGACGCGGTCGGTGAGCTGGCCGCCGTGCAGGACATCGAACGCGTCGCGAGCGTGCGCACCGTGGAGGAGGTGACCGCGGTGCAGCTGCGGCGGGAGCAGTTCGTCGGCCTGCTGTCGACGCGGCCGGCCGTGGCGATGGGAATGATCAACCAGCTGGCCGCGCGGGTGGTCGGGGCGACGCATCTGCGCGCGGCGTTCGCGACGCTCGACACGACGCAACGCGTCGCCGCGTGCCTCGTCCGGTTGATGGACCAGCACGGCGTGCCGGCGGAGAACGGTGTCGTGCTGCGGATCCGGGTCAGCCAGCAGGACGTGGCGAGTCAGGTCGACGCCTCGCTGCGCTCGGTCGCCAGAGCGTTCGGAGTGCTGCGTGCCAGGGGGATCGTGATCAGCGAACGGGCACGGGTGCTGATCAGAGAACCCGGCATGCTGCGCAGGTTCGCCGGTGACCAGCCAAATGGCAGGTAGCGGCACCGTCATCTGTCGTTCTCCCCGGCGGTGAGACCAGGGCATTTTCCTTCTCGGGAACCGAAACCCGGTACCGGAGGAGGTGCGGAGATGGAAAGCCACATCATCGTCGAACTGGTGATCGCTGTGTTGATCGTGGTCGGCCGTTGAGTCGATCGAGGGGTGGTCGCGTGCAGATCGCGCAGGTGTTCAACGAGCTCAAGGAGATCCGCCGGGGCCGCGGGCTGCGCGCGGACGACGTGGTGGAGCGCGTTGGCACGGCGTTGCGGCAGGCGTGCGGCGTGACGGACGTCGACCACCCCGCACTCGCTCGGCGCAAGCTGATCCTGCGGTTGACCAGCCTCAGCGCCAAACTGCCGCCCGACCTGCAGCTCGCGGCCACAGTCGCCCTCGGCCTGCACAGCCAGGCCGAGGGCGGGTTCCTCGACCAGCGCGTCGCCTGGCTGGCCAACGCGTTCGACCGCGATCCGCGCACCGCGCGCAGGCGCGTGGACAACGCGTTCAAGATGCTCGCCGAGCTGCTGTACGACGCGGGCACGCGGGACCGGCAAGCCGGCTCGTACTCACCGGACGGCTGGTACGTCGAGACACTGAGGGTGTTCCTGCGGATGGACCTCGACCTGCCGACGCTGACCGAGGAACGGCGGATCATCGCGGCGGTCGACGACCTGGACGAACTGGTGCTCTCGCTGAGTGCTCCACGCGATCCGGAGCTGAAGGAGGAGCACGCGATTCGCGCGGAGATGATCTACGGAGGCGAGATCGTCGAAGAGGAACGCGTCTCGTCGTCGCACTCGCGGTTCATCGTGCGACTGCCCTCACCACTCGTGCTCGGCGAGCAGCACGACTACCGAATTCAGTTCACGTCGTATCCGCGGCAATGGATGCGGCCCTACTACGTGTTCACACCGTTGCGCCGGTGCGAGGAATTCTCGTTGCGGGTCCGGTTCGACGCACGCACGCCTCCCGAGGAGGTGTGGCGGATCAACGGCCTGCCCGCGAAGGCCTACGAGGACTTCGTCCCACACGACGACCCGCTGCTCGTGGACCGGCTCGGCGATGTCGCGCTCGAGTTCCACGACCTTCAGCAAGGTCTGAGCTACGGCGTCCAGTGGCGCTGACGGAGAAGCACGGCACAGAGTTCGTGTGTCACCTGGCATGGTGGGCATCGGATCTGGACACCATTATGGACGAGCGCCAGAAAATTTGACGCACCAGCCCCTTGTCTCAACCGGAGAGGTGAACTCGTGGTTGTTCTGTGCAAGGTTTCAACGGTGACCCGGATCGTTCTTCTCTCGTTCATCATCGGACTTGCGGCAGGTTTCCTGCTCTCCCTGGTGGGAGACTCCGGAACCAGCCGGCAGGCGTTGGTTTCGTTGTCTGCACTCGAGTCCGTCAGATGCTGAGCCGTGCCTGCCCGCTCAGCGGAAGCTGCGCGACCTCGACGGGATCCGCAGATCGAGGTGCTGCAACCGGTCCGCCATCAGGCTCAACACCCCGCGCAGAGCATCGCCCCGCTGCTGCGCGCCACGGACGAACTGGACCACGAGCGTGCCCGATAAATGATTGACGGGCGTCGAGTGCGCCCATAATACTTGGGGCAACACCGAGACGGAAGGAGAACGCCATGAGCCGCCGAGTCAGCTCAGCTCGACCGTTCTCACGACCGTTTTCGCAGGTGAGCAGCACAAGCTCCCCATCATGACCCGGTAGGACGTCATGTTCAGGGAGCCGCCCCCGGGAAACCGAGCAGGGCGGCTCTTTGTTCTGCACATTTTCTCACCCTTGTAGCCCAATGGAAAAGGCGCGGCGCTACGAACGCCGAGATTCAGGTTCGACTCCTGGCAGGGGTACTCGCGGATGCGAGGGAGACGGCAACCCGCCTCATTTGGGATGAGGACACACCGCGTTCGACTCGCGGGCATCCGACTTCGCAAGGCGCCCTCTTCCGGGGCGCAGGTTCGAATCCTGCATCCTCCGCCACACCCTCGTGGTCCATCCGTGCCCGGTGCCCGCAGGTCGGCCACGGTCGACTGCGGGCCGCCCGCCGCGCTCTGCGACCATCGGCGTCATGGCCGTCCCGGACACCCACCTGCGTCAGATCGCCCGCTGGTGCGAGCAGTGCGTCCCCGAGCGTCTTCGTCACCAGGTCCGCGTCGAGCACACCGTGCGCGGCTCGAACGTCACCATCGTGGAAGCCCGCGCACCATGGCGTGCAGACCTCGGGCCTGAGTGGACCAAGCGACCGGTGGCACAGCTGCGGCACGACGGCAGCCACTGGCGGCTGTACTGGCCCGACCGCAACACCCGCTGGCACCTGTTGCAGGACGTACCCGCGCGAACCTCCCCAGCCGCACTGCTGGATGTGATCGACGAGCCCGGCCGCGCGTTCTGGTGACCGACCTCGCCGACCCAGCTCGACATTGAGGCAGGGGAACTCGACAACGAACACGCGGTCACTCGGAAGAATCCTGACGCCTTTCCGCCGACGAACTCGTCGAGATTCACGCTCTTGCAGGTTTGACGACCCCGCAGGTTTGTGTTGCACACCCAGTCCGCACAGGGGCACGTCAGACTTCATTGCCATTTTCTGGCCAACTGCCGAGCGAACACCACCAGGGCTTGACCGCAGAGCAAGACTGTGGCCATGCCAAGTCGTTGGAACACGCAGGTTGCGCGACGCACCGCCACCAGCTCGAGCGGATATTCCAGCCGACAACGCCAGAACCTTGCGAATGGTTCACCTGACGTCACGATCCTCTTACCGTCGTGCATGGTGTGTCAGATGACGCGGTGAGGAAACTGGTGATCTGGTACTCGACGCACCGACAGGTCGTGTCGTGGGAGAGGACTGGCTCGTGTCGCTGGCGCCGTCAACGCACCGAACTATCGTGACCGTCGACATCGCGGACTTCACCAATGACAGCAGGCAAGCCATTCACATGACCGATGTCCACGACGGCCTCTACGGCGTGCTGAGGCGAGCACTCGCCGGCGTGGGCATCGACTACGACTTGTGCGAGACCGAAGACCGCGGTGACGGTGCGCTGATCCTCATCCCCGCCACCTTCCCCAAGAGCGAGCTCGCCGACAAACTGCCCGACCGGCTGGTCACCGAGATCCGCCGCTTCAACTCGACCAGGGTCGCAGAGGCCAGGATGAAACTGCGGGTGGCGGTGCACGCCGGTGACATCCGCAAGGACACCCACGGCTGGATCGGCCCTCCCGTCAACCTGGCGTTCCGGATCTTGGACGCCCCGGAGGCGAAACTGGCGTTGCGCCACTCCGACGGCCTGGTGGCCATGATCGCTTCACACCACTTCTACACCGAAGTGATCATGCAGGACCCTGGTACGGCACCGGAGTCCTACCGCCAGATCGAAGTGCTGGTCAAGAGCTTCAAGGGCCACGCCTGGTTGCGCCTGCACGGCGAGAACTCCGAGGTGAGCCGCCATCCACCGATGCCGGAGCACGACGAGCCGGTGGTGCTGCCGCTCAACCCGGAGGAAGAGCTCAAGGACCTGCACGGCTGGCTGATCGAGATCGAGACGCCACATCTGCCGATGCTCGTGAGTCGTGCCACCAGATCGGCCGTGCCGACGCAACGGTTCAGCTCCGCGTGGGAGGCGTACCAGCACCTCGCGGATTTCAACGCCGGTCCCGACGGCGTTCCGCCCGCGATCCTGTTCGTCGAACTCGTGGCCAGGGAGGTCGGCGGTGAGATCGGCGCCCGGCTGACCGAGTGGGTCGAGCAGAACGTGCGCAAGTTGCGCCGCACCAGTGCCCTGGAAGAACAACGTGAAACCCGTTTGTCGCTTCAGCTGGAACCGCACCTGCACCTGTTGTTCGCGATCAAGCTCGACTCGATCGATTCAGACAAGTGCATCCTCTCGTTCTGGCGTCAGGACGATCCTCTCGACTGGCCACCGCAGAGCGGCGGAGTTCACGAGTTGAGCATCGACGACTTGGAATATCGGGTCGACGAGATGATCATCCAGGCGGAGGACGCGTGGTCCGATCAGGCCGTACCCGTGACCCTGGAATTCCTGATGGCACGCCAGCTGCTTCAATTGCCGATCTACACCTGGCGGAAAGAGCACAGTTCCGGGGAGCCAAGGCCACTCGTGCTCGACTACACCGTAGTCATAAGATCACTCGATCGAATACAGGCAAAACGCTGGCATCGCCCCTGGCGCATGCGGTGGGACTCTATGCTGGAGAACCCTGCCGTGGAGCGAATTCACTCTGTCGGAGCATCACGGACGGGGGACAATCCGATCGACGCCGTGCTGAGTGATTCCAGATGGATTGGGCTGGTAATGGACGAACCACCATCCGCTCGCCCTGAGTCGCGTGCCGCACCGGACACCCTGACGGCGGCTCTGAGAGCCGGCCTGCCGGTGATCCTGTGGCATCCGAGCGCCGCCTCCGAGGACTTGCGCCCGCTCGTCGACCGCCTGGCCGGCGGGCCTGGTGGCGTGCTCGATCTGCCGGAACAGCGCAGGGCAGCCCATCTGTCCGCAGGCGCCGACGACCTCGTGCGGGACCTGGTGGTGCTCTGGGACGACCCGAACAGGATCTTCGTTCTCGATCAACCGTCGTCGCACCCGGCCGGGACGATGAAAGGGCAGCACGGATGAGCGCGAACGAGCCGAGAGTGGACGCCCACCAGCCCGGCGAGGCGCCCGACTGGTGGATCTACCGGGGAACCGGCCGTCCCATGTACGACATAGACCTGACCCAGCTCCTTCCGCCCCCTCCGCCGTGGCGGGACTTCGGAGGACCTCTGCCCGCGTCGGACGGGCATCCACCGGAGGACGACGGCGAGGCGAGCCGCAGACTCGGCTCGGAGTTCCACCTGACCGAGCAGCACATCGATCCCCGCGAGCTCGACATGGTCAACGCGAGCCTGTACCTCCGGCGACCGCTGCTGCTGACGGGAAAACCGGGTGTCGGCAAATCCGCCCTCGCGTACCGCATTGCGCGCGAGCTGCGGCTCGGCCGGGTGCTCAAGTGGTCGATTTCGACGCATACGACCCTGACGTCGGGTTTGTACCGCTACGACGCCATCGGCCGGTTGCAGGCGACCGCGACCAGCCAGCAGCGATCCGGAGCGGTGGAGGATCCCCCGATCGGGGATTTCATCCGATTGGGCCCGCTGGGAACTGCTTTCCTCCCTCGAAAACTGCCGCGCGTCCTGCTGATCGACGAGCTGGACAAAAGCGAGTCGGACCTGCCCAACAATCTTCTCAGCATCTTCGAGGACGGCGAGTTCGTCATCGACGAGCTGGCTCGCGTGCGCAATTCCACTCGCGAGATGACGGTGCACACCGCCGACCCGAACGAGACGGCGACCGTGACAGACGGCCGGGTCAGGTGCCATGCGTTCCCGATCGTCATCATGACGAGCAACGGTGAACGCGAATTCCCGCCCGCTTTCCTTCGTCGTGCCCTGCAGCTGGAAATCAAGGATCCCAACGTCGAACAACTGGCCGCGATGGTGGCCAACCACCTTCTGGATCCGGACGGCCTGCACCGTGACGCCCTGGTGCGGGAATTCGTGGAGAAAAGCCGCGCAGAAGGCGGAATTCCCGCGGATCGGCTGCTCGACGCCGTTTACCTGGCGACTTCGGGCGCCTACAAACCGGACGGTGTCGCCTGGCCGCGTCTGATCGAGTCGTTGTGGCATCGACTGGCGACGGGCAGATGATCATGGGCACGCCCAGCGGCGCTCCCGGTCCGCCCGGTGACCGGCGCAGGACCCACACCGCCGAGACAGCGCAGCCCGACAACGCCGAACTCGTGATCGACGACCTCGACTGGGCCGAGCTGGGAGACATCGTCTGGCTGGCCTCCGCCGTCCAGTCCGCCGGCCAGGAACGCGCGGCGCCTGAGCAGACCGAGCCAGAGCAAGCCGAGTCCGCGGACGTTCGGCAGCCGCCCGCCGACGTCGTCGAACCCGACCTGGCCCCGGATCCACCCGATCGTGAAGCTCTCCCGGCCGAGACACCGGAGCCGACCGTCCCGGCACCGCACGACGAACCGGCACAGGCGGAGTTCGCGACGGTGCCGGAGTTCCTCTCCCCGTCCGGCAACGGCGATCAGACCGGCAGCAGCACCCCGTTGATCGACTCGCTCGAGTGCTTCCGTGCTTTGCGGACGCTCAAACGCGAGGTGCGCTCATGGCGCGACGACGCGATGGTCCTGGACGAGCAGACGACGGCGGACCACGTGGCGCAGACAGGCCGCTGGTGGCCGGTGACCCGGCCACAAACGGAACGATGGCTCGACCTGACGCTCGTCGTCGACCAAAGCCCGCTGATGACGCTGTGGCAGTCACAGGTAGCCGCGTTCACCGAGATGCTGACCCGGCTCGGGGCCTTCCGCACGATCCAGACCCGCCTGCTCGAAGTCGTCGCGAACCCCGACGGTTCGGCGGCCCCGGTGCTGCGGGGCGGCACCGCCGAGACACCCGCGCGGGATCCAGCCGAGATCGTGGACGCGTCCGGCAGACGGGTCGTCCTGCTGCTGACCGACGGCGTGGGCGACACCTGGAGGCCTGACGTCCTGCTGCCGATGCTGGCGACGTGGGGCCGCACGATGCCGGTGAGCGTCGTGCACCTGCTGCCCCAGTGGCTGTGGGAGCGCGGCCGGGTACGAACGCACCGGGTCGAACTCAGTGCCCACGGACCGATGAAGCCCAACAGCCGCTGGACCTTCGACCTGCCCGACGCCTGGCTCGAGCCCGACCCCGCATCGCTGACCCGCCCCGGCACCGTGCCGGTCCCGGTCATCGAGATGCGGCCGCGGTGGCTGCGCTGGTGGAGCAGCCTGATCACGGGCGAGAGCCGCGGCCCGGTCTCCGGTACGGTCCTGCTGGCCACTCCTGACGCGCCGGCCTCCGAGGCGGCGTCCCTGCCTGCCCAGGACCACATCCGCCAATTCAGGAGCCAGGCCTCACCACCCGCGTTGCGACTGGCCACGCTGCTCGCCGCCGTTCCCGCGCACTTGGACGTTGCCCAATTAATTCGGCAACGATTCGTACCGGAAGCAGGAAACGACCATCTGGCCGAATTGCTCCTGAGTGGACTCATGCACTCGATCGGTCCGGAGGACGAGGAGTTCGCCCAGGACGCCAAAGCCTTCGCCTTCCCCGCAGCAGTTCGCGAACTGCTGCTGACGGCCGCGCGGCGGTCTGAGACCGCCAGCGTGGTTCAGGCCGCCGCCGCGGAGTTCTCTGACCGCCTCCCTGTCCTCGCACGTCTCCGAGACGCCATAGCAGATCCGCATAACACCCCTGACCCAGAGCCAACCAACACTTCGCATGCCGACGTGGTGCTGGAGCGCACAGTTATGAGAGCCTTGTCGGGACCCTACTTGTCCCGCGCGGATCGACTATGGAAAGTCGCGATGCAGGGGCGCTCGACTGTGCTAGCCCCTGAATCAATCAAGGGCAGCCTGACCAGGACTGCGAGCGAGGAAATGGCTGAACTGGCCGAGCGGCCCAGCGATCCTGCAGCAACCTCAACGCTGGAACCTCTCCCGGCTCGGCCCGTCAACGCCGTCATTTCTGACTCGCCGGTCGACCCTTCTGCGTATCACACATCCCCAGGCTCTCGCACCTTCCACAAACGACAGAAGGACGATCCGCCACCCGTTTGGGGGAATGTGCCGCCTCGGAATCCCAACTTCACCGGAAGGAAGGGACTTCTAGAACAACTGGGTAAACGCCTGAACGCAGGTGGCACCACCGCAGTACTTCCGTCAGCGCTGCATGGTATGGGCGGTATCGGCAAGACCCAGATGGCGACCGAGTACATCTACCGCCATTCACAGGACTACGACCTCATTTGGTGGATCGAGGCCGCCCGCGTGACCCAGATCCGCGCTAGTCTGACGGATTTGGCCAGGCAACTGGGCCTGCCAGGAGCGTCCGAGTCGAACACGGCGGTACCGGCTGTCCGCGAGGCGCTGCGCCTCGGCAGGCCGTTCCGGCGCTGGCTGCTCGTCTTCGACGCGGCGGAAAGCCCCGAGGAAGTGCTGCCGTTCATCCCCACGAACGGTCCCGGCGAAGTGCTCATCACGTCGCGCAACCCTGACTGGGCCGGCGTGGCCAGGCCCCTCGAACTCGCGGTGTTCGAACGCGAGGAGAGCATCGAACTGCTCGGCAAACGCGGCCCGGACATCGACGTCGACGACGCGAACCGACTGGCCGAGAAGCTGGGCGACCTCCCTCTGGCGGTCGAACAAGCGGCGGCCTGGCGAGCGATGACCGGCATGCCGGTGGCCGAGTACCTGCGCCTGTTCGACGAGTCCGTGGCGGAGATCCTCGACACCTCGGCGCCACCGGCCTACGAGGTCTCGGTCGCCGCGGCGTGGAACGTCTCGTTCGACGAGTTGAAAACCCGCAATCCCGCAGCCCACCAGATCCTGCACATCTGCGCCTTCTTCTCACCGGAACCGATCTCCCGCGACCTGTTCACCGGTGTCAGCCGCGGCGTGTCGATCTCCCCGGAACTGGACGCGGCACTGCGCGATCCGATCAAGCTGGCAAAAGCCATCCGCGACATCAACCGCTACGGCCTCGCGAAGATCGACCACGGCAACAACACCATCCAGCTCCACCGACTGGTCCAGTTGGTGTTGCGCAACCGCGTGATGGCACCGCAGCTGCAGGCTCAGATGAAGCACGGCGCACACCAGCTGCTCTCCGGCCGCGATCCGAACGACCCAGAGTCGGCCCGCCACTGGCCGCGCTACCGCGAACTGCTTCCCCACGCCTACGCGGCCGACATCGTCGACTGCGAGGACGGCTGGGTCAGGCAGCTCGCGATCAACCTGATGCGCTTCCTGTTCGCATGGGGTGACCACGAGGAAGCCGCGAGGTTCGCCGAGTTCGCGCTGGAGAAGTTCGAGCGACAGCTTGGCCCGACCGATCCGCAAACCCTCGACGTCGCCCAACGGCTCGGCCTGTACCTGTGGGGCCTGGGCCGGTACGAGGAGGCCTCCAGGATCAACCAGCTCACTCTGCAGCGACGCATCCAGGTGTCCGGCGAGGACAGCGAGGAAACGCTCGCCCTGCAGACGAACATCGTGATCGACCTGCGCGCCAAGGGAGACTTCGCCCAAGCGTCGAAGCTGAGCGAGGAGATCTACACCAAGTCCAAGCGACTGTTCGGTGAAGAGGACCCGGAAGCTCTCAACGCCGCTTACCAGCACGCTCTCAGCCTTCGGCTCTCCGGGGAGTACCGGGCGGCAGCCGACCTCGACGAGAGCACCTTTCAGCGACGGATCGAGGTTCTGGGTCCTGATCACCCCAAGACGCTCAGCACCAACGCGGCCCTCATCGTCGACCGTCGAGAAGCGGGCGAGTACATGCGAGCCCGAATCGATCAGGAGAAGCTCCGCGTTCTCTTCCAAGCCCGCTTGGGCGAGGACCATGCTGACACCTTGGTGATGGGTTTCCTCCTGTCGGTCGCCAGGCGCAAGGACGGTGAGCACACCACCGCACTCGAGCTGTCGATGGCAGCCCTCAAACGGTTCACGGTGATGTACGGCGCCGACCACCCCACCACGATGGCGTGTGCACTCGCGCATTCGATCGATCTTCGCCACTCAGGTGATCTGACTGCCGCGAAGGCCTTGGGAGAACAGACGTTCGAGCGGTACCGCCGCAGCCTCGGAGAGCACCATCCGCACACACTCGCCGCGACAGTCGACCTCGCGGTCACGTTGCGATTGCAAGGCGAAGCGGCCGACGCGCGTGTCTTGGACGAACGAGCGCTCGAGTTCTTCCGCACAGGTATCGGTCCGAACCATCCTTACTCGGTCATCGCGACCATCAACGTGGCCAGCGACCTCGCAGCCGTCGGTGACACCTCTTCGGCGGTGACTCTCGGCCAGGACGCGGTCGAGCGTGCCGAACGAGTCCTGAGCGTCAACCATCCCACGACACTGGCGGCGGCGATCAACCTCGGTCTCGACCTGCGTGCGATAGGACGAACGGAGGACGCCGAGCCCTACCGGGGCCCGGTCCTGGACAGGTACCGCAAGATCCTGGGAGAGGCTCACCCCGGAACCATCGCCGCCATCAAGGGAGCGCGCGCGGACTGTGACATCGACCCGATTCTGATGTAGTTCCCCACCTCAATCGGAGACGAGCTGACCGATCCACGACGCCACTTCCTCCGGTGTCGGCACGGCAGCCGCGGTGCACCGCAACTCCCGGTGCACCGCGCGCACCAGTTCGGGACAGTGAAGCAGTGCGCGGGCGGCGGGCCCGGATCCGACCGCTGCCAACGAGAGCCCAAGCCCCACCAGGGACGCCGGCCGGTCAGGATCCGCCCGCAGTTCGGCGCGGTAGTTTCGGGCCGCGTCCGCGAACCGACCGGCCGCATAAGCGAAATCGGCAGGCGTGGCATCGGGAACGGTCAGCCACACAGCGTGCAACCCAGCCCGCCCGACCGCGGTCAGGCTCAGCCTGACCAACGTGGCGCGGCTGCGTGGCCACGCACCGTCCGGCACGGGTGTCGGCGCCAGATCAGCCCGGGGCGGTACGACAGGTGGCAGAGCGTGACCTCTCCGCCAAGCATCCACTACAGACGCAACCACTGCGGTGTCCGGCCGCAGATGTCGTAGCCGCCATCCGGCTCGGTGGTCCGCAGCGACCGCGGCAGCCAACGCGGAGATGTCTTCCGGAACTGGTTCCTGTTGCCATGGACCGAGGACCTCGCCCATACCGGCCAGAAACCGCCGTCCGGCATCGGTGAATGTCGCGTCCTCACGGAGCGCCAGCAGCGTGCGCCACGTTTGGCCGCGCCAGAAAGCGAACTCGAACCACGCCCGTCGAGTGACCGTACCGGTCCCGGTTCTGGCGAGGGCTCGCCAGAACGCGGTAACGCCGAAGAACGCGTAGACGCCCTGCAAGGCTCCCCGGACCGGGCGGGGATCGTCCCGCCAGGGCACGTAGATCCGTTCGCGCGGATCGCTCTCGTACAACTGGGTCAGATGCAGAATTCCACCGAGCACGATGTGCTGCAGCTCGTGGACCAGGGTCGCGGCCAGCGCCGGTCCATCGGTCGGTCGCCCGACAACAGCGCTGCCGAAAGCCTCGCCGGTCGACGCGCTCGGATTCTGGAAGGGCACATGAGGCTTGGGTACCAGCGAGCTCAAGCCGGCCGACAGCACAAGAGCGAAGTCCGGCATCGTCGAAACCACGAGCTGCCAAGCCTCATCGAGCAGCCGGCTCCACGCGTCGAACTCGACGGCGTCCAATCTCTGCGGCAACAGAGGTTCGTACAACCCGCGATACGGGTCGGCGTCGTCGAGACGAACTGCGAACCTGGGTCGCCCAGATCCGCACCGGTGTCGCCGGACGTGCTGCCAACCAGGTGAATCCACAGTGGAGGAATACGGCACGAGCACTTCGGCGGCCTCGTTGGCGACCACGTATGCACCGCGGCCGCCTCGCACCGTCGCCACCGCGAAAGGCTCCGAGGAAGACAGCTGAGCAGTGCCGAGCGATGGCAAGGAGGCGTTCCCTTCCCACAGGGGCACCGCGAGCTCGAAATCCAGACCAGCCCTGATCGCCGCAGCCGCGGCGATCGCGTGCACGTGGCCGAGATGCACCCACAGCGGACATGTTCCGTCGATGCCGTCTCGGAGCAGGCGAGTCGTGTAACCGGCCCAGCTTCCGGTGTAGGGATGCGTGAGCAACCGTTCGAATGCCGCCGGACACGCGTGTTCAACCCTACCCAACAAGTCCCACACGGCCTCGATCGGTGGCAACGGCCCGTACGACTCCGGCGCCTTCGCGGATGCGTCCAGCAGGGCGTGCAGCAACAGCTTCCGCCTGCTGCGCTCAGCCCGCCAGAGCCTGCGCACCATCGACGCATCACCCTCAAGACGAGCGAACGCGTCGAAGTCGTCCCAGGGTATGTGGTGGAACACCGCGCCGACCATCACGATCAGTCGATCCGCTCACCACCGGATGCGTTACTGCTTCGATAGGGAGACCGGACGAGGCAAGCCCTTTCGACCACATGGCGCAACGCATTGCGCAGGATTTCGCCGTCCAGCTCACGCAGTTTGGTGAACGGAACCCTCTCGAGGTCGAGCAGTTCGGATTCGACGCCTGGTTCGCTACCCGATGAAGCCATGGTGTTGGTCCCCTCATGCCGCAACCCGCAAGAGCAGGCAGCACCATGATGACGCAACCTCAAGTGCTTGCGGAAGACTGACGCCGACACTCCTCGACCTGGATATGACAGACACGAAGATCACCGGCAGCAGCACGAAATATTCGTTTCGAGGTGTGCTTGCCCCGGCCGCTCGACGGTTAAGAGCAGCCGACAGCGTTCAGGAATGCCCTCCACCCTTCGCCGGAAACAGAGAGCACGGGTTGACCGGCACGCCGATCCTTGCTGTCGCGGACCAAGATTGCGTCAGCACCGAGATTGACCTCGACACAGCTTCCCCCGGAGTTGCTGTAGCTGCTCTTGAACCACCCTTTGCCTCCACAGCGGGACACGGAGGCATTCTTGCTGGTCAATCCAACTCCTTGATGCGCTGGCGAATCAGAGCCAGCGAGTTCTGTTTGCTCAGTGTGTGCCTGAGCGCATCGTCAAAAGTGGCGGCGAACTCTCGGACCCGATCGGGATCGTCGATTATCACCCGGCTTGTAATGCTCTCCTGCCAGGCCACAGTCGGCAGCCGAGGGTTCGGAAAATCGATCAGGTGCGTGGTCGCCGCCCCGAACAACCCGCATGATGTCGCCGTGAACGGGACGATCCTCACTTCGATGTTGTCCGAATGCTCTTCGATTGTTCGCGCCAGGTACGAGAGTTGCCCTCGATGAACCTCTGGGCCGCCGATTTCCTGCCGAAGCGCTGCCTCGCTGATGATCGCTGTCATGTGCATGGGATCGTCACCGACGAGGCGTTGCTGCCTCTGAATGCGAACTTCCGCTCGGGGGTCGACCTCCGCACGTAATTCGGTGACCGAGGGGATCATGATCGCCTTCGCGTACTCGGGGGTCTGCAGGAGCCCCGGAATGAGGAGGCTCTCGTAGTACCGAACCCGGTTGGCACCGGCCTCCAGACCGATCAGGCGCTGGAGCTCACTGCTGAGCACCCCGCTGTACCCCATCCACCAGGCGCGCCCCTTGGCCGCCGCCCGGAGGTCGAGCAGTTCCTGCTGTTCCTCCGCGTCGTACTCGAGCAACTCGACGAGCTTGATCAGATTCTCCTCGGAGAGGATCTTGCGCTCGTTCTCGACGGCGGACCAGTAGTTGCGCGTGAAGCCAAGCCTCTGAGTGATGGTCTTGACCTCGACGCCCAGTTCGTCACGGCGCTGCCGCAGCCGGAGTGCGAGTTCCCAGGCTGCGACGACAGGTGACGTCGACACCGGCACGACCCCCTTCGGCGGCATCTGATCGAACGAACTTGCACAGGTATATCACGCGGTTGACAGCACTGGCTGTTGAACCGGTAACCTTTCTGGTTACAGTAACCAGACCATCACAAGGTTCCCTAGCGCCGGGGTGAAGCCCCCTTCTACGCCTGCTCGAGTCAAACCGTGCGCCACGGGGTTGCCTGTCGACGGAACGACACTGCCGCAGCACGCCCGAGGCCGTAGGGGGAGGAGCGATGATGAGCAGTCCCATACCCGAACCGCGCGGCCCGAACGTGGGCAGCGAACTGCTGGTCGTGGCCGGCGACGAAGCTCTCATGCTGACCACGGCGCACCGCACCATCGTGGCCGCGGACATCGTCGATTTCGGGCAGCACAGCCGCAACAACATCAACCAGGTGCGGATCCGGCACGGCATGTACAAGGCGATGCAAGCCGCCTTCGACGCCGCCGGCATTCCCTGGTCGTCGTGCCGCCACGAGGACAGAGGGGATGGCGTGCTGGTGCTCGTCCCCGCAGACGTGCGCAAGACGCTGCTCGCCGACCACCTGCCGAACGCGCTCGTCGAGGCGTTGGTGCGGCACAACCGAATACACCCGCCGCGCGAGCGGATACGGCTGCGGTTGGCTCTCCACGCAGGGGAGATCAACTACGACCAGCACGGTGTGACCGGATACGCGATCAACCACACGTTCCGGCTCCTCGACGCCGATGCCACCAGAAGCGCGCTGAAGAAGAACTCCTCGGCCGTCCTGGCCGTCATCGGTTCGGCGTGGTTTTTCGACGAGGTCATCCGGCACAGCGAGCTCAGCCAGGCCAAGGCGTACCGGCGGGTGGAGGTGTCGAACAAGGAGACGACGACCCATGCCTGGGTTCGCCTGCTTCGGCCACCCGTCATGCGCCGTCTGCACGCCCCGCCGAACCCGTGAGATCAGCGGAAGTCCCGCGACTTCGACGGGATCCGCAGGTCGAGGTGTTGCAACCGGTCCGCCATCAAGCTGACCACGCCCTCGGCGGACTCCACCACGCCCCGCACGAGCATCGCGCCACTGCTGCGCGCCACTCGCCGATACCGCGCCCACAATCCCGGTGAGCACACGACGTTCACCATCCCGGTCTCGTCCTCGATGTTGAGGAACGTCACCCCGCCCGCCGTCGCCGGACGCTGCCGATGTGTCACCGCGCCACCGATCAACACGCGCGTCCCCGGTTTCACCGAGGCGAGGGCGGTGACTGGCAGGGCTCCCATCGAGTCCAGCCGCGACCGCACGAACTGGGTCGGGAAGCTGTCCGGTGACAGGCCCGTGGCCCAGACGTCCGCCACGGCCAGCTCGACCTCGTCCATGCCGGGCAACGACGGCGCGTCCACCCCGACCGCGGTGCCGGGCAGGCGGTCCGGCCGGATCGCGGCCACCGCGCCCGCCGCCCACAGGGCCTCCCTGCGCTCCAGACCGAAGCAGGAAAAAGCGCCCGCGGTGGCCAGGGCTTCCACCTGGGCCGTGGTCAGCTGCACGCGGGAACCGAAGTCCTCCATGTCGCGGAACGGTTGTGCCGCAACGATTCGCGCGGCATCAGCCGCTCCGATCCCCCGGACCGCCGCCAGCCCGATGCGGACGGCGTTCTCACCACCGAAGCGTTCCAGACCTGCCCAGGGAAGTGACGCGTTCACGCACGGGCCGTGCACGGTCACGCCGTGGCGGCGGGCGTCGGCCACCAGGGACTGCGGCGAGTAGAAGCCCATCGGCTGCGCGCGGAGCAGGGCCGCGCAGAACGCCGCCGGGTGGTAGAGCTTGAACCACGCGCTCACGAACACCAGGTGCGCGAACGACAGCGCGTGCGACTCGGGGAAGCCGAAGTTCGCGAACGCCAGCAGTTTCGCGTAGATGCGGCCCGCCAGTTCCTCGCCGATGTCGTTCGCGGCGCAGCCCTCGTAGAAGCGGTCGCGCAGGCGTTCCATGCGGGCCGTCGAACGCTTGGCGCCCATCGCGCGGCGCAGCTCGTCGGCCTCGGCGGCGGTGAACCCGGCCACGTCGACCGCGATCTGCATGAGCTGTTCCTGGAACAGCGGGACGCCGTAGGTCTTGTGAAGCGCGTTCTCTAGCAACGGGTGGTCATAGTCCCACTTCTCGGCCCCGTTGCGACGCCGGATGTACGGGTGCACCGAACCGCCCTGGATCGGGCCCGGCCGGATCAGCGCCACCTCGACGACGAGGTCGTAGAACTCGCGTGGCTTCAATCGCGGCAACGTCGCCATCTGCGCACGGCTCTCCACCTGGAAAACCCCGACGGAATCGGCTTTCTGCAGCATTTCGTAGACGCGCTCGTCCTCCAGATCGATCTTGCCCATGTCGACCTCGACGCCCTCGTGGTCGCGCACGAGGGCGATGGCGTAGTGCAGGGCGGAGAGCATGCCGAGGCCGAGCAGGTCGAACTTCACCAGGCCGATGGACGCGCAGTCGTCCTTGTCCCACTGCAGCACCGTGCGGTCCGGCATGCGCGCCTTCTCCACCGGGCACACCTCGCTGACCGGGCGGTGGCAGATCACCATGCCGCCCGAGTGGATGCCCAGGTGGCGCGGGAAGTTCTCCAGCTGCGCGGACAGCTCCAGCACCGGACGCGGGATGTCGCAGTCGTCGGTGGTGGTGCGCAGCGGTCCCCACCGGTCTATCTGCTTGCTCCACGCGTCCTGCTGGCCCGGCGAGTGGCCGAGGGCGCGGGCCATGTCGCGCACGGCGGAACGGGCGCGGTAGGTGATGACGTTCGCGACCTGGGCGGCGTGGCGCCGGCCGTACCTGGAGTAGACGTACTGGATCACCTCCTCGCGCCGGTCGGACTCGATGTCGACGTCGATGTCGGGAGGGCCGTCGCGGGCGGGGGCGAGGAAGCGTTCGAAGAGCAGGTCGAAGCGGACCGCGTCCACGTTGGTGATGCCGAGCGCGAAGCACACCGCGGAGTTCGCCGCGGAACCCCGGCCCTGGCAGAGGATGTCGTTGCGCTTGCAGAAGTTCACGATGTCCTGCACGACCAGGAAGTAGCCCGGGAAGCCGAGCTGCTCGATGATCTTCAGCTCGTGCTCGATCTGCCGGAACGCCTTCTCGTCGTGGTCGCCGTACCTGCGCCGCGCGCCCTCGTGGGTGAGCTTGCGCAGCCAGCTGCTCTCGGTGTGGCCGGGCGGCACGTCGAACGGCGGCAGCTGCGGTGCGACGAGGCGGAGGTCGAACGCCAGTTGCATGCCGAGCAACGCCGCGTTGTGCACGGCACCGGGATAACGGCGGAACCGGTGCCACATCTCCTCGCCGCTGCGCAGGAACGCGGCGGGTGCCGGTGGCAGCCAGCCCGCCATGTCGTCGAGGCTGCTCCGAGCGCGGACGGCGGCCATCGCGGCGGCGAGCCTGCCGCGGCTCGCGGTGGCGTAGTGCACGGCATTCGTTGCCACCACGGGAAGTTTGAGATCCTGCGCCATCGCGAAGAGGAGGTCGTTGCGCCGGCTGTCCTCGGGCAGGCCGTGGTCGGTCAGCTCGACGTAGACGCGTCCCGTGCCGAACAGGTCGGTGAGCCGGACGATCTCCCGGTACGCCGCCTCCGGCCCCTCCCTGGTCAACGCCCTGCGGACGGTTCCCTTGCGGCAGCCCGTCAGCACCACGACCTCACCGCGGGTGTCCTCCACGACCTGGTCGAGGTCGTAGACGGGCTTGCCCTTCTCCGCATCGTCGTGGAGGTGCCCGGTGGTGAGCGTGCGGCACAACCGGTGGTAGCCCTCCTGTTGGCGCGCAAGGAGAAGGAGGTGATCACCTTCAGGGTCCGGTTCACCGTTGGCGGGCTTCGAGAGCCCGATGCTCAGCTCGGCGCCGAACACCGTGTGCATCCCGAGCTCCTTCGCGGCCTCGGCGAACCGCACCACGCCGTACATGCCGTCGTGGTCGGTGATCGCGATGGCGTCGAGCTTGAGCCGTTGCGCCTCCTCGACGAGCTCCTCCGGGTGGCTCGCGCCGTCGAGCCAGCTGAAGTTGGAGTGGCAGTGCAGCTCCGCGTACGGCACGCGCTTGCGGGTGACCGCGAGCTCGTCCACGCGCAGCTGGAACCCCGGCGGCGCGGTGTACCGGTCGCGGTGCCGTGACCACCCCGGACCGTCGCCGCCGTCGGGTTTCTGCTCGACGGGTTTGCCGGAAAGAGCGCGTTCCAGCTCCTTCCAGCGGACCGGCGGGTTATTCCACCCCATCGCAAGCCTTGCGCGGCAACGGGATCAGCAGCTCCAGCAGCTCCCGGCACTGGTCGTCGTGCATCAGTCGTACACCCCTTCCAAGAACCACCTCTGGTCCCTGCGGATCAGCAGGAACGCCTCGTCCCGCGTCTGCACCTGGACGCGCGCTGCCCGGTGCGGGTCCGGCGCCCACCACCGCTCGTCGACCGGCCACGGCCCGGCCCACGCGGTCACCTCTTGCGCTTTTCCTTTCACCACAATGCTTTTGGGCCGTGTGGTGAGTTCGAGACGACCGGTCACGCCGACCTCGTCGCCGTTCGCGTCCTTCAGCTCGGCCGGGTCGTCCGCGAGCGTCGCGGGCGCCCTGGTCAACCGGCCGGGCCACGGGTGGTCCGGGTTGTGCACCGGCACCCGTTCGTCGCCCCACGGCACGAGCCTGACCTGCTCCTTCGGCCCCCTGCCGCCGTCGAGCACCGGCATGAGCACGCCGTCCGGGCCGAGCAGACCCTGGACGTGCAGCAGGGCGCGCACCGCGCGTTCGTCGTCGTGACCCCACAACCCGAGCTGAAGCGCGGTGCCGTTGACGACCTCGACCGGTTCGAGGGTGAGCGTCCTGATGCCGGAGGTGAGGCGTTCGCGGGTGAGCCAGCCGTCGAGCTGCCAGCGCACGCGGTCCGCGATTCCCCGCGGTGTCAACGGTTCCGCGGCCCGCCACACCCGGTGCAGCTCCTCGTCGTGCTCGGTGCGGGCGTGGATGCCGAGCCTGGTGCACGCGAGACCGCGGTTCGCGAGGTGCTCGTGCAGCCGCTCGGAGAGGATCTTCGCGGCGAACGCGGCCGAGTCGATGCGCTCGACCGGTTCGTCGAAGGTCTCCGTCACGGCCAGCTCCGGCGCGGGTCTGCGCTTGTCGAGCGGGCGTTCCGGCAGGCCGCGGGCCAGGCGGTGCTGGCGCGTGGCCGGGCCGCCGAACCTCGACGCCACCGCGTTCTCCGGCACGTCCGCGAACGCGCCGAGCGTTTTGAGGCCGAGTCTCCGCAACAGGTCGACCAGTTCCGGTGCGTCGAGCTCGTGCACGCCCAACGGTCTGAGGAACTCCGCGGTCCGGTTCGGCGGGACGATCACGTTGCGGTGCGCGGCTTTCGTGGCCGCGAAGAGGCTGTCGGCCATCCCCACCTGGGCTTCCGTGCCGGTCCGGGCCGCGATGTGGTCGACGATGCGTTCGGCTGCCTGCTCGGCGGAGGAGAAGTAGCCGACCGGTCCCCGCGCCGGCACCGCGACCAGGCCCGGTTGCACGACCTCGATGCCGGGTGCGAGCTCCTCGACCGCCGCCGCGACCGGTTCGAAGAACCTGGCGTCGCGCTGCGGGTCGTGCTCGAAGGTCACGAGCTCCGGGCACATCGACTCGGCCAGGCGTTTGCGCATGGCTCTGCGGATGCCCTCGGCCCGTGCCACCGCCGAGGTGGACACGATCTCGTTGCCGTCGAGAACCGCCACCGGCACGTGCTGGCTGGTGCCGGTGGCGGTGCAGGCGGCGACGACCGGCCAGTCGGGGCACCAGACCGCGAGGAGACGGGTGTCCTTCACGCAGGACGACCCCTGGTTGTAGCCCGCCTGGAGGCCAGCTCGTCGACCCGGTCCGGACCGGCATCAGCCGGCTCGTCGGACGCAGGCGGGTCACCGGCCACCAGCGGGAGCTCGATCTCTTCTTCGCCGAACGTCAGCACCACGTGCTTGGGCTTGCCCGCCTCGCCGCGGCCACCGCTGCGCACGCTGATCTGCTGACGCCGCAACGTTTCCGCGCCGTCGTAGAGCGGGTTCCAGTGCACGGACTCCGCGGTGAGCACCACGTCGGGTGAGGGCCAGGCCCCGAAGGCGATCAGGACGGCTCGGCGTTGGCGGGCGCGTGCGGTGAGGCGGCGCGCGAGTGAGGGAGGCAGTGGACAGGCGACGGCCACGAGGTCGATGCCGTCCAGCAGGGCCGCGATGACAGGCCCCGGATCGGCACCGGGCCGCGGGACGAGTACCAGCCGCTGCACCGAGACCCCGAGCTCGGCCGCGGCCAGCACGCCCACCTGCGGCAGACCGACCACGGCGGCCCAGCAGCCGTCCGCGGTCGCGCCCGCGAGCAGGGCGAGCAGCAGCGATGTCGATCCGCCCACCGACACCGTGCTGCCTCGCCGCAAGCCGCCCCACGGCAGCAGGCCCGCCAGTTCCCCGCGAACCGGCAGCACCCGCCCCGTGGCGTGGTCGGTGGTGGTGCTGGTCAGCTCGCTGGCCGGGTTCACCCCGAGCGCGGCCAACGACGCCGTTGCCGACCTGGACACTCCACCCACCTCCCGTCTCGGACCGTGCGCACCCCTGTGCACGGCCGCCGCGGGAAGTTCGGCGACTTGCTTATTCGAACTCCTGTTCGAACGAACGGGATGATCGTAGCGCGCCTCCGCACCCCTGTGTCAATGCCAGAGCGTCACTCTTTCGGGGGACAGGTGCACGCGGCCGGACGAGGTCATCTACGGTGTCCGGATCACCGGGACTCACTGGGGAAACTGTGAACCAACCACCACACGGGTGGCAGCAGCCACCACCCGGATGGCAGCAGCCTCCGCCCGGATGGCAGCAGCCTCCGCCGGGCTACGGCTATCCGCCACCGCCGCCACCGTCACCACCGAAGAAGAGCAAGGCACCGCTGATCATCCTGCTGATCATCGGCCTGCTGGTGCTCGGAGGTGGCGGCGCCGTCGCGCTCGTCCTCTACCTCGACGTGAACAAGGACGGCGGCGATCCGAAGCGCGCCGACAAGCTGCCGGCGCTGTGCGGCAACATCTCCGAGGCCGCTCTGGCCAGAGCGCGCGTCACGAACCCGGACGGGCTCGGTTCGTCCGAACTCGACGTGGGTGAGAACAGCAAGCGCACGATCTGCGAGTGGAGCCAGACCAAGGGCGTCGACGGCACCGGTTACCGCCGCGCAACCGTGTACGTCACGACCAACTCGAACGACACCGACGTCAACGAGATGGTGGCGGACCACATGAAGACCAGGGGCGTGCCGCAGCAGAAGTCGCTCGACGGGCTCGGCGACAAGGCCGCGGCGGTGCTGGTGCGGGAGGACGACTCCGCGATCACGGACATCTGGATCATCGTGCGCAAGGGCAACACCGTCGTCCAGGTCGACTACACCGGCTGGGACGCGGGCATCTTCACCAACACCAAGCCGGACGTCCCGGAGTTCGAAGCCGCCGCGAGAGGCCTGGCCGAGGCGATGGTCGCGAAGCTCTGACGGGAAACGATGAACGGCGCATTTGTCCACCTGAGGTGGACAAATGCGCCGTTCATCGTTGTTCAGTGCGCGAAGTGGCGCGTACCGGTGAGGTACAGGGTGATGCCGTGCTCCTCGGCCTTCGCGATCACCTCGGGGTCGCGGACCGAGCCACCGGGCTGCACGACCGCGCGCACACCGGCCTCCAGCAGCACCTCGAGACCGTCCGGGAACGGGAAGAAGGCGTCGGACGCCGCGACGGCACCCTTGGCCCGCTCGCCCGCGCGCTTCACCGCGAGGTGCGACGAGTCGACCCGGTTGACCTGCCCCATGCCGACACCGACGGTCGCGCCGTCGTTCGCCAGCAGGATCGCGTTCGACTTCACGGCACGGATGGCGCGCCACGCGAACTCCAGGTCCGCCAGCGTCTTCTCGTCCGCGGGCTTGCCGCACGCGAGCGTCCAGTTCGCGGGCGAGTCGCCTTCGGCGTCGATGGCGTCGCGCTGTTGCAGCAGCAGGCCACCGGACACCGGACGCATCTCCGCACCACCGCGGGCCGGCGGTTCGGCCACGAGGATGCGCACGTTCTTCTTGCGCTGCAACACCTCCACCGCACCGTCCGCGTAGGACGGAGCGATGATCACCTCGGTGAAGATCTCCGAGACGAACTCGGCCATCTCCACGGTGACCTCGCGGTTGGCCGCGATGATGCCGCCGAACGCGCTGACCGGGTCGCACTCGTGCGCCTTGCGGTGCGCGTCCGCGATGCTCACGTCGGACACCGCGATGCCGCACGGGTTGGCGTGCTTGATGATCGCGACGCACGGACGCTCGTGGTCCCACGCGGCACGCCAGGCGGCGTCGCCGTCGAGGTAGTTGTTGTACGACATCTCCTTGCCGTGCAACTGCTTCGCCGACGCCAGGCCCACGCGGCCGTCGCCCTGCGTGTAGATCGCGGCGTGCTGGTGCGGGTTCTCGCCGTAGCGCAGCACGTTCGACCGGTTCCAGGTCGCGCCGACCCAGCCGGGGAAGCCCGAACCCTCGTCGTCGGGCGCCAGCACGTTGCCGATCCAGGACGCCACGGCCACGTCGTAGGTCGCGGTGTGCCGGAACGCGTCCGC
The DNA here is from genome assembly GCF_040609115.1 of Lentzea sp. NPDC004782. Taxonomy (NCBI): domain Bacteria; kingdom Bacillati; phylum Actinomycetota; class Actinomycetes; order Pseudonocardiales; family Pseudonocardiaceae; genus Lentzea; species Lentzea sp. NPDC004782. Next base: position 111,437 of record NZ_JBEXJN010000002.1, read on the forward strand.
GGCCAGCTTCTGCCGGTCGGCCAGGGTGAAGCCGCCCTCGCGGACGTTCTCCAGCACCCACTCGTAGCGCGCCGGGTCGACGACGACCGCGACGTTCGCGTGGTTCTTCGCCGACGCGCGGACCATCGCGGGCCCGCCGATGTCGATCTGCTCGACGCAGTCGTCGGGCGAAGCACCGGACGCGACGGTCTGCGTGAACGGGTACAGGTTCACGACCAGCAGGTCGAACGGCGCGATGTCCATCTCGCGCAGCTGCTGGACGTGCGTCTCCTTGCGCAGGTCCGCGAGCAGACCGGCGTGCACGCGCGGGTGCAGCGTCTTGACGCGGCCGTCGAGGCACTCGGGGAACCCGGTCACCTGCTCGACCGGCGTCACGGGGACGCCCGCGTCGGCGAGGACCTTCGCGGTGCCGCCGGTGGACACGATCTCGACTCCGGCCGCGTGCAGGCCGGTGGCCAGTTCCAGCAGGCCGGCCTTGTCGGAGACCCCGATCAGGGCCCGGCGGACCGGTCGCCTCTCGGCAGGAGTGGTCACGGGATGCTCACCTTTCGTCCGTTCACGGTGCAGCCCTCACGGGCCAGTCGGCCGACCGTCTCGACGAGCAGCCGGCGTTCGACGACCTTGATGCGTTCGTGCAGGGTCTCTTCGGTGTCGTCGGGTTCGACGACCACGGCCTCCTGCGCGAGGATCGGCCCGGTGTCCACGCCCGCGTCGACCAGGTGCACCGTCGATCCGGTGACGTGCACGCCGTAGGCCAGGGCGTCCCGCACGCCGTGGGCGCCGGGGAACGCGGGCAGCAGCGCGGGGTGGGTGTTGATCATCCGGCCGCCGAAGCGGGCGAGGAACGCCGGGCCGATGATCTTCATGAAGCCGGCGGACACCACCAGGTCCGGCTCGTACGACACGACCGCCTCGGTCAGCGCGACGTCCCACGCGGCCCGGTCGGCGTGGTCGCGCAGCTTCACGGCGAAGTGCGGCACCCCGGCGCGTTCGGCGCGCTTGAGGCCTTCGATGTTCTCGCGGTCGGCGCCGACCGCGACCACCTCGATCGGGAGGTCGGCGTCCAGCAACGCCTGCATGAGGGTTCCGGAACCGGAGACGAGTACGACGACGCGCGCCGGTGTGGGAAGCCGAAGTTCGGTGCTCAGCGTCTACTCCTGGTCGTGCGGCGGTGTTGCAGCAGCTCAGGGGCAGCCTATGACGTCACCGTTCCGGCTTGCCGTCCAGGTCCTCCTCGGGCTCCATGCCGAGCATCTCGTCGAACTCCGCGTCGAGGTCCTCTTCTTCTGCCTCAACGTCTTCCTCGGGTTCTTCGTCTTCCTCGACGACGTCTTCCGGCTCTTCCTCGTCGTACTCGTCGTAGTAGTCGTCTTCTTCGAGGTCTTCCTCGACCTCGAACTCGTCCTCGTCGACCACTTCGAGCTGCTCGAACTGGTCGGTGAGCTCGTCGTCCTCGAACACGACGTCGGAGTCGGCGGCTTCGTCCTCGTCGAAGTCCGGCTCGACGAACTCGGCGTCGTCGGCCACCACCGCGGGCTTCACCCGCGCCCCGGCGAGCCAGGCCACCAGCGCACCCGGCACCAGCACCCACAGCGCCACCATCAGGGCCAACAGACCCGCGGGCACCGTCACGGGGTCGAACGCGCCGGACGCCAGCCGTCCACCGGCGGTCGCGGCGAGCACCAGGCTGCCCACGGCGGCGGTGACCGCGGCGACCAGCACCGCGCGCAACCGCGAACTCGGCCGGTCGGAGACCTTGCGGCAGGTCCAGCCGACGAACGCGCCGATCAGCGCCGCGCCGGCCAGCACGGCCGGGCTGAACGCGGACTTGTCCTCGGGCATCGCCGCGAGCAGCGGCACCGGGGGCACCGGCCCGCCGACGAACCGCATCGGCGAGACCTCGACCCCGCCGAGCGAGAAACCGGCGCCCACCACGTACGAGAAGCCCGCGATGACCGCGTTCGGCAGGTAGGCCAGGCACAGCAGGAACACACCGAGCCCGACGCCGACCGACGGACCCGCGCCCGCGAACAGCTCTCCGGTCCTCGACCACGAGGCCGCAAGGCCGCCCGCCACCGCCAACGCACCCACGCTGACCAGTGCGAACAACGCCATGAAGCCCGAGCGCAGACCGTGCAGCGCCACCGGGTCGAGCTTGTCGAACACCATCTCGACCAGACCGCAGCGACGGGCGACACCGAGCGTGGCGGCGAGACCGGACACGGCGGCGCACCCGAAGAACGCGACGGCGGGCGTGGCGCGCACGACGCCGTCGCCCATCAGCAACGCGATCGTGCCGCCCACGACCGCGTGAGCGCCGGCGATGCTCAGCACGACACCGCGCGCCTGCAGCGGTTCGTAGAGGCCGAGCCGGTCGGCCGTGCCCGCGGCGGTGCGGCCGACGAGCAGCATCAGCAACGCGGTGGGCAGCAACGGCAGCACGCCGAGCTGTCCCGCGTCGAAGCGCAACGGCACGTGGTGCGCGGCCAGCCAGGCGGGCGCGGCCGCGCTGAGCACACCGGCGGTGGAGAAGGTGGCGTAGGTGGCCGTGGCGGAGATGAGAGCGAGCACTGCGGCGACGGCGGCGTACCCGACGACCACCGAGCCGACCGCGGCCGCCACGAGCACGCGCATGCGTTCGGAGCGCGAGAACTCGGGCGGACGCACGGTGGCGACCTCACGGGTCACATCGCGTTGCAGCACGGGCACTTCTCCACTGTGTCAGGCCGGCTGGGCCGTTCGAGTGAGGCACGCCGGGTCATACGACAGGGGTGGTGCCGGAGATCCCGGCACCACCCCAGAAGAAAACCAGCACAGAGGTCGAACGCTTACTGCTGCGGTCCGCCGAAGCCACCGGGCGGCGTGCCGGGAGCACCGAACTGGCCGGGCTGCGGCATGAAGCTGGTCTGCTGCGGCGGCTGACCCGGCTGCGCGGGCTGCTGCGGCTGCTGACCGAACTGCTGCTGGCCGAACGACGGCTGCTGCGGAGCCTGCTGCTGCTGGGGCGCACCGTGCTGCGGGTGCTGACCCTGCTGCGGGAAGGCGCCGGACTGCGGGTTCCAGCCGCCGGGCTGACCGGGCTGGCCGCCGTAGGGGTTCGCGGGCTTCGGCTCGAACTTCACGATGCCCTCGGCGAGCAGGAAGGCGAGCACGATGGCCGCGGTCTCCAGCAGCGCGACGATGAGCAGGACGATGTCGAGGCCCTGCACCGACGGCGACTTGATGATGACCTGCAGCTGCAGCAACGTCTGCACGGCCGCGAGGATCGCGGCGACCGGGACGAAGCCCCTCGGGATGCTCGGCAGCACCGAGAGCCCCGCGAGCATGCCGGCGGCGAGCAGGTACGTGACGTTGCCGCTGCTGACGTCGTCCGCGAACGCGATGAGGTAGGCCACGAGGCCGAGACCTGCCGCGACCAGCGGGAGGATCAGGCCGAGGTTGATGTTGTTGGCGCCGGGAGCGCCGGGGGCGCCGTGGGCCTGAGGCGGTGCCTGGTGCTGTGCCGGACCCGGCGGCTGCTGTTGGGGTGCGCCGTAAGGCACGGACATGTCGAGGTCTCCTCCTCCAGCCGAGTGATGCTTCAAAACGCTACTTGACGCACATGCTCAGACGATGACCGGATCATGCCGGTTCCGCCACACGAGCGAGGGCCGGACTCCGAAAGTACTCCGCTGCCGAACGCACGCGGGGACCTTTCGTACTCTCGGAAGGTACGAAAGGTCCCCGCGTGCCGTTCAAGAGCTCGGCTCAGAGAGCGTTCATGATCTCGCGCATCAGGGCGGCGGTCTCGGACGGCGTCTTGCCGACCTTGACGCCGGCGGCCTCGAGGGCCTCCTTCTTGGCCTGCGCGGTGCCCGCCGAGCCGGAGACGATGGCGCCGGCGTGGCCCATGGTCTTGCCCTCGGGGGCGGTGAAGCCCGCGACGTAGCCGACGACCGGCTTGGTCACGTTCTCCTTGATGTACGCGGCCGCGCGCTCCTCGGCGTCGCCGCCGATCTCACCGATCATCACGATCGCGACGGTCTCGTCGTCGGCCTGGAAGGCCTCGAGGGCGTCGATGTGCGTGGTGCCGATGATCGGGTCGCCACCGATGCCGATCGCGGTGGAGAAGCCGAAGTCCCGCAGCTCGTACATCATCTGGTAGGTCAGGGTGCCGGACTTCGACACCAGACCGATCTTGCCGCTGCCCGCGATGTTCGCGGGGATGATGCCGGCGTTCGACTTGCCGGGGCTGATGATGCCGGGGCAGTTCGGGCCGATGATGCGGGTCTTGTTGCCGGTCGCGACGGCGTGCGCCCAGAAGTAGGCGGTGTCGTGCACCGGGATGCCCTCGGTGATGACGACGGCCAGCTCGATCTCGGCGTCGATGGCCTCGATCACGGCGGCCTTCGCGAAGGCCGGCGGCACGAAGATCACGGTCACGTTCGCGCCGGTGGCCTCCATGGCCTCCTTGACCGAACCGAAGACCGGGAGGACGGTGCCGTCGAAGTCGACCTTCTCGCCGGCCTTGCGCGGGTTCACGCCACCGACGATGTTCGTGCCGGACGCGAGCATGCGCTTGGTGTGCTTGGTGCCCTCGGCACCGGTCATGCCCTGGACGATGACCTTGCTGTTCTCGTTGAGGAAGATAGCCATCGTTCTCAGACCCCCGCAGCCGCGAGCTCGGCGGCCTTGGCGGCCGCGTTGTCCATCGTGTCGACAACGGTCACCAGCGGGTGGTTGGCCTCGGCGAGAATCCGGCGGCCCTCCTCCACGTTGTTGCCGTCGAGGCGGACGACGAGCGGCTTGGTGGCCTCGTCGCCGAGGATTTCCAGCGCCTTCACGATGCCGTTGGCCACGGCGTCGCAGGCGGTGATGCCACCGAAGACGTTGACGAACACCGAACGCACGGCCTCGTCGCCGAGGATGACGTCCAGGCCGTTCGCCATGACCTCGGCGGACGCGCCGCCGCCGATGTCGAGGAAGTTCGCGGGCTTCACGCCGTACTGCTCACCGGCGTACGCCACGACGTCCAGAGTGGACATCACGAGACCGGCGCCGTTGCCGATGATGCCGACCTCGCCGTCGAGCTTGACGTAGTTGAGGCCCTTCTCCTTGGCCTTGGCCTCGAGCGGGTTCTCGGCGGCCTTGTCGACCAGCTCGGCGTGCGCCGGGTGGCGGAAGGAGGCGTTCTCGTCGAGCGTGACCTTGCCGTCGAGCGCGACGATCTTGTCCTGCGGGTCGCGGACCAGCGGGTTGACCTCGACGAGCGTGGCGTCCTCCGCGACGAAGGTCTCCCACAGCTTGACGATCGTGTCGATGACCTGGTCCTTGACCTCGGCCGGGAAGTTCGCCGCGTCGGCGATCTCCTTCGCCTTGGCCGCGTCGACACCCTCGATGGCGTCGATGTGGATCTTCGCGAGGGCCTCGGGCTTGGTGGCCGCGACCTCCTCGATGTCCATACCGCCCTCGACGCTCGCCATGGCGAGGAACGTGCGGTTGGCACGGTCGAGGAGGAAGGAGAAGTAGTACTCCTCCGCGATGTCGGAGGCGGGCGTCACCAGCACGCGGTGAACGATGTGCCCCTTGATGTCCAGGCCGAGGATGGCGGTCGCCTTCTCCTCGGTCTCCTCGGCGGTGGAAGCGAGCTTCACACCACCGGCCTTGCCGCGGCCGCCGGTCTTGACCTGGGCCTTGACGACGACGGGCTGGCCGAACTTCGCGGCGATGGCCTTGGCGTCGGCGGGGTTGGTGGCCACATCGCCCGGCAGTACCGGGACGCCGTGGGCGGCGAAGAGGTCCTTCGCCTGGTACTCGTACAGGTCCACTCGGGTCTCCTGCGACGTCGGTGTCGGAACACCGCGCCTGGGTGGTCCTCAAGGGGCCGTGCGAACCCACTTGACGCGGCTGGGCCAAGACACTATCGAGCTGCGGCTACCGCTCGCACGCCACCACTGGTGAGGTCGGTCTCAACGGCGGTGAGGTCGATCACGCGCACGCGCGCGAATACAGGAAAGAGCGCGTTCAACGGGTCGCGCGAGCGCCCATCAGGCCCGCCGCGACCAGCAGTGCCGCGCAGGACGCCAGCGCGAGCCACGTGCCGGGCCCCGCCGTCGCGCCCACGACCTTGTCGCCCGTCAGCGGCAGTTCCAGCGCACGCACACCCATCAACAGCACCGCGCCGGCGAGCACCGCGGCGCCACGAGCCGGCCTCGACCGCAGCGCGACCACCAGGCCGAGGATCAGCAGCGTGAGAGAGACGAACAACGCCACCCAGATCGCCACGTCGGTGTCGGGCCCCAGCGTCGGCGCCTTGTAGTCGGCCGCGCGCACGGCCGGCAACGCGAAGGCACCCACCGCGAAGAGCCCGGCGAGCAGTGCCGCGCCCAGCTCTGTCATCGGGACCTCGTGCTTGCGGCCGGGTTCGGCGTTCTCGCGCTCGACCGCACCGGCGAGGCCCGCGCAGACCAGTGCGAGCAGGCCGAGCGGGAGCTCGACGACCATCAGCCAGAAGCCGGCGCCCGGCTGCGCGATGCCCGCCTGGCTCGCGGTCAGCACGGGTTCGGCCGCGCCCGCCGCGGCGAGCTGCACCGCGAGGAAGCCGAACAGCAGCGCCGGGCGCACCGCGGCGGCGACGGACGGCACGAGCGACGCGAGACCCAGCACGCCGAACGCGAGCCCGGCCGGCCAGAGCAGCTTCGCGGACGCGAGTTCCGGCGCGTCCCCGCCCGTCGAGAGGACGAGCTGCGGCAGAACCGCGCCGATGAGCACCATCAGAGAGGAAAGAACAGTGAGCACCCCCGCGGCCACGTGCATGCGCCGCACCGTCGGCAGGGCGGGGTCGCGGGTCTCGTCGCGCTTGCCGCTGAGCAACCGCGCCAGCCTGGACAGCAGCGGCACCGCGGGCAGCGTCAGTGCGGCGAGCAGCACGAGCACCGACCCCGCCGTGATGCCAAGACCGGTCGCGACGGTGCCCGCCACCAGCGGCGGGAGCACCACGGCCAGCAGCGCGAGCGACACGCCGAACGCCCCGCCCTCGCGGGTGTCCGGGTCGGGCGAGCTGGCCGCGAGCGCGGTGGCGAGCGGCGCGGCGAGGGCCACGAGCAGCCCACCGGTCAGACCGAGCACCGGCAGGTCCCACGGCCCGCGGTCGAGCTGGAACGGGTCCGTCGAGGTGAACGGCTTGCCGAGCAGCCCGACGGCCGCCACCGCGGCGATGATCACCGGAAGCGCCACGAGCGTCGGGGGTTCCGACTCGTCCGCCGGCATGCCCGCCCGACCGGCTGCCGGCACACCACCCGCGATCACCAGCGCGTGCCCGGCGATCAACAGCCACAACCCGGCGGACGGGGTGACCGCGAGCAGGGTGGTCGGCCGGAACAGCTCCGGGCGCGCCACGGCCATCGGGGCGAACGCGATCTGCAGGTCGCTCAGCAGCCGTCCGACCGAGAGGACACCGACCGCCGCGATCAGTCCCGCCGCCACGAACGGCCTGCCGCGGAAGAGCAGCACGCCCGCGACGACCGGCGGCGCCAGCGCCAGCAGCGCGAGCAGCGGCCACGACGTGAAGTCGGGTTCCGCACCGTTGACCACCCCCAGCAGCGGGCCGGCGGCGAGGAGGAGACCGCCCGCCGAGGCGAGCGCCCACGAGATGCGCAGCCGAGCGGCGGCCGGGGTCTGGTTCTCGAGCTCGGTTCGAGTCATCGCGGGCGAACCTAGCAAGTCACCTGGTGGTTTCCGCGTCAGCGTGTTGGACGTAATGAGACGAAGTTCGTTCGCATGTGGAAAAGACGCGCCGGGTACTCCTAGCCGGTGACTTCATCACTTACCGTCGCTCATGTGAGCGATAACAGCCGGTCGTGGGTGACGCGTCTGACTGACGCCGTCCTCGATCGTGCCGGGTGGGGTGTGCACACCGCGCGCGATGTCGCAGAAGAGGTGAAGGTCGCGTTGCGCGCCATGGCCACGCCTGGCGGTCTGCGTGGAGTCGCGATGGAAGCGGCTTGGCTGACAGCCCACGCGGTGCTCTACCCGTGGGGCGCGATCACCGAGCAGCTGCGCCAGGACGGCCAGTTCCGGCACTACCGCACCGACGGCCTGTCACCCCTGCAGCGCGGGCTGATGGTTTCGGCGATGGACGCGGCGGGCACCCCGATCGTGTTGGTGCACGGCATCGGGGACAACCGCTCCGCCTTCGCGGTGCTGTCGGGGGCGCTGCGGAGGCGGGGCTTCGGGGTGGTGCACGCCATCAACTACAGCGTGCTGACGGCGTTGACGGGGGACGTCCGCCGCTCGGCCGCCCTGCTCGGTGCGCACATCGAGCGGATCTGCGAGCAGACCGGCGCCGATCAGGTGCACGTCGTCGGCCATTCGCTCGGTGGCCTCATCGCCAGGTATTACGTGCAACGGCTGCACGGCGACGCACGCGTTCGCACGCTCGTGACCCTGGGGACGCCACACCGCGGCACCTTGCTCTCGTACCTGCTGCCGACGCCGTTGACCCGGCAGCTGCGTCCGGGGTCGGAGCTGCTGTCGGAGCTCGAAGAACCCTGCCGCCCGTGCCGCACGCGCTTCGTCGTGGTGTGGTCGGAGATGGATCAGATCATCGTGCCGCAGCGCAACGCCCGGCTGGAGCACTCCTCATTACTCGTCGAGGAGCACCAGATACGTGATTCAGGTCACCTTTCTTTGCCGGTTGACACGAGGACTCTTCACGTAGTTGTGACGGCCATCACTCGATCGGACGACTCTTTGAGTCACCCCATCGCCGCTGGCGGCGAGGCGTGTCGACCGCCCGAAGTGACCGACGGTCACAGTTGACAGTTGAAACCTCCTGGTTGCCGCCTCTTCGGGCGACATAACGAACTGGGGTTTGCCCTCTGAGGCTCCCCGCCGTTACTGTCCCCCGGTCCGTTGTCACGGTCTGATCACAGAAGGACACCGAGTCAGAACCCCGAAATCTGGCTCACCGGGAATCCCCCGCCCGGCAGTCCACCGATCAGGCTCCCCGAAGGCGGAAGGGCAAGCTTTGAGTCACCACCGCTCCCCCGGCGGCCATGAACGCAGTGCTGCGCTCGACGAGGCAGTCGACCGTGCCTCCACGCGCACCATCAGCTCCCACCGGCTCCCCCCGCCACCGTCGGCGCTCCGCGGACGCATCGTCGTCGCCGCCGTCGCAGTAGGCGCGTTCGCCGCCGCAGGCGCGGGCCAGGCCCTGCAGGCCGGCGCGAAGGACAGCAAGGACGTCCAGCTCGCGAACCACGCCGACGGCGCCGCGGCGTTCACCGGCCAGGGTGGCGACACCGTCGGCGCTCCGCAGATCCTCGCGGTCTCCAAGACCACCTCCGAAGGCTCGGCCGAAGCCCAGAAGCTGCTCCGCAGCCAGCAGCTCACCACCCAGCGCGAGGCCGAAGAGGCCGAGAAGCGCCGCCCGAAGTTCGTCCGTCCCGCCGCCGGCGAGTTCACCTCCGGCTACGGCGGCCGCTGGGGCACCATGCACCTCGGCATCGACATCGCGGGCCCCATCGGCACCCCGATCTACTCCGTCGCCGACGGCGTCGTCATCGAGGCGGGCCCGGCCTCCGGCTTCGGCCTCTGGGTGCGCGTGCAGCACGCCGACGGCTACATCTCCGTCTACGGCCACGTCGACAGCTTCAACGTCCGCGAAGGCCAGCAGGTCAAGGCAGGCGAGCAGATCGCCCGCATGGGCAACCGCGGCTTCTCGACCGGCCCCCACCTGCACTGCGAGATCTGGAACCCGGCCGGCCAGAAGATCAACCCGCTGCCGTGGTTCAACGCTCGCGGCGTCACGATCTGATTCGATCCTTCCTGAACTACGGCTCAGTAGCTTTCTCGCGGGGTTTGGGCGTTCGGGCGCTGTCCTCGCGTGCCAGGTTGGGTTTGGCGCCTTCTGCGGGCTCAGCAGCGGGGCTTGAGCGGGGTTCGAGTTCCGCTGCCGCGTTCGGGTTACGGCGGGGTGCTGAGGTTCGGTGTCATGAAGTAGGCCGTTGCCACTCGCCAGACTGAGCACATGTGTTTGCGCCACCGCGGGCCGCAGGCCTTGCAGGCGCCGGTGTCGGTTGGTTCGTGGAGGTTCAGCAGGGTGCGCCAGGCGGCGGTCAGCCTTGCTGTGGCCGGGGGTTCGGCTCGGTTCTCCGTCTCCAGGACGCTCAGGGTCGCGAACACGCGTTCGTGCAGCAGCTGGGCCAGTACGTGATCCACTTTTGGCGCTCCCGCGGGGAGTTGGGTCCTCACGCGGTTGATGATGCTCGGTGGGTCTGACAATTTTCGGCGCTTGAGCCCTGGCCTGCGCTCCTCGGCCGGCTTTGCGCTGGGCACAGCGCGGGCTGAGCACGTCTTGGCCGGGATCTGGGCTGAGCTGTGGCCGGGATCTGGGCTGAGCTGTGGCCGGGATCAGTGGCCGGGATGGCCGGCGAGTACGGGCGGTTGTGTGCGGCCGGACCGCTCTCCCGTTCGGTCCGGCCGCACCTCGCCGCGAAGTTCGGCCCCCGCCATCACTTCGCTCCCCTTGTCTGCAGGCGGCTCCCGTTGCCCGGATCGCCCCGAACGGCCCGTGGCTGTGCTGCTTGCGACACCCACATAGACGTACGAGGTCGGGGTTCGTTGCGCTGGTTTTCTGACTTTCTGGGAGATTTCTCGGGGTTGGGTGAAAGTGCTGGTCAGGTGGGGTTTGAGGGCTCTGGGGGACCGGTTCGCAGCGGGATCCGCAGATCGTCCGCGGTTGCGTTGTGCGCCACCCACTTCGCCATGCGTCCCGCCTCGCGGGCGGGGCGCCGCTTGCGTGCCGCCATCCCGGGCCCGCCTCCGGTTTCGGCGTGGGCGCCTCGCGTGGCGGGTTCCGGGTGGTGGGTCAGAGCTTCGTCATCGGGACGCTGCCGATCAGCATCAGGCGGACCGTGCCGGAGCCGCCGAAGTCGATGGTGGCCGTGGCTCGCAGGCCCGCGCCGTCCACTGCCACCACTCGCCCCAGGCCGTACTTGTCGTGGGTCACGCGGTCGCCCACTTCCAGCTTCATGGCTGGGGCGTCCTTCCAGCCCGGCTTGCCCGGGGCCGGGCGGGAGAGGCCTCGCGAGGCTATGCCGCCTGAGGCTGAGCGGCCCCAGGTCGTGGCCGCGGCTGGGGCTGCGCGGGACGGTTCCACTCGGCGCCAGTCGATCAGGTCCTGCGGGATTTCGGAGAGGAAGCGGGAGGCCGGGTTGGCTGAGGGCTGGCCCCAGGCCGAGCGGACCAAGGCCCTGGAGAGGTAGAGGCGGTTCTGGGCTCGGGTGATGCCCACGTAGGCGAGGCGGCGTTCTTCTGCCAGTTCGGCTGGGTCGCCCAGGGCTCGCATGTGCGGGAAGACGCCGTCTTCCCAACCCGTGCAGAAGACGACCGGGTATTCGAGGCCCTTGGCCGTGTGGACGGTCATCAGGGTGACCACGCCGTCGGATTCCGCGTCCGGGATCGAGTCGGCATCCGCCACCAGGGAGACGCGTTCCAGGAACGCGGGGAGGGACGGGACCGGCTCCGCGCCTTCCGGGAGTTCCAGTTCGGTGAACTCACGGGCCACGGTGACCAGTTCGTTGAGGTTCTCGATCCTCGTGTGGTCCTGGGGGTCCTCGCTCGCTTCGAGCTCGGCCCGGTAGCCCGTCTTCTCCAGGACGGCTTCGAGGATGTCGGCGACGTCGTCCTCGCGCTCGACCATCTCGCCGAGTTGGTCCATCAGCTCGACGAAGCCCGCGATCGCGTTGCGGGAGCGCGGGTTCAGCATCGGGACGCGGTCGTCGACGGCTTCGCGGAGGGCGGCGGCGAAGCTGATGCGCTCGCGTTCCGCGTAGGCCGAGACGCAGGCTTCCGCTCGGTCGCCGATGCCTCGCTTCGGGACGTTCAGGATTCTGCGGAGCGAGACGGTGTCTTCCGGGTTGGCCAGCGTGCGCAGGTAGGCCAGGGCGTCACGGACCTCGCGGCGCTCGTAGAAGCGGACGCCGCCGACCACCCGGTACGGCAGGCCGAGGCGGATGAAGATCTCCTCGAAAACGCGCGACTGGTTGTTGGTGCGGTAGAAGACGGCGATCTCGGAGTTGTTGACCTCGCCGCCGTCGACCAGGCGGTCGATCTCGTTGGCGACGAAGGCGGCCTCGTCGTGTTCGTTGTCGGCGACGTAGCCGACGATCTTCTCGCCCTCGCCGAGGTCGGACCACAGGGTCTTGTCGCGGCGGTTGGGGTTGCGGGAGATGACCGCGTTCGCGGCGGTCAGGATGTTCTGGGTGGAGCGGTAGTTCTGCTCCAGCAGGATCGTGGTGGCGTCCGGGTAGTCGCGCTCGAACTCCACGATGTTGCGGATCGTGGCGCCGCGGAAGGCGTAGATGGACTGGTCCGCGTCGCCGACCACGCACAGCTCCGCCGGGGGGATCTCGCCGCCCGCCCTGCCGACGAGTTCGCGCACCAGGGTGTACTGCGCGTGGTTGGTGTCCTGGTACTCGTCGACCAGGACGTGGCGGAAGCGGCGGCGGTAGTGCTCGGCCACGTCCGGGAAGGTCTGCAGGAGCTCGACCGTGCGCATGATGAGGTCGTCGAAGTCGAGCGAGTTCGACTCGCCCAGGCGGCGCTGGTAGACCGTGTAGACCTCGGCCACGCGGCGTTCCAGGTCGTTGGTGGCCTGGGCGGTGGCGGTCTCCGGGTCGACGAGCTCGTTCTTCAGGTTCGAGACGTGCACGGCCAGGGTGCGGGCCGGGTACTTCTTCGGGTCGAGATCGAGGTCGCGCGAGACGAGCGTGATGAGGCGGCGCGTGTCGTCGCTGTCGTAGATCGAGAAGTTCGACGACATGCCCAGGGTCTTCGCCTCGCGGCGCATGACGCGGACGCACATCGAGTGGAACGTCGACACCCACATCGAGCGGGCGCGGGCGCCCACCATGTCGGCGACGCGCTCCTTCATCTCCGCGGCGGCCTTGTTCGTGAACGTGATGGCCATGATCTGGCCGGGGTGCACGTCGCGTTCCGCGAGCAGGTACGCGATCCGCCGGGTGAGGACGCGCGTCTTGCCGGAGCCGGCGCCCGCCACCACGAGCAGCGGCGAACCGGCGTGCTCGACGGCACGGCGCTGCGCGGGGTTCAGGTCGTCGAGCAGGTGGCCCGCGCGGGAAACGGGGGGACTTGAGGGCAAGTCGAACAAGGCGCTCATCGTCCATCCACGGTACCGGGCGGCACCGACAAAACCCGTACCGCCCGACCATGTGTTCGACGAGCGGGTTCGATCAGGTGCTCAGGTCGACGCTGTACGGAACTCCGGCGTGGGCGTCGACCTCACCGGCGGTCTCGGCGTAGACGTCGAGGGTGTCGGTGTGGTGCTCGCGGCCCATCGTGCGGACCAGGAGCGTCGGGAAGCTCTTGCCGGGCCCGGCCAGGAAGCCGGCGGTCCTGCAGTGCACGCCCTCGACGCCGGGGCCGCCCTCGACGTCCCAGCAGTCCCAGTGGTCGCCCTCGTAGCCGACGACCTCGAGCTTGCTCGGCGGGAACGAGATGCGCAGGTACAGGTCGCTGACGTCGTGGTCCGACCGGTTGGTCACGTCGACGCTGAACGAACCGGGCATGCCGCCCCGGATGTACCAGCGGCCGTTCGGCTGCAGCGGGTACCAGCCGCTGACGGTGTTCAGCTCGACCCCGGCCCAGCCGGAGCCCGCGATGGCCGCAGGAGCAGCAGTGGCGGCCAGCACGAGGGCAGCAGCCGCTCCCAACACGTACTTCAAGACGACTCCCGGTGTCACGGTGTGAGACACCCGGCAGCCTAAATGCGCGGTCTGTGGCAGACTAGGTACGTGCGCGCGACGTTCTTCGAGTTTTTCTACGGGATCCGGACTCCGGCTCCCGTGGTCGTCTAGCGCTCAACAAGCCACCACGAAGCCCCGGAGTCCTCGGACCCCGGGGCTTCGTCGCTTCCGGGCCAAGGACTCGCAGAGTCGAGAGGTCGTCGAAAAGATGGACACCACCACCGAGCCGGACATCAACGAGCTGCGCCAGGAGATCGACCACCTGGACGCCGAGATACTGCGCCTCGTGCAACGCCGCGTCGAGGTCTCCAAGATCATCGGTGCCGCCCGCATGGCCGCCGGCGGCACCAAGATCGTGCACAACCGCGAGATCGACGTCCTCAACCGCTACCGGCCGCTCGGCCCGGAGGGCAAGGACCTCGCGCTGATCCTGCTCAAGATGGGCCGCGGCCCGCTCGGCAGGTAGGCGGGGCCATGGGCCCGGCGTCACAGCACGCCGGGCCAAAAAGGCTCCAGGGCCGCGCGAACGTGAGCGAAGTCCGCGTCCACGAGCTGGGTGTCGTCCGGCACGTAGGCCAGCGGATCTTCGAGCAACGGTTCCGGCAGCCGCAGCAGCCCCTCCACCAGCGCGTGCAGGCACAGTGCGGAGTAACCGCGCAGATAGCCGCCCTCCTGCGTGAGCACGACCCGCGGGCCGAACGACGCCACCCGTCGCCCGATCTCGCGGTAACCGGCCGCGGTCAGGTTGTGGCGGCCGTTGGGGTCGAACGCGGAACCGTCGAATCCGGACGCGCACACCAGCAGGTCCGGCGCGAACTCGCGCAGCAGTGGGAAGGCGATCTCGTCCAACGCGCGCAAGTACGCCGTGTCGCCCGCGCCCAGTGACAGCTCGATGTTCACGTTCCGACCGTTGGCGCCCACCTCCGACGGCGCACCGGTCTGCGGGTGGTTGGTGCCCCACGAGCCGTGCCGCAGGTGCACCGAGATGGTCAGCACGTCCGTACGGTCGTAGAACACCTCCTGAGTGCCGTTGCCGTGGTGCACGTCCCAGTCCAGCACGGCGACCCGCATTCCTTGCCGTCGCGCGGTTTCCGCGACCAGCGCCGCGTTGTTCACGAAGCAGTAGCCGTCCGCCAGGTCCGGCTGCGCGTGGTGACCGGGCGGACGTACGAGCGCGTAGGCCAGTGGCGCGCCGGACTCCAGTGCGGCCAACGAGGTTCCCGCCGCCGCGCACGCCGCACGCCACGTCTCGGGGCCCACGATCGTGTTCACTTCCAGCGCCACACGCGTGGACACCCGCAACGAATCCAGGTATCCGGCCGTGTGCACGCGCAGAAGCTCCTCAACGGACGCATGACGTCCCTCGTGCCACTTCAAGTGCGAGGACACCGGACCGTGCGTCAGCGCGTGCCGGAACGTGCGCAGCCGCGCGGCGTTCTCCGGGTGCGGTTCGGCGACGTCGAGCCACGGCCAGGAGCCCGGCAGCTCCCACAGGCCCTCGCCGGCGTCGTGCTCGAGGCAGTCGTCGTGCCAGAACATGTCCACCCGAACCGGATATCAGGGCGATCACGGATGGTCCACCGAAAAATTCTGGGGGCACACTGGACGCATGGGCATCATCGCCGCACTGATCGCCATCGCAGGCCTGCTCGCCGCCTTGGCGCATGACGCGTACCTGGCCTTGCTCGGTTCGGCCGCGAACAAGAAGGGCCTGGCCGGCGCACCGGTCTCGCAGTTCGTCCGGTCCCGCTGGAGGACCGCCATCATCACGACCGCGGGCGCGGTGATCGGCCTGTTGATCACCAACGGCGACAGCACCGCCGCCGACGTGATCGGCGCGCTGATCGCGGGCGGCAGCGGTCTGGCCGCCATCAACGGCGTGCAGAAGACGCACAAGCAGCTGAACAGCGGTCAAGCGCAACTGCCTCCTCGCTAGGAAAACCACACAATCGTGTGTCACTCGTCCTGAACGCCCCCTTTTGGTTGGTTCGGTACCTCCGGACGGCCCTACCCTGACTGCGTCGCAGAGGGGTGTCGGGATGGACGAACTGCCGGGCAAACATCGTGTCGACGACGGTGTCGCGCAGCCACATCAACAGTCGCGCCCGGTCGTCGGGGGCGACCGCATCCCGCTGCCCCGCCGCCGCCGGATCGACCCGCTGCAGGACACCGACGGACTGCGGAAGTTCAACATCGGCCTGGTGCCCGCCTCGGTCACGCCGCCGCGCACCTGGAAGCGCGCGGCCTGGTTCGCCGTCATCTCGTCGGTGCTCGTGCTGGTCGGCCTGAGCTTCGCCGCGGCCAAGCTGGTCGGCGGTGGCGGCGCGGTCGAGACGGTCGGCCTGCCCGGCTACCCGTCGGACGTCCCGCTGATCTCCGCGCTGCCCACCGGCGGCACCAGCCCGTCGGCCACGGGCGGCACGAGGCCGTCCGCCGCGAACACCGGCCAGGGCGCTCCCGTGCCGGGCGCGGGGTCCAGCGCGCCGGGCACCAGCGGTCAGGGGCAGGCCACCACCACCAAGCCGAGCGGGTCCGCACCGCCCGTGATCACGACGGTGCCGGTCACGCAGGCCCCGGTCGTCGACGGCACGAAGATCGCCCAGCAGACCGAGCGCTTCTACCGCGAGATGGCGACCAACGCCGACACCGCGCTCTCCATGACCACGGACACCGTGCGGTCGAACGCCGGTGCGCTGCTGGAGGGCAGGCTCGCGGACATCTCGCTGATCGAGGTCAAGGAGATCGCGGTCGACCCGAGCAAGGGCCTCACCGTCAGCCTGCTGCAGGTGACGAAGAAGGACGGCTCGGTCAGCACGGAGAAGCGCGAGCTGAGCTTCACGCTCGGCGACCTGCCGTTGATCAACGGTGAACGGTTGAAGCTCGGCGGCTGAAAACCCGAAGGTGGCTAAAGGTCGCAGCCCGAGTTACCGACCGTAGTAAGTAGCACCATCAAGCGAATCCGAGCACCGCCGAACGCCACGAACGGCTGAAGTCCGTCCAGATGCTGGCGTCATCACCGGTAGCCACGGTACGTCTTCTGGTGACCACGGACAGTACGGAGGACCAGGCCAGTGCAGCGTCCCGCGACGACCGGGCGGAGGCACACCCGCGCCGGCTCGATCAGCGTGGCAGAGCTGATCAACCAGCAGCCCAGCCCGATGCGCATCCCGTCGAACGAGGAAGCCGCCACCGACGCTCTCGTCACCTCGCTGCTCGGTCCCACCGAGAACATGGCCGCGACCACGGCCGTGATCCCGGTCGTCTCCGGCCGCCGCCGTCGCCTGCGGAGGAACCGCCTGGCCAAGGCCGCCGGGTTGCTGACCGGCGCGATCGTGCTGGTCTCCGCCGTCGCGGGCGCCGCGGTCCTGGCCGGCAAGCGGCCGGCGAACACCGGCGTCCCCGCCACCGAACGCCCCATCGCGTTGTCCGGCGCGAGCGCGTTGCGCCCCGACGTCCTGTCGGCCCAGCTGCCGAACGAGAACAAGCCTCGGCAGACGGCGGCCGACACCCCGCTGCCCCAGCCGTCCGCGTTGCTGCTGGAGACGCCGGAACCGACCACGCCCGAGGTCTCGATCGGCCCCCAGCCGCAGGTGGACGTGGTGAAGCGGTTCTACGAGCTGCTCACCACCAAGCCCGGCTCGGCGGCCAAGCTGCTGTCTCCGGACCTCGTCGGCGCGAACGCCGACGAGTTCGTCCGGTCCTGGTCGATCATCAAGACGGTCAACGTCGACCAGACCTCCGTCCGGCCGGACGGTTCGGTGCTCGCGGTCGTCTCGATGCAGGAGCTGGACGGCAGCTGGCTGCGCATCGAACAGCTCTTCCGGCTCACCGACACGACCCAGCCGCGGATCGTCGGCACCGAGGTCCTTTCGGCGCAGAGGAGTTAGGCCGCACCCAACCGGTCTCGCCGTTCGCAGTCGAACGGTGACCGCTCGTCGCGAAAACCTAGTTTCCGACGTGAAAATTCCCCCGAAGGGGTTACATCTCGGGTCACGATTCGGTATCCATGTTCCCGCCAGTGCGCAGCAGCGAACTTGGAAGGGTGAACGAGCGGTGTCGATTGAGGACCATCGTCGGCGGCTGAACGGGTCCGCGGAGTCGACCGGCCAGCTGTCCGTCGCCGAGCTGATCGCCCGCCGCGAGGCGGAAACCGTGGAGATCCCGGTGATCACCGACGACATCACCCCCGAGGCGTTCGAGCCGACGGTCAAGTTCAAGCCGGTCAAGGCACCGGGCAGCAAGCCGAGAAAGCAGCCCATGAAGGAGCTGCACATCACGGAGCTGCTGCGCCGTGAGGGCCGCGCCGACGACACGCAGCGCAGCGGTTTCACCGTCGGCAAGCTGGCCGTCGCGGCCAGCGGTGGCGTGGTCCTCTGCGGTTCGGTGGCCTTCGCCGCCTCCTCCTGGCTGTCCTCGCCGAACGAGCGCCCGCTCGCCGAGGTGCGGTTCGACGAGCGCGCCCAGGCCCGCGGCGCGAGCGCCGGCACCGAGGGCGTCGTGAAGCTGCCGTCGAACAAGACGCAGCAGGAAGACACCACCGAGACCCAGTCGGCCGACCCGACGACGCAGCAGACGCAGACGCGCGTCGCCCCGTACGTCCAGACCCAGCAGCCGCAGCGCCCGGCGCCGCAGACGCAGCAGCCGACGCAGCAGCCCACCTCCTCCTCCGCGACGCCGTCGGCGAGCACGCCGTCCCCGTCTTCGCAGACGAGCCAGTCGAGCACGCCGCCGTCGAGCAGCACGACGACTCCGCCCCCGCCGCCGCCGGCGAGCTCGTCCACCACCGCGCCGAGCAGCAGCACCGCGCCCAGCACGAAGAACCCGCTGCCCACGCAGTCCAACCCGGTGGACGTCAGCGTGAACCTCGGCCTTCTCGACCCGGTCCTCAACACCGTCGGTGACACCGTCGGAGGGTTCGACTTCTTCGCGCCCGTGAAGTGACGCACAACCCGGTAGCTCAGCAGCTGCCCACGACAGGGGTACCCTGTGCGGGCATTCCGGACGACCGCTGACTACCGCACGAGGAGCACGAGCGTGGGATCTGCTGCCGCAGCCGCAGTCTCGCTGTGTTGCACCCCAGAGGTGGTCTTGTGACGACGTCCGACACCTCGGACGGCCGTCTGATCGCCGACCGCTACCGCTTCCTCGACCGCATCGGCTCCGGCGCGATGGGCATCGTCTGGCGTGCCCACGACGAACGCCTCGGCCGCGAGGTGGCCATCAAGCAGCTGCTCCTGGCCCCCGGCCTGGACGAGGCCGAGCAGGACGAGGCCATCCAGCGCGCCATGCGCGAGGGCCGCATCGCCGCCAAGCTGCACCACCCGAACGCCATCGCCGTGTACGACGTCGTCGAGGAAGACGGCGTCCCGTGCCTGGTCATGGAGTACCTGCCGTCCTACAGCCTCGCCGACGCCCTGGCCGAGGGCGGCCCGATGGACCCGATCGAGGTCGCCCACATCGGTGCCCAGTGCGCGGCGGCACTGGCCGCGGCCCACGCGGCGGGCATCGTGCACCGCGACATCAAGCCCGGCAACGTGCTGATCGCCGAGAACGGCGTCGTCAAGATCACCGACTTCGGCATCTCGCGGGCCTCCGACGACATCACGGTCACCAAGACCGGCCTGATCGCCGGCACGCCCGCGTACCTCGCGCCGGAGATCGCGCGGGGCCAGGACCCGACGGCGGCCTCCGACGTCTACTCGCTCGGTTCGACGCTGTTCGCCGCGATGGAGGGCGAACCGCCCTATGGAGTGAGCGACAACACTCTCGGTGTTCTGCACGCCGTCGCGGCCGGGCGGATCAACCCGCCGACCGTCGACCACCCGCTCGCCGACACGCTGCTGTACCTGCTGAACTACGAGCCGGCCGACCGGCCGACGATGTCGCAGGCGCGCGAGCTGCTCAACGCCGTCGCGCACGGCAGGTCGCCGTCGTTCAGCGGGCTTCCCGTACCCGCGGGACCCGAGCCGACGGCGATGATCGAACCCGACCGGACCCGCGTGGTCCGTCCGGTGGCGCGGCCCACCGCGCCTCCGCGCACGGCGCCGCCGATGGTGCCCGCGAACGGCCAGCAGGACAACCGGCCGTTGGTGATCGCCGCGGTCGTTCTGGCGTTGTTGCTGGTCATCGGCGGTCTGCTGGTCGCATTGGGCGTGTTCGACAAGGACCGTCAGACGCCTTCCGCGCCGCCGGTGTCGTCCTCGGCCGTGGTGCCGACCACGACGCCGAGCACCGAGGTGACGACGACCACCCCCGAGGCAACGACGACGCGCGAAACGACGTCTACCACTACGACGACTACAACTACGACCACCACAACGACGACTACGACGACCACTACGACCACGACTCCGCCGCCGCCGTCGAGCACGACGACGACCACTACGACGACGGCCGTCAAGCAAACGACCTAATCGCCGTTACGTCGTAGAAATCTCGTAAGGTGGGTACCCGCACCGATGGGTGATCTGAACCCGTAGGTGTGATGAGCCGTTGAACAGAGAGCAATTGACCGCACAGCGGGGAGCAACTGTGACCGACGATGGCCGATTGGTCGCTGGTCGCTACCGATTGAGCCAGCGCATCGGTAGTGGCGCCATGGGCGTCGTCTGGACGGCACACGACGAACGTCTTCACCGCACCGTCGCGGTCAAGCAACTGCTCTTGCAGCCCGGACTCGCCGAAGCCGACACGGACGAGGCGAAGAGACGGGCGATGCGGGAGGGCCGCATCGCGGCGCGGCTTCAGCACCCGCACGCGGTCGCCGTCTACGACGTCGCCGAGGACGACGGCCAGCCGTGGCTCGTGATGGAGTACCTGCCGTCCAAGAGCCTCTCGGCGGTCCTGTCCGAACGCGGCACGCTCCCGCCGCGCGACGTGGCGTCGATCGGCATGCAGGTCGCCTCCGCACTGGCCGCCGCGCACAACGCGGGCATCGTGCACCGCGACATCAAGCCCGGCAACGTGCTGCTCGGCGACGACGGCACCGTCAAGATCACCGACTTCGGCATCTCCCGCGCGACCGGTGACGTCACCGTCACCGCCACGGGCATGCTCGCCGGCACTCCCGCGTACCTCGCCCCCGAGGTGGCCAAGGGCTACGACCCCGGTTCGCCGTCCGACGTGTTCTCCCTGGGCTCCACGCTGTACGCCGCGATCGAGGGCGAACCGCCGTTCGGCCTGAGCGAGAACACCATCGCGCTGCTGCACAAGGTCGCGTCCGGCAAGGTCAACCCGCCGCGCAACGCGGGCCCGCTGACCGCGCTGCTGATGCGCCTGCTGCGCGCGGAGCCGGAAGACCGCCCGACCATGGCCGAGGCCCGTGACGCCCTCGCGGCCGTCGCGAACGGCCAGGCCGCCGCCTTCACTCCCGCCGTCGTCGCCCCGACGCACCCGCCGTCGTGGCGCGGCGCCCCGGTTCAGCAGCAACCGCAACAGCAGGCCGCCACGCGCGCCCTCACGCCGCAGGTGCCGCCGCCTCCCGCTGCCACGCGCGTCGACGTGCACACGCCGCCACGCGCCCTGCCGACGCAGCAGCCGCCCTCGAACCACCGTCCGGCCGCGGCACCCCAGTACTCGCAGCGCCCGAAACCCACGCCGCTGTCCTCGGTGGCGAAGAGCAAGAAGTCGACCATCTTCACCGCACTCGCGATCGTGGCGGCGGCGGTGATCGGCATCATGTTCGCGAGCATGATCTCGAACAAGAAGGACAACGGCTCCGACAACAACGCCGGCGGCAACACGCAGGTCCAGCAGACGCAGGAGAGCACCAAGCCGTCGACGCCCTCCAAGTCGTCGGGCAAGGCCGGCCAGTGGACCGACACGCCGAGCGACGAAGACAAGCGGGCACTGCTGGAGGACTACTTCCAGACGGCGCCCGGCAAGCCGGACGAGGCGTGGCAGATGGGCAACGCCGCCTTCCAGGGCCAGTACCCCGGCGGGTACGACGGGTTCAAGAGCTTCTGGAGCGGCGTCAAGCAGGTCAAGGTCACCGGCGTCGAGGAACGGCAGCCCTATTACTTCGTGGTCTCGTTGGACGTCACGAAGAAGGACGGGACGAAGTCGTCGATCCAGCGCCAGGTCTCGCTGGAGTGGCGGTCGCCGAACTTCCTTTTGAGCTACGACAAACCGCTCGGCGGGGCATAGCTCAGCCGGCCCGTGCGGCTTTCTCCAGCTCTTCCGCCAGCGCCAGCACGGCGGGGTTCCACGCGGCCTCTTCGCGGTACACGACGTGAATGTGCCGCACCGGTTCGGGATTTCGCACCTTGCGCAGCACCACGCCGGGGTGCGCATATCCGAGGCCGAGCCGCGGAATGAGCGTGATGCCGAGCCCTGCCACCACGAAACCCTGTGCGGTCGCGTAGTCGTCGCTTTCCACGGCGATCTTCGGGGCGAATCCCGCGCCCGCGCACGCGTTCGACACCAGGTCCTTGCACGGCCACGTGGACCCGCAGTCCGCGCTGATCCACGGCTCGTCGGCCAGCTCACCGAGGTCGATCACGCGCTTGCGCGACAGCGCGTGACCGCGGGGCAGGACGGCGAAGAACGGATCGGCGAGCAGGTGGCGCGCGACCACGCCTTCGGGGGCGGGCTGGTCCGGTTCCAGGACGGTGATGGCGACGTCGGCGCGGCCTGCGGCGAGCTCCTCGAACGGGTCGGTGGGCTCGGTGAGCTTCAGGTCGAGCTCGACGCCGGGACGTTCGGCGCGGAAGGCGGCCACTGCGGGCGGCACCAGCGCGGCACCGGCCGTGGCGAAGTAGCGGACGCGCAGAGTGCCGGCGCAGCCGTTGCGCAACGCGCTCAGGGCGCTCTCGGCCTCGGCGAGCTGCTCGGACAGGCGGCCGGCGTGCTCGGTGAGGAGCCTCCCCGCGGCGGTGGGCCGGACGCCCCTGCCCACCCGCTCCAGCAGCGGCAGGCCCGCCTGCTTCTCCAAGCCGGCGACCTGCTGCGACACCGCGGACGGGGTGTAGCCGAGGTTCGTCGCGGCCGCCGTGATGGAACCCGTGGTCACGACCGCCCTGAGCACCTGCATGCGTCGCACGTCCAGCATGCGCCAACCTTACAGCGCTGCTTAAAGGTTATACACAACAATTAAATTGTGTTTACGGGTTCGGGCGCGCATCGTTGATCCGTGAACCAGCGTGGAACGTTGATCAGGATGGGCGTGCTCGCCCTGCTGTGGGGATCCAGCTTCCTCTGGATGAAGCTCGCACTGGGGAGTCTCGCGCCCCTGCAGATCTCGCTCGTGCGGACGTTCTTCGGAGCGGTCGTGCTGTTCGTCGTGCTCGCCACGGCGAAGATGACGCTGCCCCGTGACCGCGGAACCTGGGGCCACATGCTGTTCGTGGCGGCGTTCGGCAGCGCCATCCCGTTCACGCTCTTCGCGATCGGCGGCCAGACGGTCGACTCGGGCGTCTCCGGGGTGCTCAACTCCACGACGCCGCTGTTCGCGCTGACCATCGGGCTCTTCCTCGGCACCGAGAAGGTCAGCAACGTGGTCCGCATGCTCGGTCTCGGGCTCGGCTTCGCGGGCGTGCTGCTGATCTTCGCGCCGTGGCAGCAGGCCAACAGCATCGCGAGCTGGGGTGCGGTGCTCTGCCTCGCGGGCGCCGCGAGCTACGCCGTCGGCTACACCTACGCCGGCCGCCACCTGGTCAACACCGGCGCCACCTCGACGCAGCTCGCCGCCATGCAGCTGACCACCGCGATGGGACTACTCGTGCTCGCGCTGCCGTTCGGCGGCCTGCAGCCGCTGCACCTGCACTGGATCGGCATCGCCGCCGTGACGATCCTGGGCGTCTTCGGCACCGGCGTCGCGTTCATCCTCAACTACCGCGTCATCGCGGACGAGGGTGCCACCACGGCGACTACGGTCGGTTACCTGTTGCCGGTGGTTTCGGTACTCCTCGGAGCGATCTTCCTCGGCGAGCAGCTCAACGCAAGGGTCGTGGCGGGCATGCTCGTCGTGCTCCTGGGCGTCGCGCTGACCCGCAGGCAGCCGGTCGCGGCAGGTCGGAACGTCTCACCAAACGAGACGCGCGACCTGGTCAAACGCTGAACGGTGAGACGCACGTCTCCCCCAATAGGATGGTTCCGAGACGAACCGCGTCCTTATCCCGCCGGTTAGCCGTCTCCTCTTTGTGAGCGGACATGGAGACCAGCCTGGGAAGGACATCGACATGAACAACGAGAACCTGAAGGTCACCACCCGGACGACTTTCCAGCTGCTGGCCCCCGGCGCGGCTCCCGCGCCGGTCGAGGCCGAGCTGGTGTACGACCCCGAGGACCCGTACGCGGTCGCCATCGTGTTCCACACGGGCACCGGCCGCGTCGAGTGGATGTTCGCCCGTGACCTGCTGGCCGACGGTCTGCTGACCCCGTCCGGTGAGGGCGACATCCTGGTCCGCCCCGCGTCCGACGACCCCGAGCGCGTCCTGGTCGAGCTGAACGCTCCGACGGGGTTCGCCATCCTCAGCGCGGTCGCCGAGGACGTGGCGGCGTTCCTGGACAGCTCCTACGACGTCGTGCAGCCGGGCGAAGAGGACCTGTGGATCGACTTCGACCGCGAGCTGCAGAAGCTGGTCTCGACGATCGACTAGTTCTCGTGTCCTGAGGTGGTCTGACGGGCGCGGGAGACCACCAGCGGTGTTCGGCGCCGTGGGCAGCGACGTCGAGACACGGTCCCCACTGGTAGGCATGATGTGAACGATTCGCACCAACCCGTGACCGTGATCCCGGGGATGCGGGTCCGGGTGATTGATTAGTCTCGTGGTGTGACAACCACCATCGGGGGCCGCTACACGCTGCTCGAGCGCATCGGCAGCGGGGCGATGGGGGTGGTCTGGCGGGCACGGGACGAGGTGCTGGCCCGCGAGGTCGCGGTCAAGCAGCTCATCACCGGTGACCACCAGCGGGCGATGCGCGAGGCCCGCAACGCCGCCCGGCTGCACCACCCGCACGCGATCGCGGTGTTCGACGTCGTCGGCAACAACGACGAAGAGCCGTGGATCGTCATGGAGTACCTGCCGTCCCAGAGCCTCTCGGCGCTCATCGCCCAGAACGGTCCGCTCAAGCCGGCCCAGGCGGCACGCATCGGCGGGTTCGTCGCCTCGGCGCTGGCCGCGGCGCACGCGGCGGGCATCGTCCACCGCGACATCAAGCCCGGCAACGTCCTGATCGGCCACGACGGCACGGTCAAGATCACCGACTTCGGCATCTCGAAGGCCAGCGGCGACGGCACGATGACCGACACCGGCATGATCTCGGGCACCCCCGCGTACCTCGCTCCCGAGGTGGCGCGCGGCGAGCAGCCCGGCGAGGCGTCCGACGTGTTCTCGCTCGGTGCCACCATCTACACGGCCGTCGAGGGCGAGTCGGTCTTCGGGCCGAGCGACAACAGCTTCGGCCTCATCTACCGCGCGGCCAGCGGCCAGCTCAGGGACCCGAAGAACGCCGGTGAGCTCACCCCGTTGCTGACGCGGCTGCTCGCGGTGGACCCGAAGGACCGGCCGAGCGCGCAGGAGGCCGCGGACCTGCTGGCCGCCGCACCGCAGCCGTCCCAGCCGTTGCCGGTGCCCGGACCGCGCAGGCTCAAGGCCCCGAACCGCCGGATCCTGGTGATCGTCTCGATCATCGGGCTGCTGGCCGTCGGCGGTGGCGCGGCCGCCGCGTACTGGAACCACTCCGACCCCGGTGGCAGCTACGCGCCGACCAGCCAGAACAACGTCCCCGTCGGCGAGAAGGCCCGCTACTTCACGGCGGAGGAAGCCCTCGCGTTCGTTCTGCAGCACTACGCCGACCTGCCGGGCAACCCGACAGCGGCGTGGGCGCACTTCGCGGACCGGGCGAGAGAACCGCTGGCCGACTTCCAGAAGCGGTGGAAGATCTACACCTCCGTGCGGTGCCTGCAGACGCCGGACAGGCCCGTCCGCTCGGACGGCCCCAACTGGGTCGTCACCGTGGACCTGTCCCTCGTCACGGACGTGGGCCAGAAGCGGAACATCACCGTCGAGGTCGCGATCGCCGCGGTCAACAACGAGATGAAGATCGTCAGCCTCAAAGAGATTGGCTGAGCAGCCAGAAGCTGCCGCCGCCGACGAGCACGCCCATCGCCGTCCCGGCCAGCACCTGCGCCGTCGTGTGGTCGCCCAGCTCGACCCGCGACCAGGCCACCAGGGTTGCCGGCAACGCGATCAGCAACATCCACGGCCCGTAGACGATCGCCATGGTCACCACGGCGGCCCACGCCACCCCGGCGTGCAGCGAGATCTTCCACTTCAGCCCGAACGTGATCGCCATGCTCACGATCAGCGAGGCGAACATGCTGCCCGCCAGAGCCAGCATGCTGCGCGGCGCATCGCCCAGAACCATGATCACCGTGCCGGCGGCCAGCGAGGCACCGGCCGTGACCAGCGGAACGAGTCGGCCTTCCCGGTTCGTGACGTGGTGGCCGTCCCACTTGCCTTTGCGTGCGCCACGGACGATGACGGCCATCGGTATGACGGACGCCGTCAAGGCGACCACGAACCCCCAGAGCAGCGTCTTCCACAGACCTTCGGAAGCAGCGGCCACCGCGAACGGCAGCAAGATCACCCAGACCCACGGCGCGAGCACCTCGGTGGCGCCGCGGGCGACCTTTTCGATCAAATCACTCAGACCAGTCTGCGATCAGTGGCCCAGCGGGACAGCTCGTACCGGTTGGAGAGCTGGGTCTTCCGCAGGACGCTCGACACGTGCGTCTCCACCGTCTTCACGCTGATGAACAGCTCGGACGCGATCTCCTTGTACGCGTAGCCGCGGGCCAGCAGCCGCAGGACGTCGCGTTCGCGCGGGGTCAGCAGGTCGAGCTCGGGGTCGCTGATCGGCGCGGCGCCCGGCCGGTCGGCGAACGCGTCCAGCACGAACCCGGCCAGCCGCGGGGAGAACACCGCGTCGCCCTCGCTGACCCGCACGATGGCCTTAACCAGCTCCTGGCTGGAGATCGTCTTCGTGACGTAGCCGCGGGCACCGGCGCGGATGACGTTGATGACGTCCTCCGCCGCGTCCGACACCGACAGCGCGAGGAACGTGACCTCGGGGATCTTGGTCCGGATCTGCCGCAGCACCTCCGCACCGCCGCCGTCGGGCATGTGCACGTCGAGCAGCACCACGTCCGGCTTGTGGTGCGCGATCCCCGCCACCGCCTCGCCGACGCTGCCGGCCTCGCCGACCACCTCCACCTCGTCGGTGATGTTGTCGAGCTCCGCCCGCACCCCCGCGCGGAACAACGCGTGGTCGTCCACCAGGAACACCCTCACGCTCACGTCCTGGCCTCCGTCTTCCTCGGCATCTCGAGCTGCACCTCGGTCCCCTCACCGGGCGCGGTGCGCAACCGGACCTGACCGCCGTGCCTGTCCATCCTCCCCCGGATGCTGCCGGCCAGGCCATGCCGGTCCTCCGGAACGGTGTCCGGGTCGAAGCCCTTGCCGCGGTCGCGCACGAAGACCGTCACCTTGTCCGGTTCGATCTCCGCGTACACGCTGACCTCGCCGACGCCCGCGTGCTTCGCGGCGTTGACCATCGCCTCCTTCGAGGCCTGGATGAGCGCGAACATCCCGTCCTCCAGCTCGCAGTCGCCGACCACGACCTGGGACACGGCGATGGCGAACTGGTCCTCGACCTCGGCACACGTCTGGGCGATGGCGACGCTCATCGTCGCCGGTTGCTCGCCCACCTCACGGCCGTAGAGCCAGCTGCGCAGCTCGCGTTCCTGGCTGCGGGCCAGGCGCTTCACCTCACGGGGCGACTCGGACTGCTTCTGGATCAGGGCAAGCGTTTGCAGCACGGAGTCGTGCAGGTGGGCGGCGATCTCCGCACGTTCGTCGGTGCGGATGCGCGCCCGGCGTTCCGCGTCCAGATCGCGCACCAGCCGCATCCACAGCGGCACGGTGAGGACCGCGACGCCGATCAACGTGGCGAGCACGGACAGCACGACGGTCGAGAGGTTCTGGACGGAGTCGTTCGCGACGAGGAAGGCGGCCACACCCGCCAGCACCAGCGCCCCTCCCGCCACCGTCCGCACGATCCCCGTCTTCCCCTGCCCCAGCGCGCCGTCTTTCCAGCGACGCCGTTGCGCCTCGTCCGCCTCGCGCCACACGACCGCGGCGCCCACGAGTGCCACGGCGATCGGACCGGTGATCCAGCCGCTCGCCGTGCCGCCGATCAGCCCGGTGAACACCGCGACGCCGAGCCCGAGAGCGGCGAGGCCGACGGCCTGCTGCCACTCCTTGCGGTCCTTGTCGGTCTCCGGCTCGGCCACGGTCGACTGCGGGACGAACATCCAGAGCAACGCGTAGGCGACGATGCCGACCCCGCTCAGCGCGGCGAGCACGGCGAAGACCGCGCGCACCCAGAAGACGGGTGCGCCGAGGTGGTCCGCCAGCCCGCTCGCGACGCCCGCGACCACCCGGCCGGTGCGTCGACGGCGCATCGGCTCAATCCGTGCACTCACCATCAGATCGTCACACGTCCCGGGCTGTCGTTCATCAGGGATGACCCCGGTTCCGCGAATCAGGGCTGGTCCCTGATGTGGTTCCAGGCGTGACAGCGCAACCTTGTCACCGTGAGCGGGACTGAGAAGGCAATGCAGGGCGTGGCGGACACGCTCAGGGAGTTCTGGGCCCACCGTCCGGTGCGGCCCCGCGCAGGACGCAAGCTCGGCGGCGTCGCCACCGGCATCGCCCTGCGCTTCCAGATCGACCCGGTGATCGTGCGGATCGCGTTCGTGGCGCTCGCGTTGTCGGGCGGCGTGGGCGTGCCGCTGTACCTGGCGGGCTGGTTGCTGCTGCCGGAGGAGGGCGACGCGGTCTCGCCGATGGAGGCGCTGGTCAACAAGGGCCACAGCTCGATGTCGCAGGCGCAGACGGTGCTGCTGGGCTTGCTGATGTTCCCCGCGCTCGCGCTGACGTTCGACAACGGCGGGTTCCAGGTCGTCGTGACGCTGGCCGCCGCGGTCGCGGCCATCTACCTGCTGCAGAAGAACCGCGGGCACCTGGCCCCCGCCACGCTCGCCGAGCCGGCCCCCGTGCCTCCGGTGCCGGGCGCGCCTGCCTGGGACCCGCTCGGCGCCGCCCCGTTCGCCTGGGACCTGCCGGAACCGGCACCGAAGCCGCAACCGCCGGCTCCCCGCCCGCGCAGGCCGCGCATCGGGCTGATGACCCTGGGCGTGACGTCACTGGTGATCGCCGGCTCCGCGATCGCCTGGAACTGGCTGCCGTGGCTCACGGTCCCGCACGTCATCGGGCTGCTGGTCGCGGTCCTGTCGGCGGGTCTGCTGGTCGGTTCGTTCACCGGTGGCGGGCGCGGCCTGATCTGGCTGCTGGTCCCGCTGTCCGTGGTGGGCTTCGCGATGACGACGGTCAAGTTCGACGGTCCCACCGACCTCGGTGACATCAAGGTGACGCCGAAGACCGTCGCCGAGGTCAAGGACAGGTACGAGATCAGCGTCGGCAGCGTGAACGTCGACCTGCGGGAGCTGCCGGACTCCGGTTCGGTGAAGACCTCGCTGGAGGCGAACCTCGGCGAACTGGTCGTGCACGTGCCGAAGAACGCCGACGTGACGTTCCGCTGCGAGGCCACGTCCATCGGCGAGCTCAACTGCCTCGGCAAGAAGGCGGACGGCGGTTCCGTGCAGGTCGACGGCACCGACCTGGGTGACAACGGCGAAGGCGGCTTGAAGATCGACCTGGACGTTCGGACGAACGTCGGAGAGGTGAGGGTGCTCCGTGACTGAGCCGGTGATGCGCAGGCGGATCGACCCGCTGGGGCTGATGTTCGGGATCGGCGGTGGCCTGATGGCCGCGTACATCCTCAGCAACGGGACGTTCTGGTTCGACTTCCGGTGGGCGCTGGGGGGAACGGCCATCGTGGTCGGCCTGGTCCTGCTGACCAACTCCCTGAGACGGAAGTCCCGCCCCTAGTAAACGATGAACGGCGCATTTGTCCACGTGAGATGGACAAATGCGCCGTTCATCGTTTTCACTCCCACTCGATGGTGCCCGGGGGCTTGGAGGTCACGTCGAGGACCACGCGGTTGACCTCGGCCACCTCGTTGGTGATCCGGGTCGAGATCCGCTCCAGCACCTCGTACGGCAGACGCGTCCAGTCGGCGGTCATCGCGTCCTCGGACGAGACCGGGCGCAGCACGATCGGGTGGCCGTAGGTGCGGCCGTCGCCCTGCACACCGACGCTGCGGACGTCCGCCAGCAGCACGACGGGGCACTGCCAGATCTGCCGGTCGAGTCCGGCGGCGGTGAGCTCCTCGCGCGCGATGGCGTCGGCCTGGCGCAGCGTGTCGAGGCGGTCCTGGGTGACCTCGCCGATGATCCGGATGCCGAGACCGGGGCCGGGGAACGGCTGGCGCTGCACGATCGTCTCCGGCAGGCCGAGCTCGGTGCCGACGCGGCGCACCTCGTCCTTGAACAGCGCGCGCAGCGGCTCGACCAGCTCGAACTGCAGGTCGTCCGGCAGACCGCCGACGTTGTGGTGCGACTTGATGTTCGCGGTGCCCGCACCGCCGCCGGACTCGACGACGTCCGGGTAGAGCGTGCCCTGCACCAGGAACCGGTAGTCGCCCTCGGCCTTGAGGTCGCGCTCGGCCTGCTCGAACACGCGGATGAACTCGCGGCCGATGATCTTGCGCTTCTCCTCCGGGTCCGTGACGCCGGCGAGTGCGTTGAGGAAGCGTTCGCGGGCGTCGACCGTGATCAGGTTGACGCCGGTGGCGGCCACGTAGTCGCGCTCGACCTGGGCGCGCTCACCGGCGCGCAGCAGGCCGTGGTCGACGAAGACGCAGGTGAGGCGGTCGCCGATGGCACGCTGGACCAGCGCGGCGGCCACGGCGGAGTCGACACCGCCGGACAGGGCGCAGATCGCCTTGCCGTCACCGATCTGCTCACGGATCCGCGCGACCTGCTCGTCCACGATGGACGACGTCGTCCACTGCGGACGGATGCCCGCGATGTCGTGCAGGAACCGGCGCAGCACCTCCTGGCCGTGCGGCGAGTGGTGCACCTCGGGGTGGTACTGCACGCCGGCGAAGCGGCGCTCGGTGTCCTCGAACGCGGCGACCGGCGCGCCCTCGCTGGTCGCGGTGACCGTGAAGCCCTCCGGCGCCTTCGTGACGGCGTCGCCGTGGCTCATCCACACCGGGTGGCTGCCGGGCAGCTCCTCGTGCAGCGAACCACCCGCTCCGGTGACACCGAGCTCGGTGCGGCCGTACTCGCGGGTGCCGGTCTGTTCAACTGCGCCGCCGAGCGCGCGCGCCATGGCCTGGAACCCGTAGCAGATGCCGAAGACCGGCACGCCGGTCTCGAACAGCTTCGGGTCGACCTGCGGCGCGCCCTCCTCGTAGACGCTCGACGGGCCACCGGACAACACGATGGCCAGCGGGTTCTTGTCGAGGATCTCGCTCACCGTCGCGGTGTGCGGGACCACCTCGGAGTAGACCTGGGCCTCGCGCACGCGGCGGGCGATCAGCTGCGCGTACTGGGCGCCGAAGTCGACGACGAGAACAGGGCGGTTGCTGGTGTCGGACACGCCGCCAAGGATGTCATGCGTGGACGGGGAGCTGCTGACCGGTGGCGGGCTGAACCAGGTGTTCAGGGTGGGTGACGCGGTGCGCAGACCGGCGGGTCCGTGGACGCCTCGGGTGCACGACTTGTTGCGCCACTTGGCTCCTCTGGGGATCGCGCCGGTGCCGCTCGGGCTCGACGAGTCGCACGAACTGCTCAGCTATCTGCCCGGTGACGTTGGCCACGTGTTCCCGGACGACGACGAGTCGCTGGTCGAGTCGGCCCTGCTGCTGCGCAGGCTGCACGACGCGACGGAGGGGTACGGCGAGCTCGACGGGTGGCAGTTTCGCCGCCAGGGAGCCCGTCGAGGTGGTGCTCCACGGCGACTTCGCGCCGTACAACACGGTCTATCGGGACGGCCTGCCGGTCGGCGTGTTCGACTTCGACACCGCTCACCCCGGTCCGCGCTGGTGGGACGTCAGCTGGGCGATCATCCAGTTCGTGCTGGGGCTGCCCCACGAGCGCAAACGGCGTGCGCTGCTGTTCTGCGAGGCCTACGGGTGCGTCTACAAAGACGAACACGTCCTCGCGCGACTGGAGGACGCGATCCGCACCATTCGGGAGCATCCGGCGTTCGTGAAGCAGCGCGCGGAACGGCACGATGACCACTACTCGGAACTCATCAAGTATGTGTTGGCCAACAGGGCCTAACGTGATCCCCATGGACGCGTTCACGCCGCAACCCAGGCCGTGCTGGATCGCCGGCCGCCCCGAGCAGGGCGAGCAGGCGTTGGAGGTCTTCCACCCGTTCGACGGCACCGAGGTCGCCTCGGTCGCCGTACCGGGGCCGGACCAGGTCGAACGCGCGGTCGCCGCGGCCGCTGCCGTGGCGAAACAGTTCCGGCGAACACCCGCGCACGTGCGGGCCGAGGCGCTGCTGCAGGTGTCGCGGACGCTGGCCGAACGCGCCGAGGAGATCGCCGAGACGATCACCGCGGAGAACGGCAAGCCGCTCAGGTGGGCCGAGATCGAGGTCTCGCGCGCGGTCAACACGTTCCGGTTCGCCGCGGAGGAGGCCCGCCGGTTCACCGGTGGCCTGCAGCGGCTCGACACCGAGGCGAACGGCGCGGGGCGGATGGCGGTCGTGCGCCACGTGCCGCGCGGGCCGGTGCTGGCCGTGGCGCCGTTCAACTTCCCGCTGAACCTGGTGGCGCACAAGGTCGCGCCGGCGCTCGCGGTGGGTGCGCCGGTGATCGTGAAGCCCGCTTCCGCCACGCCGTTGTCGTCGTTGCTGCTGGGCGAGATCCTGGCCGAGACCGACCTGCCGGAGGGCGCGTTCTCGATCCTTCCCGTGCGCGGCAAGGACATGCAGGCGCTCGTGCAGGACGAACGCCTGCCGGTCATCTCGTTCACCGGCTCCACGAAGGTCGGCTGGTCATTGATGGACGCCGCACCGCGCAAGCACGTCGTGATGGAACTGGGGTCCAACGCGGCGGCCCTCATCTGTCCCGATTGGACGGACCTGGACCACGCGGCACAACGCGTCGCGACGTTCGGCAACTACCAGGCCGGGCAGTCGTGCATCGCCGTGCAGCGGGTGATCGTGGACCGGTCCCTCGCTGAAGAGTTCGTGCCGAAGCTCGTGGCCGCCGTCAGCGCGTTGAAGACCGGTGACCCGCACGACCCCGAGGTCGAGGTCGGCCCGTTGATCGACGAGGACAACGCGCGGCGCGTCGAGGAGTGGGTCAACATGGCCGTCGACGCGGGCGCCCGCGTGCTGCTCGGCGGCAAGCGGACCGGGACGACGGTCGAGCCGACCGTGCTGGCCGACGTGCCGAAGACCGCCAAGGTGTGGACGGAGGAGATCTTCGGGCCGGTGCTCGTGGTGTCGGTGGCCGACGGTGTCGAGGACGCGTTCGCGCAGGCCAACGACACCAAGTACGGGCTGCAGGCCGGGGTCTTCACCAGGGACGTGCAGGTGGCGTTCGAGGCGGCCGCCGAGCTGGAGGTCGGTGGCGTGATCATCGGCGACGTGCCGTCCTACCGCGCCGACCAGATGCCCTACGGCGGCGTGAAGGGCTCGGGCACCGGGCGCGAGGGCGTCCGGTCGGCGATGGAGGACTTCACCGAGGAGCGCGTGACGGTCCT
The DNA here is from genome assembly GCF_040609115.1 of Lentzea sp. NPDC004782. NCBI lineage: Bacteria > Bacillati > Actinomycetota > Actinomycetes > Pseudonocardiales > Pseudonocardiaceae > Lentzea > Lentzea sp. NPDC004782. The sequence goes on from NZ_JBEXJN010000002.1 coordinate 144,882, forward strand.
GACCGGCATCCAGCTGTAGGGCCTGCGGAGGCGTCCTGCGGCAGGACGAGCCGGTCGCCGAGCCCGGCGGTGGGTTGCTCCCTACCAGCCGAGCGCGCGCCGCTGCACCTGATCATCGCAACGGTGTGCGGCGACGTGCCCGTCCGGCCTGATCAACCAACCGTTCCTGGTCGTGAACCCCGGACCGGCGGTACGGGAGCCAGGAACCAGCTCCCCGCCGTCGGTCGTGAGCGGGGAGGTCTCGTAGGAGAACGGCGTGAAGAGCTTGCCGGAGTCGATGCCTTCACCCGTTTCGAGCGCCTTCTGCCTGTGTGCGCGCTCTTCTTCGTTCCCCGGCACCAGGAATCGCATGGTCTCGCCGGTGATGCGGAGGTTCTCGTCGGCGGCGGCACCGCGTTCGACGTCGTAGGAGGCCAGAAGATGCGGCCCTGCTCCGCCTGCGCGATCGGCGGCGATCTTCCACGCGGCGTTGTCGGCGTCGCAGATGCCCGAGTTCAGGCCGCGGGCGCCGAACGGGCTCATCACGTGCGCGGCGTCACCCGCGAGCAGAACCCGGCCGCTGCGCAGGGATTGCGCGCGACGCTGGTGGAAGCGGTAGGTGGACTGCCAGATCACCTCGTACGGCTTGTCGCCGACGATCGCGCGGATGTGGTCGTCGGTGAGCTGGACGTCCTCCGCGACCTGCCAGTCGATCCGCCAGACGCCCTCCGGTTGCGGGTGCAGGAGAACCTGACGGCCGGGATTCCACGGCGGGTCGAAGTAGAAGCGGCGCTCCGGTGTCTCGAAGTCCAGATCGACGCGCACGTCGGCGATGATGAACCGGTCGTCGAACGAGAAGCCCTCGAACGGGATGTTCAGGAGCTGTCTCACGGTCGAGTGCACGCCGTCCGCCGCGATGCAGTGACTCGCCCTGATGTCCTTTGTGGATACTCCTTCGTCGTCCTGGGTCAGGCGGTCGAGCGCGTGCCCGTACCGGAGGTCGATCAGCGGCTCGTCGCGGACGCGTTCCTCCAGCAGTTGCTCGACGACGGTCTGCGGGGTGTTCACGAACGGCGGGAAACCCGTGGCCTCCGGGAAGGTCAGGGTCAGCACCTCGCGGTCGCGGTGGTAGGTGCGGCCGGTGTACCAGGTGACGCCCGCGTCGGCGACGGCCTGGCCGACGCCGATCCGTTCCAGGATCTCCAGGACGTCGCGCTGGACGCAGATCGAGCGGCTGCCCGCCTGCTGACGCCGCGGCGACCTCTCCAGCACGACGCTCGGCACGCCGGCCCTGGCGAGGAACAGCGCGGCCGTGAGGCCGACCGGTCCAGCACCGACGACCAGCACCGGCGTCATTGCAGGGCGTCCCAGACCGCGCGGTCGCGCTCGGCGGTCCAGATCTCCGGCCAGTCCTTGCCGTCGCACTCGTCCCAGTAGCGCTGCACGTCGAACGGCAGGCAGTGCTCGAAGATCGGCCAGCGTCCGTAGCGGGGCGCCAGCGTCCGGTGCGCCAGTTCGAAGGCCTGCTTGAGCGTGCCGCCCTCGGCGTGCACCCCGCCGACCGTGCGGCGCAGCTCGTCGAGGAAGTGCCTGCTCTGGTTGATCGCGGCCTCGACCTCGATGCGGTCGCGGGCGACCTTGCCGCGCCCTCCGACGAGCACCTCCACGCCCAGATCCTCGATCTCGTCCAAAGTGGAAGTCGCCCACTCGTCGTGGAAGGCGTCACCGGTGTAGAGCGCGGCCTGCGACTCGACCAGGTCGCCGGCGAAGAGGATCCGTTGCTGCGGCAGCCACGCCACGATGTCGCCCGCCGTGTGCCCACGCCCGAGGTGCTGCAGCACGAGGTCACCGCGGTCGTCGCCGAGCGGGATGGACATGCGGTCGGAGAACGTGAGGGTCGGCCACGTCAGTCCGGGGATCTCCTCCGGCTTCTCGAACAGCCGCGGCATGCGGCCGTACTCGCTCTGCCAGTCCTGCTGCCCCCGTTCGGCGATCAGCACCCGCGTCATCTCGTGCGCGACGATCTCCTGGGCGTCGAACGCGCTGGCACCGAGCGTGCGGACCGCGTGGTAGTGGCTGAGCACGAGGTACCGGACGGGCTTCTTCGTGTGCTTGCGCAGCTGTGCGAGCCAGCGGCGCGCGGCCGCGGGGGTGGCGCGCGCTTCGAAGCAGATCAGGAAGTCCTCGGCCTCGATCGCCCCGACGTTGGGGTCGCCCTCCGCGGTCAGGGTGTAGACGCCCTCGGCGAGCTGGAGGAACACCTCGTCCTTCGGGGCGAGATCGGCGCTGGAGGCGAACGGCTTCTTGGCCATGCCTACACCGTGTCAGGAGGCCTTCACGATCGGCAACCGCAATGCGGCTGGAGCTTGATCGGGCACCGCCGGGTTCTTCGGCTTCGTCGGGTTGATCCGCCGGTAGGGCTGCCCCTGCTGCGGCCGCTGGTCCTGCTCACCCTTGTTCGGCCACAGCGAGAACGCCCGCTCGGCCTGCGCGGTGATCGTGAGGCTGGGGTTCACGCCGAGGTTCGCACTGATCGCCGCACCATCCACAACGGACAGCCCGGGATAGTTGAAGACCCGGTGGTACGGGTCGATGACACCCCGCTCCTCGTCGGCCGCGATCGCGCAGCCGCCGATGAAGTGCGCGGTCAACGGGATGTTGAACAGCTCACCCCAGGTGCCGCCCGCGATGCCGTCGATGTGCTTGGCGGCCAACAGGTTCGCCTCGTGCCCGGCCGGGATGAACGCCGGGTTGGGTTCGCCGTGGCCCTGCTTGCTGGTGAGCTTGCCGCGCTTGAGGAACGTGGTGATGGAGTTGTCCAGGCTCTGCATCACCAGCAGGATCACGGTCCGCTCGCTCCACCGGTGCACGCTGAGCATCCTCAGCAGCTTCAACGGGTGCTTGACCGCTTCCTTGACGAACTGCAGCCACCTCGGCGTGCTCGCCGCACCGTCGGTGGCGAGGGTTTGCAGCAGTCCCATGGCGTTGCTGCCCTTGCCGTACCGGACCGGCTCGATGTGCGTGATCTCATCGGGGTGGATCGAGCTCGTGATCGCGACACCCCTGGTGAAGTCGTTGTCCGGGTCGACCGAGTACCTGGCGGCCCCGATGATCGACTCGGAGTTGGTGCGGGTGAGCTCGCCCAGCCTGGCGGAGATCTTCGGCAGGGTGCTCGCCTTGGCCCTGTGCAGGAGCTGCTGCGTACCCCACGTGCCGGCGGCCACGACGACCTGGTCGGCGGTGAAGGTCTTCCTCGACCGTCCGCCGGTCCTGCGGGTCTCGACGGTCCACCGGCCGTCGCGCTCGCTCAGCTGCGTGACCGTGGTCAGCGGGAAGACCTGTGCGCCGAGCTTCTCCGCCAGGTACAGGTAGTTCTTGACCAGCGTGTTCTTGGCGCCGACCCGGCAACCGGACATGCAGCCGCCGCACTCGGTGCACCCGGTCCGCCGCGGCCCGGCACCGCCGAAGTACGGGTCGTCGGCGGGCTTTCCGGGTTCGCCGAAGAACACACCGACGGGTGTCGCGTGATAGCTGTCCTCGACGCCCATGTCCTTCGCGACCTTCCGCATGACGACGTCGCTCGGGGTCGTCGTGGGGTTCGTGACCACGCCCAGCATCCGGCTCGCCTGGTCGTAGAACGGCTCCAGCTCGTCCTGCCAGTCGGTGATGTGCGCCCACTGCCGGTCCTCGTAGAACGGCTTGAGGGGTCGGTACAGCGTGTTGGCGTACACGAGAGACCCGCCGCCGACGCCCGCACCGGCCAGCACCATGACGTTGCGGAGGAGGTGAATGCGCTGGATGCCGAAGCACTTGAGCTGTGGCGCCCAGAGGTACTTCCGCAGGTTCCAGCTGGTCTTGGCGAACTCGTCGTCGGCGAACCTGCGCCCGGCCTCCAGGACGGCGACGCGGTAGCCCTTCTCGGTCAGGCGGAGCGCGGCCACGCTGCCACCGAACCCGGAGCCGACGATGACCACATCGAAGTTACCGGCGAGTTCACCCATGAACCGGAGAGTAGGCGTTACTTCCGGTAACGCCTAGTCCCCGATCGGTTCAGACGTCCCCGGGATCTAGAGGACCAGGCCCTCGATGACCCAGACCATGAAGGCCACGGCCAGCGCCGTGATCACCAGGCCACCGCAGATGAACAGGGCGAGTGCCTTCCAGCCGATGCCTTCCGGCTCCTCCGCGGGTGCTTCCTCCACAGTGTCGACGTCGCTGTCACCGAACAAGGCATCCAATTCCACGCTCCACAGGACGCACGGGAGGGCGGATCGGTTGCAAGATCAGCTTTGCGACCAGGCGGCGACCGGGAGGCTGAGGTAGACGCCGACCTGCGCCGGCCCGGTGACCTCCTCGACGGCCCCGCACAGGTCGTCGACCCGCTCCTGACGGTTCTCGGCGCGGCTCTCGGTCCACTTGGACCGCACCTCGACCACCACGTCCATCTCGCTGATGTCGAACGGTCCGCGAGCCCGGAAGCGCAGCTCCACGTCGCCGGGCCGCAGGTCGCCGTCGTACGGCTCCTCCGGGCACTCCACCGCCACCGAAACGGCGTGCGGGAGCATCTCGGCGAGCTTCCTCAGCACTTCGTGGGGGAGGTCGGGTGCGTACGTGATGTCGACGAGCGGCACGGGTCCAGCAAAGCAGAAGGGCGCGCCCGGTCCGAGCGCGCCCTTCCGTGCCGTTGCGGTCAGCCGCGGATCGTCAGGCCGACCTTCTGGAACTCCTTGAGGTCGGAGTAGCCGGTCTTGGCCATGGCCCGCTTGAGCGCGCCGAACAGGTTCGTCACGCCGCGCGGGTCCGACGACGGGCCGAACAGCAGCTTGCGCAGGTCGAGCTCCTGGTCCACGGCCTCGGCGACGAGGCTGCGCGGCACCGACGGGTGCGCGGACGAGGCCGTCCAGTACAGGCCCTGGCCCGGTGCCTCGGTCGCGGCGGCCAGCGGCTCGCCGAGCATCACGGCGTCGGCACCGCAGGCGATGGACTTCGCCACGTCGCCGGAGGTCGTGATGCCGCCGTCGGCGATGACGTGCACGTAGCGGCCGCCGGTCTCGTCCAGGTAGTCGCGGCGCGCGGCCGCGGCGTCGGCGATCGCGGTGGCCATCGGCACGCCGATGCCCAGCACGGTGTCGGTGGTGGTGACGCCCGGCGTGTAGCCGTAGCCGACGATCACGCCCGCCGCGCCGGTGCGCATCAGGTGCATGGCCGTGCGGTAGTCGCCGACACCGCCGGCGATCACCGGGACGTCGAGGTCCGCGATGAACGACTTCAGGTTCAGCGGCTCACCGTCGCGCGACACGTGCTCGGCCGAGATGATCGTGCCCTGCACGACCAGGATCTCGACGCCCGCGGCCAGCAGGTCCGGGGTGAGCTCCGCGGCGCGCTGCGGGCTGACGCGGGCCGCCACGGTGACGCCCGACTCGCGGATCTGCTTGATCGCCTCGGCGATCAGGTCCATCCGCAGCGGGGCGGCGTGCAGCTCCTGCAGCACCTTCACCGCCGCCGCCGGGTCGTCGCTGTCCTCCGTGGCCTGGACCAGGCGGAACAGCGCCTCGTCGACGTCGCCGTGCCGCGCCCAGAGGCCCTCGGCGTTGAGCACGCCGAGGCCGCCCAGCTCGCCGACCGCGACCGCGACGCCCGGCGACACGATCGCGTCGGTCGGGTGGGTGATCAGCGGGATGTCGAAGCGGTAGGCATCGATCTGCCACGTCGTGGAGACGTCCTTCGACGACCTCGTGCGACGGGACGGGATGATCTCGATGTCGTCCAGCTCGTAGGCCCGCCTCGCGGTCCGGCCCATGCCGATCTCGACCAGATCGCGCACCTGTTTTTCCTCTCCCAAGCGCTTAAGAACCCGCCGACACTAACGTGTCGTGTAGTTCGGGGCTTCGACGGTCATCGTGATGTCGTGCGGGTGGCTCTCCTTCAGGCCCGCCGCCGTGATGCGCACCAGCTGCTGGTTCTGCAGCTCGGCGATCGTGCGGGAACCCGTGTAGCCCATCGCCGCGCGCAGGCCGCCGATGAGCTGGTGCACCACCTGCGACAACGGGCCGCGGAACGGCGTGCGGCCCTCGATGCCCTCGGGGACGAGCTTGTCCTCGTTGAGCACGTCGTCCTGGAAGTAGCGGTCCTTGGAGTACGACTTGGCGTCGCCGCGGGACTGCATCGCGGCCAGCGAGCCCATGCCGCGGTAGGTCTTGAACTGCTTGCCGTTGACCAGGATCAGGTCGCCGGGCGCCTCCTGCGTGCCCGCGAGCAGCGAGCCGAGCATCACGGCGGACGCGCCGGCCGCGATGGCCTTGGCGATGTCGCCGGAGTACTGGATGCCACCGTCACCGATCACCGGCACACCGGCGGGACGGCAGGCGAGCGAGGCCTCGTAGATCGCGGAGATCTGCGGCACGCCGACACCGGCGACGACACGGGTGGTGCAGATCGAGCCGGGCCCGACACCGACCTTCACACCGTCCGCGCCCGCGTCCACCAGCGCCTGGGCACCGGCCCGCGTCGCGATGTTGCCGCCGACGACGTCGACCGAGTCGCCGAGCTCCTTCTTGATGCGGGCGACCATCTCCAGCACGCCGCGCGAGTGACCGTGCGCCGTGTCGACCATCAGCACGTCCACACCGGCGTCCGCGAGCGTCATGGCGCGCACGAACGAGTCCTCGCCCACACCCACGGCGGCGGCGCACAGCAGGCGGCCGTCCGGGTCCTTGGTGGCGTTCGGGTACTGCTCGGTCTTGACGAAGTCCTTGACCGTGATCAGGCCCTGCAGCTTGCCGTCACCGTCGACGATCGGCAGCTTCTCGACCTTGTGCCGGCGCAGCAGCCCCAGCGCGGCGTCGGCGGACACGCCGACCTGCGCGGTGACCAGCGGCCCCTTGGTCATGACCTCGCTGACCTTCTTGGAGTGGTCGAGCTCGAACCGCATGTCGCGGTTCGTGATGATGCCCACCAGCTTGTTGTTCGCGTCCGTCACCGGCACACCGGAGATGCGGTAGCGGGCGCACAGCGCGTCGACCTGCGCCAGCGTGTCGTCCGGCGAGCAGGTGACCGGGTCGGTGACCATGCCGGCCTCCGACCGCTTGACGGTCTCCGCCTGCCGGGCCTGGTCCTCGACGCTCAGGTTGCGGTGCAGCACGCCGATGCCGCCCTGACGCGCCATGGAGATCGCCATCCGCGCCTCGGTGACCGTGTCCATCGCGGCGCTGGCCAGCGGAATCTTCAGGGTGATGTTGCGCGAGATCCTGGTGCTCGTGTCGACGGCGCTCGGGACGACGTCCGACTCGGCAGGCAGCAGGAGCACGTCGTCGAAGGTCAGCCCCAGCATGGCGAACTTGCTCGGGACTCCATCAGCGTTGAGCTCGCTGGTCATAGCGGGTGACATGCCTTCCGTCGTGCGGTCTGCCCCTCGGCCCACAGGTCAGGTTTCCGCAGGCGGAGGCGGTCCTGCCCATGGTATCTGGACGGCTGTGGGGGTACGGCGGGTACCGTGCGGGGTCGTGCCGCACGACGCGTTGCCACCAGACCCCTTCGAGGGCGACCCAGAGGACCCCGCGCTCACCCTCGGTGAGCCGGACCACGACCATCCCCCGATGGACGAGGACGAACGAGCTGAGCTGGTCAGCGACCTGAGCGACCTCGCCGTCTACCAGGCGCTGCTCGAACACCGAGGGGTGCGCGGCATCGTCGTCGACTGCGGCGAGTGCCAGGAACCCCACTACCACGACTGGGCGCTGTTGCGAGCCTCACTCGAACAGCTGCTCTCCGACGGGCGGATGCGCCCGCACGAGCCCGCCTTCGACCCGGATCCCGGTGCTTACGTGAGCTGGGAGTACTGCCGGGGGTACGCGGACGGGGTGACGGCCACGGAGTCGGCGCGCTGAACGCGGCGGCCGGCGTGGCGTTGGCCACTGAAGGCCGCACGTGGCCGACGCACGACCACCGACAGCATGTGAACGGCTCCTGACCTCGAAAGATCAGGAGCCGTTCACACAGCGTCTCACTTGGAGCCGGGTTCTCCGTGTTCCTGCCCCTTGGCAGCCCCACTGGAACCGGGCGACTCCGCCGTACCCGTGCCCGTGCCCGGCGGAGGGGGCGGAGGCGGGTTCTCGCCGTTCGACGTCGGCGGAGGGGCGACCGTCGTGGTCGTCGTGGGCGGCACCGTGGTGGTGGTCGGCGCGCTCGACGGCGTCGAGGACGACGTGGAGGGCTTGCTGGAGGACGCGGTCGACTGCGGCGCCGACGAGGTGGTCGGCGAGGGCGCGGTGGCCGAGGTGTTCGTGTTGAGCTGCTTCTCGAGCTCGGCGTGCTTCTCCTGCAGCTGGGCCTTGCCGTCCGCGGTGGAGACGGAACCGAGGCTGGCCTCGACCTTGTTGAGCTTCTCGCGGGCCTCGTTGACCTTGCCCTCGCGCAGGGCCAGGCGGGCGGACTCGAGGTCGGTGTTGATGATGGCCGCGGCTTCGATCGACTTGGCGTGCTCGGAGTACAGGACCCTGGTGAGGCCCCAGAGCGCGTCGCCCGGCTGAGCGTCGCGGGCGACCAGGCTCACGCCGGTGAAGGCGATGGCCAGCACCGCGGCCGCGCTTGCCAGGGGGATCAGGAAGCGGTGCCTGCTCACCGGCTGCGGGCGGGCAGCCTGGATCGTGGCGATGGCGGTCTCGGTGTCGACCAGTTCACCGAAGGGCGCGGTCTCCACCTCGTTGCGCCACGCGAGCAGCAACGCGTTCAGCTCGTCGTCGACCAGAGAGCCGGCCGCACCTGGCGTCGCGGACCCCAGTGCGTCCAGCAGCCTGTCATCGGCCTGCACAGCCGAAAGATCATCCGCCACAACGGGTTCGTGCGGGGCTCTGTCGTCCGGTCCGCGCACTTGCTCGTCGTCCTTCCCGTGTTCGTCGGCCACTCAGACCACCTCCTCCGCTGCCAGCGACTTGCGGAGCCGAGCCAGCGCACGGTGTTGCGCCACCCGGACCGCACCCGGCGTCGAACCGACCGCCTCGGCAGTTTCCTCGGCGGAAAGTCCGACCACCACCCTCAACAGCAGGATCTCCCGCTGCTTCTCCGGCAGGACGCGCAGTAGTACAGCCATCCGATCGGAGAGTTCGCCCTGCATCGCCCGCTGCTCCGGACCAGCGTCGGTCTCCGGTGCGTCGGGGACTTCAGGAACGGGCTCGGAGCGGTTCCTGGCGGCAGACCGATGTGCATCGGCAACCTTGTGCGCCGCGATCCCGTACACGAACGCGAGGAAGGGCCGACCTTGGTCGCGGTAGCTGGGCAATGCCGTGAGCACCGCGAGACACACCTCCTGGGCCACATCGTCCGCCGAAGCGAAGCTTCGCTCCTGCCTGCCAACTCTGGCGCGGCAGTACCGCACCACCAGAGGACGAATGGAGGCCAACAGGCGTTCGATCGCCTGGCGGTCGCCGTCGACGGCCGCGCCCACTTCGGCGTCCAGTCCGTCCCCCAAGTTGGTCATCGCAGACAACAGCCCTGGTGTTACTTGTTGGCGTACCGACATGAAACAGCACGAGTCACTCACGGCGACTCGTTGCAGCAGCACTCACCGTACCGGTCTTAACGCCTTCTGTTCATCAGTGGGGTATGGACACCCCGTGTGACCAGCCGACACGCCGAACGGCAACAGCCCGGCGACATTGTCACCGGGCTGGGCTAACTGCGCGACCCGAAGGATCACCTGGTGCAGCAGGTGAGGCGTCTCACGCCACCGGCCCCGCGTCCCCACATGCGGCATATGGGGACGCGGGGCCGGTGCGGCGAGAACTACTGGACGAGACCGCGCCGGAAGCCGTGCGCGACCGCCTGAGCGCGGTCACGGACACCGAGTTTGCGGAACAGGCGACGCGCGTGCGTCTTCACCGTGTCCTCCGACAGGTAGAGCTCGCGGCCGATCTGGCCGTTGCTCTTGCCCTGGCTCATGCCGCGCAGCACCTGGAGCTCGCGCTCCGTGAGCTGCACGCCGGGGTCGGAGGGCTGGCGCGGCGCCGGTACCGAGGTGCTGGCGAGCGTGTGCGCGAGGGCTGCCACAAGCTCGGGACGCGACGCGTCCCACCTCAGGTAGCCGCGGGCGCCACCGGCGATCGCGGCGGCGATGCTGCCCGCGTCGTCGGGTGCTCCGAACACGATGACGTTTGCCTGCGGATTGGCGGAGACGAGTCGCCGGGTGGCCTCTACCCCAGTCGGGACGGCGCGCTGGGTTCCCACCAGAACGACGTCAACCGGCTGCCTGGAAAAGCGAGCCAACAACTCGTCACCGTGCGCTACGCAGTCGATGCGGCTAACCCCGGGGACAGCCGACATCACGCGGGTGAGACCCTCCCGCACACTGCGCCGGTCGTCGCAAATAAGGACCGTGGTCACGGGGACTCCTTCCTGCAGCCGAGTGACGTTCCATCTCCCCTATCGGACGCTCGCGGCCCAACCTTGACACGATCCGGTGCTTAATCCGTCAAGAAGTTCGTCTGAGGGTCTGCGTTCGGGGGTTCCCCGGAACGGAGCAGCCCACTCGGCACCCACGGGGAATCAAGAGCGACCTGACGGCTGACGGGATCAGCTCTGCGTAACACGCAGCTCAGAGCCTCCGTCGCCCGGTCGATGGCGACTGCGCCCACCGTGGTGGGACGACCCACCAGGACAAGAGCGCTCGGCCAGATCAACGGATGAAGCCGTTTTGTGACGCTGTGATTTAGCTCACACTCGACCAGTTCAATCCCTCTTGTCAGGCCGTCGGGTGTCCCCCACACGACCAACGAGGTGCCGAGGACGAGCGCCGACTTGAGCTCGTGCCGCAGCGCCTTTCTGCTCGTCGCTGCGCCGTACGCCTCCTCGGCCGGGGCCACCGCGGCGTGCGCCCGACCGGACGCGAGCTCAACCTCGGCGGTTACCCACCCCCGCCGGACCTCACTCCTCCACGAGCGCGTCTCAGTTCGCGCGAGCAGCCGGCGGGCCTCACCCAGCCGTCCGGCACCGAGCGAGTCGGCGGCCAGACCGAGCAACGCGTCCGTTCGGGCACCGTCCGCGTCGACCCCGTCCGGATCACCACCGCCGGTCGCCGGGACGCGGGCGAGAGCGGCCCCGTCGAGAGGACGGGCGAGGTGATGCGCGCCGAGCTGGCGGTGGTGGGACGCGCGGGTGGAGAGGGAAAGGGACGCGATCACCGGGTCGGGATCGTGACGGAGCGCATCCAGCACGGTGGCCGCGGCGGCGTAGTGGCCCTGGCCGCCCAGGACGACGGCGGCGAGCCAGCGCACCCGTGAGCTGGACGACGAGAGCGCGGCCCAGACGTCGAGGTCGGGTGAGTCACCGAAGGCGGCCCGGCGCAGCTGGACTTCCACCGGTGAAGTCTGTCAGGTGACAGCCGCCTCGACGGCGTCGACGGCCTCGGCGAGGTCCTCCACGCGTTCGGCGGGCGCGGTGACCACTCCGCGCCGCCATCCCGGCCCGCCCACGAACAACCTCACCTGCTGCCGGGTGCGCGGCAACGCGGAGATCACCCCCGAATCCGCGTACCGCGGCAGCTGCGCCCACAGCACCACCGCGGAAGGAGCGGTACGGCGCACCGCGGACGCCAACGCGTCCACCGGCAACGCCGCCCCGAGCTGCCGGGCGACCACACCACGTTGCGCCAGCTCCGCGGCCAACGGGTAGAGCGGAAGGTTGTGCCTCTCCTCCGGCATGCACGCCAGCAACACTGGCCGATGGTTGCGTCCGAGAGTGACGAGAGGAGTTGCGCGGACGAAGGCGGCGAGCACGCACTCGTTCAACAAGTGCTCGACCTCGACGCCGACGCCGGAGAGCTGCCACCGCGCGGCAACGGCCGTCAGCACCGGTCGCACGACCTCGTTCCAGGTCGCGATCACCCCGTCGGACGCGAGCGAGTCGGCGAGCATGCCCTGCACCGCGATGGAGTCCATCGCGAGCGCCGCCCGGCCGAGCCCACGCGCCAACCGAGACGCTCCCGGCATCTTCAGACCGCGGCCGCCACCCGATGGTGCGACGGGAACCTCGCCGTGCGTCATCGATGATTTCGAGTCGAGCGCGAAACGGGCCGCCTCGGCCGACGACGCGCCACGAAGAAGAGCGCGTTGCATCAATTCCAAACGAGCGACGTCGCGAGGCCCGTATTTGCGGTGCCGCCCGGTGGTGTGGCCGCTCGGGCCGAGCCCGTAGCGGCGGTCCCAGGTGCGAAGGGTGGCAGGAGCCACGCCGAGTCGCCTGGCCACCGCGGCCACTGAGAGAAGGGGCTCACTCGTGTGACTACCGGCAGATCTGTGCTCCGGCTGTGTCATCACGAGAGCCATGTTCCGTTCACCTCATCCGGGCGGCAACTCCGGGCGGTGAGTGATCGAACACGCGTGCCGTCACCCATCAGTTGATAAGGGTCTTCAGCCTCTTGAACAAGTTTTGACGCGGTTCTACGGTGGATCATCATTAAGCCGAATGGAGCAGTCGTCACGGAGGCGGTCTCGATGGCGGACACCCGAAGGCTCCCCGGTCCCAACGCAGATCTCTGGGACTGGCAGATGCGCGGTTCGTGCCGGGGCATGGACAGCGCGTTCTTCTTCCACCCTGACGGTGAACGGGGTCCGGCGAGAGCACGGCGGGAAGCTCGCGCCAAGGCTGTCTGCCTCGCCTGCCCGGTGTTGGAGATGTGTCGCAAGCACGCGCTCGCAGTGCAGGAACCGTACGGAATTTGGGGCGGGCTCTCGGAATCGGAGCGCGACCACATCATCAAGGCGCGCAAGCGCCAGCTGGCAATCGTTTAACTGCAAATGCGATGAAGGGTTCCTTCATCCACGTGAGGTGGATGAAGGAACCCTTCATCGTTCAAAACTCAGTGGCCGTGCCCGTGACCGTGGCCGTGTCCGGCAGCGGCGGGCTCTTCCACCTTCTTCTCGACGACGGCGCTCTCGGTCGTGAGCACCATGCGCGCGATGGAGGCGGCGTTCGCGACGGCCGAGCGGGTGACCTTGACCGGGTCGATGATGCCCTGGTCGAGCAGGTCGCCGTACTCGAGCGAGGCCGCGTTGATGCCGAAGCCCCACTCGCCCTCGCGGACCTTGTTCACCACGACCGCGCCCTCGAGGCCCGAGTTCGCGGCGATCCAGAACAGCGGCGCGGACAGGGCCTTCGCGACCAGCGCGACACCCGTGGCCTCGTCACCGGTGAGGCCGAGCTGGTCGTCCAGCACCTTGGAGGCGTGGACCAGCGCGGAACCACCGCCGGGCACGATGCCCTCCTCGACCGCGGCCTTCGTAGCGGCGACCGCGTCCTCGATGCGGTGCTTGCGCTCCTTGAGCTCGGTCTCGGTGGCGGCGCCGACCTTGATCACGGCGATGCCGCCGGAGAGCTTCGCGAGGCGCTCCTGCAGCTTCTCGCGGTCCCAGTCGGAGTCCGTGGCCTCGATCTCGCGGCGCAGCTGCTCCGCGCGGCCGGCGATGTCGGCCTTGGAGCCGCCGCCGTCCACGATCGTGGTGTCGTCCTTGGTCACGACGACCCGGCGGGCGGAACCCAGCTGGTCGAGCGTGGTCTCGGACAGCTTCAGGCCGATCTCCGCGGAGATCACCTCGCCACCGGTGACGATCGCGAGGTCGTCCAGGAACGCCTTGCGGCGGTCACCGAAGAACGGCGCCTTCACGGCGACGACCTTCAGCGTCTTGCGCACCGCGTTGACCACCAGCGTGGACAGGGCCTCGCCCTCGACGTCCTCGGCGATGATCAGCAGCGGCTTGCCGGACTCCGCGACCTTCTCGAGGATCGGGAGGACGTCGGCCAGAGCCGAGATCTTCTCGCGGTGCAGCAGGATGCGGACGTCTTCGTAGACGGCCTCCTGCGCCTCGAGGTCGGTCGAGAAGTGCGTCGAGACGTAACCCTTGTCGAACTGCACACCCTCGGTGATCACCAGCTCGGTCGCGAGCGTGGACGACTCCTCGACGGTGATGACACCGTCCTCGCCGACGCGCTCGATGGCCTCGCCGAGCAGCTGGCCGATCGACTCGTCGCGCGAGGAGACGGTGCCGACCTGCGCGATGTTGTCGCGGCCCTTGACCGGGGTGGCCTTGCCCTTGAGCGCGTCCACGACGGCGTCGGCGGCGGCCTGGATGCCACGGCCGAGCGCGGTCGGGTTCGCACCCGCGGCGATGTTGCGCAGGCCTTCCTTGACCAGCGCCTGCGCCAGCACGGTGGCGGTGGTGGTGCCGTCACCGGCGACGTCGTTGGTCTTGGTGGCGACCGACTTGGCGAGCTGCGCGCCGAGGTTCTCGAACGCGTCGTCCAGCTCGATCTCACGAGCGATCGTCACACCGTCGTTGGTGACCGTGGGGCCACCGAACTTCTTGTCGAGCACGACGTGGCGCCCGCGCGGGCCAAGGGTGACCTTGACCGTGTCCGCGAGCTTGTTCACGCCGCGCTCGAGCGCCCGACGAGCGTCCTCGTCGAAGCTGATCTGCTTGGCCATTTACCTCAAAGCCTCTCTGAGTAGCGAAACGCCCCGGTAGCCCCGGGATGGGGCGCCGGGGCGTCAGGCATGTCAGCCGAGCGTCAGTTGACGACGGCCAGCACGTCGCGGGCGGAGAGGATCAGGTACTCCTCGCCGTTGTACTTGACCTCGGTGCCGCCGTACTTCGAGTAGATGACGACGTCGCCGACGGCAACGTCGACCGGGATGCGGTTGCCCTTGTCGTCGATGCGACCGGGGCCGACCGCGAGGACCTTGCCCTCCTGGGGCTTCTCCTTCGCGGTGTCCGGGATCACGAGGCCGGAGGCGGTGGTCGTCTCGGCCTCGGAGGCCTGGACGACGATCTTGTCCTCGAGCGGCTTGATGTTCACGCTCACCGGGATGACCTCCACGGGTCGTTGGCAGGTTTCGTTGTTACGGCTCCTGCCACCCCGCCGTCGCGGGGGTCGGGGCGGTGCTGGTGCCGTGCAGTTGGCACTCTACCCATGAGAGTGCCAACGCTTCAACGAGACCCCCGAACCACTCACCCGGTGGGAGCCGTATTCCAGGCATGCCCACCTTGACGCGCCGCAGGCTGCTGATCGCCGGCGTGGCGGGAGTCACAGCGTTCTCGGTCGCCGCCTCCGCCCGGCCGACCGACCCTTTCACACTCGGTGTGGCCTCGGGCGACCCGGCACCCGACGGAGTGGTGCTGTGGACGCGCCTGGCCCGCGAACCGCTCGCCGAGGACGGGATGGGCGGCATGCCGAACCGCCCGATCGAGGTTCAGTGGCAGGTCGCGCACGACGAGCGCTTCACCAGGATCGTCCAGCAGGGCTCCACCGCCGCTCGGCCGGAGGAAGGCCACAGCGTCCACGTCGAGCTGTCCGGACTGGAGCCGGGACGCGAGTACTTCTACCGCTTCTCCGCGCTCGGCCACCTGTCGCGCGCGGGCCGCACCCGGACCGCGCCCGCTCCCGGCACGCTGGAAGTGCCGCTCACGATGGCGTTCGCGTCGTGCGCGCAGTTCGAGCACGGGTACTTCACCGCTTACCGGCGGATGGCGGAAGACCAGCCGGACCTGATCCTGCACCTCGGCGACTACACCTACGAGTACGAGGCCGGCATCCACATCTCGCCGACCGGCATCGCTCGCCACGTCGAGGGCCCGACCTCGACGACGCTCGCGAACTACCGGCAGCGGTACGCCCAGTACCGGGCCGACCCCGACCTGCAGGAGGCGCACGCCGTCGCGCCGTGGGCCGTCGTGTGGGACGACCACGAGATCGCCAACAACTGGGCCGGCCTGCAGCCCGACACCCCGCAGGCCGACTTCGCCAAGCGCCGGGCGGCGGCGTTCCAGGCTTACTACGAGAACATGCCCCTCCGCAGGTCCCCGAGGCTGTACCGACGGATCCGGTGGGGTGCGCTCGCCACGTTCCACATGCTCGACACCCGCCAGTACCGGACCGATCAGGCGTGCGGTGACGGGTTGCAGTTCTGCCCGGAACGACTCGCCCCCGACCGCACGATGCTCGGCGACGAACAGGAAGCGTGGCTGTTCAACGGGTTCCGCGAGTCCACGGCGCGATGGGACGTCCTCGGGCAGCAGGTGTTCTTCTCGCAGTACGACTACGTCCCCGGTGACGACGCCAAGTTCCTGCTCGACGCGTGGGACGGTTACGTCGCGGACCGCGACCGGGTGGTGGCGCGGTTCGGCGATGTGCGGAACCCGATCGTGCTCACCGGCGACGTGCACGCGGCGTGGGGCGCGGAGATCAAGCAGCGCTGGGACGACCCGTCGTCGCCGACGCTCGCGACCGAGCTGGTGACCACGTCGATCACCGCGGGCGGCGACGGTTCGGAGGAGTACGCCGAGACGCCGTCCTGGCTGCGCGAGAACCCGCACGTGAAGTACTTCAACAACCGGCGGGGGTACGCGCTGAGCAGGTTCACGCCCGATGAGCTGCGCACGGAGTTCCGCGGGCTCGACTACGTGACGCGGCCTGGCTCACCCATCCGCACCAAGGCCACGTTCGCAATCGAGGACCGCCGCCCCGGCCTCCACCGCCTCTGACCGAGCGCACGCGGGGCCCTTCCGTCCTCCCGGAGAGTACGAAAGCTCCCCGCGTACCCGAGCGAAATTCCACATGCTGGAAGTAACGCGGGGGCCCCGCGTTTCCCTCAGGGGAACGGAGGGGCCCCGCGTTGCCGCCGGGTCAGAGGATTTGGACCGTGCTGACCGGGAGGCCCGGCGTGGTCGAGATGTCCATCGAGGACGGCTTGGCGCCCGCGTGAACCAGGTGGGCGCCGAGTGCGGCGATCATCGCGCCGTTGTCGGTGCAGAGGCGGGGCCTCGGCACGCGCAGTTCGATGCCCGCCTCCGCACAGCGCTCGGCGGCCAGGCCGCTCAGCCGCGAGTTGGCCGCGACACCGCCGGAGATCACCAGCGTGTCGACCTTGAAGTCCTTCGCGGCACGGATGGCTTTGGCGGTCAGCACGTCCGCGACGGCTTCCTGGAACGACGCGGCGACGTCGGCCAGCGGGATCTCCTCGCCGGCCCGTTCGGCGCGCTCGACCCAGCGGGCGACGGAGGTCTTCAGGCCGGAGAACGAGAAGTCGTACTTCGCGTCGCGCGGGCCGGTGAGGCCGCGAGGGAACGCGATCGCGCACCCGTTGCCCTGCTTGGCGAGCTTGTCTATGGGCGGACCGCCGGGGTACGGCAGGTCGAGCAGCCTCGCGACCTTGTCGTACGCCTCACCGGCCGCGTCGTCCACGGTGGACCCGATCTCGGTGATCGAGTTCGCCAGGCCGCCCTCGACGAGCAGCAGCTGCGAGTGGCCACCGGAGACCAGCAGCGCGAGGCAGCGGTCCGGCAACGCGCCGTGCTGCAGCGTGTCGGCGGCGACGTGGCCCGCCAGGTGGTTCACGCCGTAGAGCGGCTTGCCCAGCGCGGCGGCGTAGGCCTTCGCGGCGGACACGCCGACCAGCAGCGCACCGGCCAGGCCTGGGCCCGCGGTGACGGCGATGGAGTGGATCTGGGAGAGCTCGACACCGGACGCGTCCAGGGCGCGGCGCATGGTCGGGACCATGGCTTCGAGGTGGGCGCGCGAGGCGACCTCCGGCACGACGCCGCCGAAGCGGGCGTGCTCCTCGACGCTGGAGGCGACCTCGTCGGCGAGCAGTTCGAGCGAGCCGTCCGGGCCGAGGCGGACGATGCCGACGCCCGTCTCGTCGCACGAGCTCTCGATGCCGAGAATCAAGCGATCAGACACTTTGAGCAGGCCTTCCCATCGTGTACGCGTCGGCACCCGACGGCTGGTAGTAGCGGCGGCGCAGGCCGAGGTGCTCGAAGCCGTGCGCCAGGTACAGGGCGATCGCGGGCTCGTTGTCCGTGCGGACCTCGAGGTACACCGGGACGCCGAGCTCGTCCACGCGGGCGAGGAGGTCTCGCAGGAGCTTCTTGCCCACACCCCGGCCCTGCCAGTGCCCGGCCACCGCGATCGTGTGCACGCTGGCCTCGAACTCGCTCGCGGCGAGCCCCGCGTACCCGATGAGCTCGTTGTCCGCGTACGCACCGACGTAGTAGTGGCCGTTGTCGAGCTCGCTGTGGAACGCGTTCTCGCTCCACGGGTCCTCGCCGGGGAACAACGCCAGCTCGATCTCGTGGCACCTGGGCACGTCGGCGTGCTGCAACGGCGCGAGCGTGACGGTGCCGGTGGTCATGCCTTGGTCACCCGCTTGCGCCCGGTCGGTTCGACCGCGTCCGGGCGGCGCAGGTAGAGCGGGGTGAGCGCGGCGGGCCGGGCCTTGGCGAGCACCTCGGCGGCCGCGGCGGCGACCAGGCCCTCCGGTGACGGGTGCCGTGCGTCGAGGGTGTCGAGCCCGAGGACGTCCCGGTAGATCTCGGCGCCCTCACCGGTCGCGTGGTGCACGCCCAGCGCCGGCAGCTTCTCCGCCAGGTCCTGCGGACGTTCCACGTGCGGGCCGTCGGTGCGGCGACCGGCGGCGTCGTAGGCGGCCCAGTAGACCTCCTTGCGCCGCGCGTCGGTCGCGACGAGCAGCGGGTGGCCGCTGGCGGCGTCCTTGGCGATGGCGTCCGTGGTGGCGACCGGGTAGACGGGGCGGTTCAGCGCCTGGCCGAGCGCGGCGGCCGTGGCCAGGCCGACCCGCAGGCCGGTGAACGGGCCGGGACCCGCGCCGACGACGATGGCGTCGAGGTCGGCGAAGGTGTGGCCGGCCTCTTCGAGCGCGTCGCTGATGTGCGGGGTGAGCAGCTCGCCGTGCGCCTTGGCGTTGAGCGTCACCCGCTTCGCGAGCAGGCGCGGCGGCGAATCGGGCGCGAGGTCGACCACACCGGCGGTGACTGCGGGGGTGGCCGTGTCGACGGCGAGCACTAGCACGATTGTCCAGAGTAGTACGTGTGCAGAACCACACTTCCGATGCGTCCTCCAGCGGCGCGTACCACTCTGGATCCCATGTTCGCTGAACCGAGTGACCGCGAGGCCCTGCGCTTCGGTGAGAACTCCCTGACCTACGCCGAGCTGCACCGGGCCGCGGGCACTCTGGCGGAGCGGCTCCGAGGCCGGACTCGGGTGGCGGTGTGGGCGACCTCGACGCTGGAAACCTGCGTGGCGGTCGTCGCCGGGCTGCTCGCCGGTGTGGCGGTCGTGCCGCTCAACCCCAAGCTGGGCGAGCGCGAGCTCGACCACATCATGTCGGACAGCGAGCCCGACCTGGTGCTTCGCGACGAGCCGATCGTGTTCGGCGAACCGGGGACGTTCGACGAGCCCGGCCCCGAGACGCCCGCGCTGGTCATCTACACCTCGGGCACGACCGGCCCGCCCAAGGGCGTGGTGCTGCCGCGCCGCGCACTCACCTCGAACATCGACTCGCTCGCAAAGGCGTGGCAGTGGACCGGCGACGACGTGCTGGTGCACGGGCTGCCGTTGTTCCACGTGCACGGGCTGGGCATCGGTGTCCTCGGCGCGCTGCGGCTCGGCGGCTCGGTGCGGCACGTGAAGTTCTCGCCGGAGGCCGTCGGTCACGAGCTCGCGACCGGCGCGACGATGATGTTCGGCGTCCCGACGATGTACCACCGGATCGCGGAAGCGGTGGAGAACAACGCCGCCTTGGCCGACCAGTTCCGCACGGCCCGGCTGCTGGTCTCCGGAAGTGCGGCGCTGCCGGCGAGCGACCACGAGCGGATCGCCAGGGCGACCGGGCAGGGCATCGTCGAGCGGTACGGGATGAGCGAGACGCTGATGAACGTCAGCGTGCGGTTCGACGGCGACCGCAGGCCCGGTGCGGTCGGGCTGCCGGTGGACGGGGTCGACGTGCGCGTGGTCGACGAGCGGGGTGACGACGTCGGCATCGGCAACATCGGTGAGATCGAGGTGCGCGGGCCGAACCTGTTCCTGGAGTACCTCAACCGTCCGGACGCGACGGAGCAGGCGTTCCGCGACGGGTGGTTCCGGACCGGCGACATGGCGGTGCGCGATCCCGACGGGTACATCCGGATCGTCGGGCGCAGGGCCACGGACCTCATCAAGAGCGGCGGCTACAAGATCGGCGCGGGCGAGATCGAGAACGCCCTGCTGGAGCACCCGGCGGTGGCCGAGGTGGCGGTGACCGGCGAGCCGGACGACGACCTCGGCGAGCGGATCGTGGCCTGGGTCGTGCCCGCGGGTGCGGCGCCCGAACCGTCGGTGCTCAGCGACCACGTGGCGAAGCTGTTGTCACCGCACAAGAGGCCGCGGGTGGTGCGTTATCTGGAAGCCTTGCCGCGCAACGAGATGGGCAAGGTACTCAAACGCGAGCTGTCCTGAGAGGACGGTCGCGGGGGATGGCCGATGGGCTCGTCCGGCCATCCCCCGCGACGTCCGCCGATCAGCCGGCCGAGTTGCCGTTGCAGGCGACGTAGGACGGCGCGTGGTCGACCGTGAAGATCTCCAGCGGGCCGTTCCACTGCCACGGCAGCAGGCAGGCGTTGTTGGCGATGCTGATGTCCGAGCCACCAGCGGCCGAGTTGTCGTTGCACGCGGCGTAGCCGGGCGCGTGACCCTCGTGCAGCAGCGAGAACGGGCCGTTCCACTGCCACGGAGCGGCACACAGGTTGTCCGCGACGCTGATGCCGTGGCCGGAGCGGCCGTGGCCCTCGCCGGCGGAGGCGGGGGACGCGGCGACCAGCATGGCGCCACCGATGACAGCAGTCGCAACAAGCGTCTTCTTGATCATGCAAGGGTCATCGGCTCGTCACGCTCTGTCCTTAATGGACTTCACCCCATGCGCTGATCATCGTCACACAGGGAGGTCACGAGCCGCCCACTCGCCGTGCGGGATCAGCTGAGCTGTGCGAACGTCGTCGGTTCCGCGCTCCAGCCGGATGAGGAGATGATCTTCACTCAGGCGTTCCGCGACGCCCTCGCCCCACTCGACGGCGACCACGGCATCGACCAGGTCCGTGTCCAGATCAAGATCGTCCAACTCGTCCAGGTGACCCCCGAGCCGGTATGCGTCGACGTGCACCAGCGGCACGCCCCGGCCATCCTCGGCGGGCTCGTGGACGCGGGCGATGACGAACGTCGGCGACGACACCCTGCCCTGCACCCCAAGGCCGCGCGCGAGCCCGCGCACCAGTGCCGTCTTCCCCGCACCCAACGGCCCGGCGAGCAGCAGCAGGTCGCCCGCCCGCACGACTTCACCCAGCTTGCGGCCGAACTCCTCGGTGTCTTCCACCAGGGGCAGTTCGACGGTCTTCACGCTCGGCGCCACCACTTCTTCCGACTCTCTCCGCGATCGGCCGCGCACCGTTCGATCAGCGCGACCAGGTGGTCGTTGACGAGATCAGCCTGCTCCATCATCACCATGTGCCCGGCACCGGGGGCCCGGACGAGGGTGGCGTGGGGCATTTCCTCGGCCATCCGCTCGGCGTGCGAGAACGGCGTGAGCCTGTCCGCGTCGCCGCTCAGGATCAGCACCTCGCAGTGCCGCAGGCCCGCCAGCGCCCGGTAGCGGTCGTGCGTGCCGAGGGTCTCCAGGAACTCGGTGAGCACCTTCACCGTCGTCCCGTTGATCATCTTCTCCATCAGGTCCACAAGGGACGGAGCCACCTCGCGGTCGCCGAACGCCAGCGTCCGGATGCCGCTCCACGTGAGGGTCTTCGCGCCGCGACGGACCCACTCGACGAGCGCGGGCTGCACCCCGGCGAGGCGGCCGATGCCGAGCGTCACGGGGTTGTAGCGCGAGAGCACCGACTTCGGCAGGCCCGCACCGCCCACGGCTCCGGCGGCCGTGCCGATCAACGCGACACCGCGCACCCGTTCGGCGAAGAGCTCCGGCCGGCTCTCGGCCAGCGCCATGATCGTCATGCCGCCCATCGAGTGGCCGACGAGCACGAGCGGCCCCTCCGGCACGACCGAGCGGATCACCGCGTCGAGGTCGAGCGCCAGCTGCTCGATCGTGCTGCCCTCGGCGGAGGAACGCCCGGAGCGGCCGTGGCTTCGCTGGTCGTAGAGCACCTGGTGGACGCGCGGGTCGATCAGCTCCGCGAGGTCGCGGCGCTGGAAGTGCCAGCAGCGGCGGTCCAGCGCGAACCCGTGCACCAGGACCACGGTGAGGTCGGCGGCGCCACCGTCACCGGGGTCGACCTCCTCGACGGAGATCGGCACGCCGTCGTCCGCGGCCACGGTCGACTCGCGATCGGGCCGCAGCGCGCCTAACGGCTCGTCGGCAAGGCAGTCGGTGGCCGTCCTGCGCTGGTGCGACACCTTCGCCGTCTGCGCCACCGCGGCACCGGCGACGGCGGCACCGAGCGCACCACCGACCCACCCGACGACCTTCCACACCGGCTTCACGTGTAGATCCTCCGCACCCGCGGCCGGTACATCCCGCAGACGATCTCGTAGTCGATCGTCCCGGTCAGCTCCGCCCACTCCGTCGCCGTCGGCTCCCCCCGGCTCCCGTCGCCGAACAGGACGGCCTGGGCACCCTCGGCAATCTCGTCGTCCCCGCAGTCCACGACGATCTGGTCCATGCAGACACGCCCGACGACCGGGCGGCGCTTCCCCTCCAGGAGCACCTCCATCCGGCCGGAGAGCGCCCTCGGGACACCGTCCGCGTACCCGGCGGGCACCAGTGCCAGCGTCGTGTCCTTCTGCGCGGTCCATGTCATCCCGTAGGAGACCGACTCGCCGGCGGGGATACGTTTCGTGAGTGCCACGTACGACCGGTAGCTCATCACCGGGCGCAGGTCGTGGTCGGTCGGCACCGGGTTCAGCCCGTACATCGCGATGCCCGGCCGGACGATGTCGAAGTGCAGGTCCGGGCGCGTGAGCAGGGCGGCGGAGTTCGCGATGTGCCTCTTCGGGTCGAGGCCGTGGGCCTTCGCCACCTCGTAGGCGTCGTCGAACCTCTTGGCCTGCAGGTCGATCGACGGGTGACCGATCTCGTCGGCGCACGCGAGGTGCGACCAGACGGCCACGACCTCGTGCTTCCTGGCCTGTTCCACCAGTTCCGGCCAGTCGTGCGGCTGGCAGCCGTTGCGGCTCAGGCCGGTGTCGATCTTCAGGTGGATCCGGGGCCGCGCGTCGGCCTCCTCCGCGGCCTGCTCGACCCTGCGCAGGCCGGAGATCGACGACACCGACAGGTCGACGTCGGCCGCGATCCCGGCGGCCAGGTCCTCGTCCGGTGCGTCGAGCCAGGCCAGGATCGGGGCGCGGATGCCGGCCGCCCGCAGCGCGAGGGCTTCCTGGGTGGAACAGGAACCGAGCCAGGTCGCGCCGGCTTCCAGCGCCGCCCTGGCGACCTCCACCGCGCCGTGACCGTAGCCGTCCGCCTTGACGACGGCCATCGTCTCCGACTGCGGGGCGAGGCCGGCGAGCAGCGCTGCGTTGTGCCGCAGCGCACCGAGGTCGACAACCACTTCTGAACGGGCCATAACCTGTTCATCGTGCCATGAGTCCGCAGCTCACCAGGTGTGAGCGAGCGCTCAGGCCCGCGCTCGCGCAGGGGTCCCCTCCCAGGGGGTCCCCTGATCCAATTATCCCAGCCGACACCGACAAGATCGGGATCGCGGACGAACGGGCAGCTCAGCCACCCCGGACGAGCCGAATCGCCGCCGGAATCGCCTCCATCAGCCCCGAAGCGGGCACCGGTGCGCCGTCCGCACCCAGCTCGGCGGCCAAGACGTGCAGGTACGCGGCACGTCCCGCCGCCAGGAACGGGTCCACGCCAGCGGCCAGCAACGCGCCGATGATCCCGGACAGCACGTCGCCGGAGCCCGCCGTCGCAGGCCAGGACGAGGTCGCCGAGTTGACCAGCGCCCGTCCGTCCGGCGCCGCCACCACGGTCCGATGCCCCTTGAGCAGCACCACGGCGTTGAAGCGCTGAGCGGCCTTCCGCGCCGCCGCGACGCGGTCCGCGCCCACCGGTCCGGCCAGTCGTTCGAACTCCCGGTCGTGCGGGGTCAGCACGAGCGGGGTGTCCGGGTCGCGGGCGTCCCACAGCTCGGGGTGCTGCGACAGCAACGTGATCGCGTCCGCGTCGGCGATCACCGGGACCCCCGCGTCCAGCACGAACCGGAGCACCTCGGCCGACGACGGCCCGGTGCCCATGCCGGGGCCGGCCACCCAGGCCTGGACGCGTCCGGCGTCGGTGATCGAGCCGGTGCAGATCGTCTCGGGCCAGCGCGCGCGGATCGCGTCGGCGGCGGGACCGGCGTAGCGGACCATGCCCGACGTCGCCAGCACCGCGGCACCCGTGGACAGGACCGCGGCGCCCGGATACGTCGCGCTGCCGGCCGCCACGCCCGTGACGCCCTGGGTGTACTTGTCGTCGGACGGGCCCGGCACCGGCCAGGTGATGTCCGCACGGTCGAGCAGCACGAAGTCGGGGTCCACCGGCCGCAGGCCGATGTCGACCAGCCGCACGTCACCGCACTCGGCCAGCGCGTGCACCGGCTTCAGGCAGCCGAACGTCACCGTCGTGTGGGCTCGCACGAAGGGCCCGGAGATCTCGCCGGTGTCCGGGTCGATGCCGCTCGGCAGATCGACGGCCAGGATCGGCGCGCGAACCGAGTCGACCAGCGCGGCGGCGTCGGGGCGCAGCGGGCCGCGCGCGGAGAGCCCCACGATGCCGTCGATCACCAGGTCCGGCGACCCGACCTCGGAGACGACCCGGCCGCCGGCGCGCCGGAAAGCCGCGAGGCCCTCGGCGTGCGCCTTGGCCGGGTTGAGCAGGACTGCGGACACCGCGACACCGCGACGGCGCAGGAAATACCCGGCCCAGAGGGCGTCGCCGCCGTTGTTGCCCGCACCCACGAGCAACGTCACGCGGCGGCGTCCGGAAAGCAGTCTGAGGGCGTGGGTGGCCACACCGAACGCGGCCTTGCGCATCAACGAGCCCGGCGGGACCACCGCCATGAGCTCTTCTTCAGCGGACTTGACGCGTTCGGTGTGCCAGACGCCCCTCACTCACTCGACCGTAACGGACTTCGCCAGGTTGCGGGGCTTGTCCACGTCGTAGCCGCGGCTGCGCGCGATCTCGGCGGCGAGCACCTGCAGCGGGACCGTCGAGATGAGCGGCTGCAGCAGGGTCGGGACGGCCGGGATCTCGATCAGGTGATTGGCGAACGGGCGGACGGTCTCGTCGCCCTCCTCCGCGATCACGATCGTGCGGGCACCGCGGGCCTGGATCTCGCTGATGTTCGACACCAGCTTCGAGTGCAGGACGGCACGGCCCTTCGGCGACGGCATGACCACGACGACCGGGAGGTTCTCCTCGATCAGCGCGATCGGGCCGTGCTTGAGCTCACCGGCCGCGAAACCCTCGGCGTGCATGTAGGCGAGCTCCTTGAGCTTGAGCGCGCCCTCCAGTGCGACCGGGTAGCCGACGTGGCGGCCGAGGAACAGCACCGCCTTCGAGTCGGCCAGCTCACGACCGAGGGCACGGACCTGCTCGACGGTGCCGAGCACGCGCTGCACGGCCTCGGGCATGGCCTCCAGCTCGTGGAACTCGCGAGCGACCTCGTCCGGGTACTTGGTGCCGCGTGCCTGCGCCAGGGCCAGGCCCACCAGGTAGTTCGCGGCGATCTGGGCGAGGAACGCCTTCGTCGACGCGACACCGATCTCCGGACCGGCGTGCGTGTAGAGGACGGCGTCGGACTCGCGCGGGATCTGCGCGCCGTTGGTGTTGCAGACGGCCAGTACGCGGGCCTTCTGCGCACGGGCGTGGCGCACGGCCTCCAGCGTGTCGGCGGTCTCGCCGGACTGCGACACGGCGACGACGAGCGTGTCGCGGTCGAGCACCGGGTCGCGGTAGCGGAACTCGGAGGCGAGCTCGACCTCGACGGGCAGGCGGGTCCAGTGCTCGATCGCGTACTTCGCGACGAGACCGGAGTGGTAGGCGGAACCGCAGGCGACGACGAAGACCTTGTCGACGTCACGCAGGTCCTGGTCGGACAGGCGCTGCTCGTCGAGCACGATCCGGCCGTTCGAGAAGTGGCCGCGCAGCGTGTTGGCCAGCGCGTCCGGCTGCTCCTCGATCTCCTTGAGCATGAAGTACTCGTGACCGCCCTTCTCGGCGGCGCTGAGGTCCCAGTTGACCGTGAACGGCTTGGCGTCGGCGGGCTCGCCGTCGAAGTCGGTGACCTCGTAGCCGTCGCGGGTGATCACGACCATCTGGTCCTGACCCAGCTCGACGGCCTCCTTGGTGTGCGCGATGAACGCGGAGACGTCGCTCGCCACGAAGTGCTCGCCCTCGCCGACACCCACGACCAGCGGGGAGTTGCGGCGGGCGGCGACGACCTGGTCCGGCTCGTCGGCGTGCGTGAACACGAGGGTGAACGCGCCTTCGAGGCGGCGCACGATCTTGCGCACGCTGGCAGGCAGGTCACCCTTCGTGTCGCCCTCGGTGTAGGCGAACGCCACGAGGTGCGCGACCGTCTCGGTGTCGGTGTCGGACGCCATCTCGACGCCGAGACCTTCGAGCTCGGCGCGCAACGCGGCGAAGTTCTCGATGATGCCGTTGTGCACCACGGCGACGCGGTTCGTCGCGTCGCGGTGCGGGTGGCTGTTGCGGTCGATCGGCGCGCCGTGAGTCGCCCACCGCGTGTGCCCCATGCCGACGGTGCCCGCGAAGTTGTCGCGGCCCACCTCGTCGAGCCTCGTCTCCAGGTTCTGCAGCCGGCCCGCCTTGCGCTCGACGGCGAGGTCGCCCTCGTTGATGACCGCGACGCCTGCCGAGTCGTAACCCCGGTACTCGAGCCGCCTCAGCCCGTCCAGGACGACGTCGAGCGCTGCCCGGTGACCCACGTATCCCACGATTCCGCACACGGGAAACAGACTAGCTAGACCACGCCGGTAACCCTAATGAGTGGCGACGCGCCGTTTGCGCTGGTCAGAAGCCCGTATGGTGTAGACCAATCTCAGGTGTGGTGCGCGCGACAGGATCGACTACGGTTCACCCCATGGCTCGCCGCGTGATCACGCTGACCGCGAAACAGGCCCTCGAGCAGCTCAGCAGGCCCGGTCCGCACCCGGTGCTGCGCGGCGACCTCGCGCTCGTCGGCCTGCCCGGAGTGATCTTCACGCCCACCGCGGGCCTGGGCCTGCCCGCCGTCGCGTTCGGACACGGCTGGATGCAGCCCGTTCGCCGCTACCACGGGCTTTTGCGGCACCTGGCGTCGTGGGGCGTCGTCGCCGCGGCACCGGCCGTGGAGCGCGGACCGCTGCTGTCGTCGCGGGTGCTGGCGGCGAACCTGCTGACCACTTTGGACATCTGCACCGGCGTGCGGCTGGGAACCGGGGACATCAGCGTCGACCCGGCCCGCGTCGCACTGGCCGGGCACTCGATGGGCGGCGGCGCGGCCGTGCTGGCGGCGGCGGAAGCCGATCGCGTCCGGGCCGTTGTGACTTTGGCCGCAACGGAGACCCGTCCGTCCGCACTGGACGCCGCACGGGAGGTCCAGGTGCCCGGCCTGCACCTCGCGGCCGGCGAGGACCGGATCGCACCACCGGTCGGGCACGCCGAGGCGATCGCCCAGGCGTGGGGCGGTCCCGTGCAACTGCGGCTGCTGCCCAAGGCGTCGCACCTCGGGTTCACCGAGGGGCGGCACTGGAGCGAGCTCCTGCTCGACGGGCGCGCCGAACGGGGATCGCACAAGCTCGGGCGTGCCTTCGTGACCGCGTTCCTGCTGCGAGTGCTGACCGGTGAGCGCATGTACGACGAGCTGCTCGACAGCGACGTCAAGAACGCGGAGCTCGTCTTCCAGCGAGAAGCGCTGCGCAAGCGTCCCGCCTGAGAGCACGGCCTCGGCGGGGCACCCGAGGTGGGCGCCCGCCGGAAAAGCCGTCAGCTCAGCCAGGTCTGGCCGCTCAGGTCGTCATCGTCGTCGTCCACCCGGGCCGGACGCCGCGACCGCATCGGCGGAGGCGGCGGAGCCACCGGTGGCGGCGGAGGCGGCGGCTGCGGTGCGGAGACGGGCGCGGGCGAGTAGCCGGCGTCGTCGTCCTCCGGGCCGAACGCCATCTCACCGGCCGAGCGGTCGCGCTGCGCCCACTGCGGCTTGCGCTGCTGCGGGTCGCCGTGCTTGCCGACCTCCTTCGCCGACGCGAGTGACGCTGCGAGGTCCTTCTGGTGCTTCTCCTCGCGCGCCTTCGCCTCGGCGGCCAGGCGTTCCTGGTCGGCCCTGACCTTGGCCGTGATCTCGGCGTTGGACCTGCGGGTCCGGGCGAGGTTCTCGTCGAACAACGCCTGGATCCTCGGGTCCACCTGTCCCACTGCCGACATGGTCAACGCCCTCCTCGGTCGTCACCCAGGACGGTGCTCAACGGGTTGTTGTTGTCGCGGTCCTCGTCGAACAGCGAACCGGTGGTGCGCCACTGGCTGGCGCCGCGCTCGGTGTCGCCACCCTGCTGGCCGCCCCCGGCGCCGCCGCCCATCATGCCGCCGCCACCCATCATCCCGCCGCCCATCATGCCGCCGGGTGCACCGGTCGAGCCCTGGCTGTGGGCGTCCTGCATGGACGGCAGGTTCGCCGAACCCGCCTGGCCCGCCTCGGAGGCGTTGGTGTCGAAGCCGGAGCCGTTGTCGCCGCTGGACGGGGTGCTCCAGGCGCTCTCCGCCGAGGAACCGCCCAGGACGGACTCGCTGTGGCCGGAGGCACCACCGGTGAACGAGACACCCGAGGTGGAGGTGCTGTCCGACGCGTGCGCGAACTGCGGACCGTCGGCCGTGATCTTGGGCTCGCCGACGCTCGGCATGATGCCGTTGTCCTGGATGTAGTTGCGGCCCATGGACTCCTGGAACCGCTCACCCACGTTCGGTCCGCTCTCCTGACCGGGCGGGTTCCAGACCTGGTCGCCGGCAGCCTGGGCGGGCATGGCCTGGAACTCACCGCCTGCCTGCGCGGGCATCGTGTGGAACTCGCCCTCGCCCCGCCGCGGGAAGTCCTGCTCCGGGAGCGTCAACGGGTCGTCGATGCGCAGGTCGCCGGGCTTGCCACCGGCACCGCCGGCCGCTGCGGGGTTCTCGTCCTCACCGAACTCGACGCCGACCTTGTCAGGCGTGCCGTCGCCGTTGTCCGCGGTCAGGTTGATCTCGCCGGTGCCGGCGTTGACCTCGGCGGTGAAGTTCACACCGTCCTGCTCGATGTGGATCTTGCCGTCGGCGCCGACCTCGACCGGGATCGGGTTCGACTCCGAACCCAGCGGGCCGCCGGCGGGCGTCGCGCCGCCACCGGGCGTGGGCGTGCCACCGGCGGGTGCGCCGGGCTGGCCGGCCTGCGTCGGGTTCGACGGCGTCGTGCCGGTGAGCGTGTTGGCCATGTTCGTGATGGCCTGCGTGCCGTTCTGGCCCATCAGCGCCTTGGCGGCCTCCGGGTTCTTGCTGAAGTCCAGGTCGTAGGTCTTCGGCTCGCCCTTCGGCGTGTCGATCGTCATCTTCACGTGCCCGTTCGAGTCGGGCTCGGTGACCTTGATCGTGTTGTCGCCCGCCTTGACCGTGACGCTCTCGAGCTTCTCCTCCGGCTTGGGGTGGTCCGGCTTGCCGTCGCCGTCGAGGTCGTCGACCTTGCCGTCGCCATCGGTGTCACCGGGGACGTCCGGCTTGCCGTCGCCGTCCTTGTCGAGCGGGTTCTCCGGCTTCGGCACCTCCGGCATGCCGCCGGGAGGGGCGCCGCCTCCACCGGGAGGACCACCGCCACCGGGAGGGCCACCGCCGCCGGGAGGAGGGCCACCGCCGGTCGGCTTCTTGCCGGCGTCTACGAAGGACGGGGCGTCACCGGCCGACGCGATCGCGTTGGCCTTGATCGCGACCTCGAGGCCCTTGTCGATGGCCTCGTAGTCCTTGGTGATGCCGTCCTGCACGTTCGCGCAGTAGCCGTCGAACGCGCTCTTCTTCGTGTCGAACTCCTCGCAGAACCCCTTGAGCTTCTGCTTGGCCCCGTCGATGATCTTCTGCCGGGTGTCGTCGATCCAGCTGCCCCAGCCGAGGCCCGCCAGAAGACCGAGCGGGCCACCGCAGATGGCGCCGAGCACCGCGCCGGAGATGTCGTTCGCGACGCCCGCGACCCAGTCGAGGATGCCGCCGTCGTTCTCGATGATGTCGCCGCCCGCCTGGCGAGTGGCTTCCTCGACCTGCTCGACGGTCATGCCGCCGCACTTGTCGGAGTACTGGTCGTGGACCTGCTGCGCGAACTCCTTGACGTGCTTGGAGATGTTCTCGGCGCCGGCGATGACCGTGGCACCCGCGCGGCCGGTGTCGGTGACCATCGCCTTCGTCGCGCTGGCGAACTTGTCGTGGAAGCCCCGCGCCGCCTCCGCGGCGGGTCCCTCCCACGAACCGAGCCCGTTCCACGCGGTACCGAGCTGGTTGTCGTGGTTCTGCAGCTGCTTGGTCCACTCGTCGAGCTTGTGCGCGTCCTCGCGGAACTTCGCGAGGTCGATGTCGCGCACCTGCTCGTACTGCTCTTTGATCTTGCCGTAGTCCGCCGGCTGACCGCCCTGATGCCCGCAGGCCTCGGCGGCCTTCTGGTACAGGGGGGCGAACTTCTCGTAGAACTTGAGGCCCGCGGCGCCCGCGTCGAGCAGCACGTTGGAGTTCTGGAAGGGGCCGCCCTCGTTCAGCACCTTCTGGCTCGCGCCGAGCTGCTGCTCCTCCTTGGCCTTGTTCACGATCTTGTCGGCGTCGCCGCCCTCTTTGGTCCAGTTGGAGTACTTCGCCTCTTTGCTGAGGACGTAGGCCTCACTGGCACCACCGGTGACGGGCGCGAGCAGGAAGCCGCCGACATGGCTGCCGATGCCGGGGTTGTCAGGTACCTCGACGCCGTTGGCCTGGGCGTAGCGCTTGACGTCCTCCTCGGACCCGCCGGCACCCGCGAGCGCGGGCACGAGCTGCTGCTTGGTCTCCTTGGAGACGGTCGGGTCGTCGAGAAGCTTCTTGATCTCGTTCTGGTCGGCCACGACTCGTTATCCCTTGAACTTGCCCGAGTTCGACTGGTCGGTCGACTCGTAGGTCTTCGCGACGTCCTTCAGACGCGTGGCGATGGCGGTGGCTTCCTTGCCGAATGCCTCGACGTTGGCGCCCAGGCGGTCGAAGTGCGACTTGAACTTGCCTTCGTAGCCCTTGAACTTGCGCCCGACGTGCGGTTCCCCCACAACCGGCAGAATCTGCGCCTTCATCGCGCCCAGCTCTGACCCGTGGCTCTCGTACTGACCCGCGGTCTTGGTGAGATCCTCGGATGAAACGCCGAATCCAGCCATTCCTCGCCTCCCCTAGTCCCCGATCTGACGCAGTTCGGCCGCATCGGGTTCCGCCATACAGTGCCAGCTCCGATCATTCGCTGACCGGGGCTCCGTGATGTCGGTTGCCTTAGTAAACAGCCATTCGGCGGCACTCGCCGATGATCACACCGGTCGGGTGGCCGCTGCTGTCGGCCAGGCGGTCACCAGCCGCCCGGCGCCGGAGGCTGCTGTCCCTGCGGCGGGTACGGCTGGTGACCGGGAGGAGGCGGGGGCTGCGGGTAGCCCTGCTGCCCCGGCGGGAACTGCTGGTACGGGTAACCCTGCTGCGGGGGATACGGCGGCTGCGCGGGTTTCCTCCTGGTGGTCAGCACTATCACCAGCACCACCGCGACGACCACCAGGACGAGCAGGAAGATCAGTACCAACAAGAAAGCCACGGGTCCTCCGAGATCCTCAGTGCACCGAGGAAACCACACCCGCGAGGCGCTGCGCGGCGGACTCGGCCTGTTCGTGACTGGTGGCCTCGACCATCACCCGCACGAGCTGCTCGGTTCCGGACGGACGCAGCAGCACGCGGCCGGTCTCGCCCAGCTCGGCCTCGACGGCGGCCACGGCCTCGCTGACCGACGCGGCCCTGGCCACGGCGGCCTTGTCCGAGACCTTCACGTTGATCAGGACCTGCGGCAGGCGGCGCATCACCGAGGCGAGGTCGGCGAGCGACTTGCCGGTCTCGGCCATGCGGGCCATCAGGCGCAACGCGGTCAGCAGGCCGTCGCCGGTGGTGGCGTGCGCGGGCAGCACCACGTGACCGGACTGCTCTCCGCCGAGCGAGAAGCCGCCGGCCTTGAGGTCCTGCAGCACGTACCGGTCGCCGACAGCCGTGGTGCGCAGGCGGATGTTCGCTTCCTTCATGGCGATGTGCAGGCCGAGGTTGCTCATCACCGTGGCGACGAGCGTGTCCTCGTACAGCTCGCCCGCGTCGCGCATGGCGAGCGCGAGGATCGCGAGGATCTGGTCACCGTCGACGATGTCGCCCTCCGCGTCCACGGCGAGACAGCGGTCGGCGTCACCGTCGTGCGCGATGCCCAGGTCGGCACCGTGCTCGCGGACCGCGGCGGCCACGACGTCGATGTGCGTCGAGCCACAACCGTCGTTGATGTTGAGGCCGTCCGGGGTCGCGTTGATCGCGATCACCTCGGCCCCGGCGCGGCGGTACGCGTCCGGTGCGGCCACCGACGCGGCACCGTTCGCGCAGTCCACCACGACCTTGAGGCCGTCGAGGCGGTGCGGTGTGATCTTGAGCAGGTGCTCGACGTACTGGGTCTCGGCGTCGAGGACGTCGCGGACCCGGCCGATCGCGGCACCGGTGGGCCGGTCGAAGCTCGTGCCCATGTGCTGCTCGATCTCGTCCTCGACCTCGTCGGGCAGCTTGTGGCCGCCCGCGGC
The DNA here is from genome assembly GCF_040609115.1 of Lentzea sp. NPDC004782. NCBI lineage: Bacteria > Bacillati > Actinomycetota > Actinomycetes > Pseudonocardiales > Pseudonocardiaceae > Lentzea > Lentzea sp. NPDC004782. Next base: position 177,501 of record NZ_JBEXJN010000002.1, read on the forward strand.
GAAGAGCTTGATCCCGTTGTCCGGCATCGCGTTGTGCGACGCGGAGATCATCACACCGATGTCGGCACCCAGCGCGGAGACGAGGTGGGCGACGGCCGGCGTGGGCAGCGCACCGACCCGCAGCACGTCCGCACCGGCCGAGGTGAGGCCCGCGGTGACCGCGGCGTCGAGCATCTCGCTGCTCGCCCTGGGGTCGCGGCCGACGACCGCGACCGGACGGTGGGAACGGTCGTGCTCGGCGAGCACACGTGCCGCTGCGGCGGCGACGGACATCGCGAGCTCAGGGGTGAGATCGGCGTTGGCGAGACCACGCACTCCGTCGGTGCCGAACAGGCGGGCCATGAATCCTCCGAAATGGACACACTGCGAGGCTGCGGGAAAGACCCGGAAAACACTGCGGGAGCAGCAGTTCGAGGTGAACTGCTGCTCCCGCAGGTACAGCTGGGCGCTCGGCGTGCGGGGTGTCCCCGCAGTCACCGCGGAAGAGCAGTGGTCTGACGAACGCAGACACAGCTCCCCCAGCGATGGAGCGTCAGCGCTTGGAGTACTGAGGCGCCTTGCGGGCCTTCTTGAGACCGTACTTCTTGCGCTCCTTGACCCTCGGGTCACGGGTGAGGAAGCCGGCCTTCTTGAGCGCCGGGCGGTCCTCGGAGTCGACGGCGATCAGCGCACGCGCGATGGCGAGACGCAGCGCACCGGCCTGGCCGGTGATGCCGCCGCCACGCAGGTTGGCGATCACGTCGAAGGTCTCGGGCTTCTCGGCGGTGACGAGCGGCTCCTTGATGAGCTGCTGGTGCACCTTGTTCGGGAAGTAGTCCTCGAGGGCCTTGCCGTTGAGGGTGAACTTGCCGGTGCCGGGCACGAGGCGGACGCGGACGACGGCCTCCTTGCGGCGGCCGACGGTCTGCGCGAGGTGCGCGGCGCCGTTCAGCGAGGGCGCGACCACCGGCGCGGAGGTCTCCACGACCTCAGCCTCAGCGGCCTCGGCCTCGGGAGCCTCGACGACCTCGGCCTCGACCTCGACGGCCTCGACGGCGTCAGGGGTCTCGTTCTCAGGGGTGGTCACAGGAACTTCCTCGGTGTACTCGTCGCTCACTGGGCGATCTTCTTGATCTCGAAGGCCTGCGGCTGCTGGGCCGCGTGCGGGTGGTTCGGTCCGCTGTAGACCTTCAGCTTGTTCGCGATCTGACGGCCCAGGCGGTTCTTGGGCAGCATGCCCTTGATCGCCTTCTCCACCAGGCGGTCCGGACGCGTGTCCAGAACCTCGCCGAAGGACTGCTTGCGCAGACCGCCGGGGAAGCCGGAGTGGCGGTACTGGAACTCCTGGTCCCGCTTCGAGCCGGTCAGGGCGACCTTGTCAGCGTTGATGATGACCACGAAGTCACCGGTGTCAACGTGAGGGGCGTAGGTCGGCTTGTGCTTGCCGCGCAGCAGCGTCGCGGCCTGGGTGGCGAGCCGGCCGAGCACCACGTCCTGGGCGTCGATCACGTGCCAGGTGCGGGTCACCTCACCGGGCTTCGGGCTGTACGTGCGCACGGATCTACCTCGTCGTCACTTGCGTCTGGGGTCACTGCGGCGGTTGCCCCAGACCGATCTTGGACGGGCCAAGCGGAGGTTCCGAGACAGGCGCGGCACACACGGGCGCCAGCTACCGCACAACAACGTAAGAAGATACCGGATGGGTGGTGCGGGGACCAAAACGGCCCCCTGTGAGCTGCCACCCCCGGACGTACGCGAGCCCCGGACCACGTGGTTCCGGGGCTCGCGAGGGTCTAGCGGCAGTGCAGCGGGTTCTAGCCCCAGCGCTGCGTGTTCTGCTGCTCGGCGGTGCGGTAGGCCTCGGCGGCCTGCTGCACGGCGGTACCGATGGCAGCGAGCACGGCCTGCAGGTCGCCCGCGGCCTGCGCCCACTTGGCCTGCGAGGCCTGGTACGCGCCCTGCGCGGAGCCTTCCCACGCCGCCAGGGTCTTGTCGACCTGCGCCTTCAGGTCGTCCAGCTGCTGCTGGACCTGCGAAGCGCCACTGCTGATCTGCGAACCGGCGCTCTCGATCTCGCCGAAGGTAGCCTTGATGCCGCCGTCCATGATCAATCTCCCCTAGAAGTAGTCGAAAAGTTGAAGGTGTGAAGCGTTGACGACCAGGACGGATCAGGCGAGACGGCCGGCGATGCCGCCGAGCGCGCCCTTCTGCTCTTCCTCGTTGCGCTTGTAGACGTCCGAGGAGCTCGAGATCTGGGAGCAGATCTCCATCAGCGCCTCCTGCACCTTGTTCGCGTCGTCCTGGAAGCGCTCGATCAGCTTCTGGAAGGCCGTGGCAGCCTCACCCGACCAGGCGTTGGCAACACCGTCGGCGGCATTGCGAATTCCACGGAGCGTGCCCTGCGTCTGGTCGTTGACCTCGGAGATGTGCTTCGCCAAGGCGTCCAGGTCGGCAGGCGTAAGAGAGAAACTGCCCATGGGAGAGCCCCCTATGTCTAGAACTTCAGGCCGTACTTCTTGGTTGGTACGCCTCTTCCGACGAGGACCCTGCCATGTCGGTTCCACCCTGTCGCGACTTCTTTCGAAGTAGTTGCGCTAGTAAACGGGTCCGGGTGAAACCAGGTGTCAGTAAAGGATTCGCGACTGCGAAAAGTCCTCGTCATCGTCACTCACACGGGGAAGTTGGCCACTCGGACCGGCGACGGCGACCGAACCGAGAGTGGCCGGCGGCTGCGTCTCAACTGGAGCCGGCTCGGCCACGTCGGGCACCTGCACGACGGGCAACCCGCGGTCGGCGCGGAACCCGGCTGCCGCCTCCCGCACCTCCGCCGAGGTGGCCCGAGCACCGGCCTCCCGAGTCTGCCTGGCCAGGTCACGCGTGCGTTCCCGCAGCTTGGCATTGCGTTCACCGATCTCACCGGCGGCACGACGGGCACGGGTGACGGCGGCTCCCACGTCGGCGCGGAATCGGCCAAGGGCCTCGGTGGCGGACATCGGCAACTCCCCTGACGTTGCTACTGCGGCTTGATGACCAGTGAGCGGACGATCTGCTCGCACGCGGTGCGGACCTGCGTCCTGCCGGCCTCGGTGGCCTGGCAACCCACGCTCACCTGAGCCTTGCGGGCGAACTGGATGTACCAGTCGACCGCGGCGCCGTTCGCTTCTTCGCGATAGTGAACAACAGACTTGTCCGCGAATGTGGTCGCATCAGCAAATCCGGAGACCTTGTCCCCGTCACCCACCCGCTTGTCGTATTGGTCCTTCAGTTCTTTGAGCGCTCGCGGGCGATCCACGTCACTGTCGTAGAGAAGTGTTTGCTCCTGCACAGCAATGCGGTCGACCGGCGAATCCGGGCCGGTGGTTTTGCGGTCAATCGGCCGCAAAAGCACCTGCCGGTCGTTCGGCGCGCCGCCCGTCTGCTCCCAGCCGTCCGGCCGGGTGAAGCTGTAGTCGTACACGGCGATCTGGTTCGCCGGCGGGTTCGGCTGCTGCGGCTTCTCCGGGCGCAACCAGAGATAACCGCCTACACCGGCTGCGGCGAGCACCACCACGACACCGATCGTGACGAACAGCGGCGTCTTGCTCTTCTTCGGCGGTGGCGGGGGCGCGGGGAACGCGGAGGGGAACTGCGCGACCGGTGGCGGCGTGATCCGGCGGGTGATCTTGCGGGTGGCGTCGTCGGTCACCCGGAGGTTGTGGGTGACGTCACCCGGACCGCCCTGCGGCCGCTTCTGCGGGGCGACGCCGCCGGTCCGTTCCGGGTCGAGGCTGACCGCTCGCAGCGCGCCGCGGGCCACGACGGTCTCCGGCTGGTCGATGCTCGTCGGCACCACGCGCGTGTGCTCGTGGACCAGCCGCGCGACCAGGGGAATCCGGCTCGACCCGCCGACCAGGAACACCCCGGCCAGCTGCTGCGGGGCGAGACCCGCGTCACGCACGGCCGCACCCACCAGCGCGGCCGCCCGGCTCAGCGGCGCGGTGATCAGCTGCTCCAGGTCTGACCTGGTGACGTGCGCGTCGGGGAACGGCGGCGGCATCGGCACGTCGGTGTAGGCGTGCCGGGACAGCGTCTCCTTGGCTCCCCGCACGTCCTGCCGCAGCACTCGCCGCTTGCGCCGGTCGGCCATCTCACGGCCCTCGACGAGCTGACGCCACGCCTCCGGGTCCTTGGCCGCGACCAAGCCGCCCACGTGTTCCAGCAGCGCCTGGTCGACGTCCGCGCCGCCAAAACTCGGGTCGCCCTTGGTCGAGAGCACCCGGAAACCCTTGCCCGTGCGCGCCACCACACTCGCGTCCACCGTTCCGCCACCGAGGTCGAGCACGGCGAGCGCGGCACCGTCCGGCACGGAGTGGCTCGCGGAGTGGAAGACGGCGGCCGCGACGGGTTCCGGCACGAGCACCAGCTCACGACCGAGTCCCCGCGCGGCCTGAAGCAGCACGCGGGTGCGGACGGTGCCCCAGTCAGCGGGGTGCGTCAGCACGAGAAGGTCGACCGGTGCCCCACCACCGACCCGGCGCGCTTCTCCGACCGCACGCGTCAGCACCGCGCGCACAACGTCGACAACGGGCAGCACAGTGCTGCCCAGCAGCAACTCGCCCTCGTCGACGCGGCGCTTCGGGTGCGGCTCGTACCGGGCGGGGTCCACCGCGGCCTGACGTTCGGCCTCCTGACCCACGAACAACGTGCCGTCGGCGGCGGCGAACACGGCGGACGGCACCAGCGGCTGGCCGTCGAACACGACGACCTGCGGCTCCCGGCCGTGGGCCGAGACGGCGACGCAGGTGCTGGACGTGCCGAAGTCGACCGCGACGTGCAGGCTCATGCACCTTCCCCTCTTCCGGGCACATGCTTACCCGATGCGGCACGGCCGGACGACACGGATGGCGAACCTCGGCTCACTCCGGTCCGGGCCCGAGCACCAGGGCGAGCTTCGTCTCCAGTCCCGCCGCACGGTCGTCGCCCACCTCCCTGGCCAGCTCCAGCGCCTGCTCCCAGGCCCGCACCGCGTCGTCGTGCCGCCCCAGCCGGAACAGCACGGTGCCAGGTCCTCGCCGAGTGTCGTGATCTGCCCGCGCGTGTCCGAGAACCTGCGAAATCCCTCAAGGCTGCGCTCGAACAGCTCGGCCGCCTCCCCGATCCGGCCCATCGCGGCCAAGGCGGCGGCGATCAGCGCGTCCGCTCGCGTCGCCAGGTACTCGTCGCCCGACCTGCGGATGATCGCTCGCGCCCGTTCACCTTCCTCGAGAGCCTCCTGACAACGGCGGAGGTCGGTGAGCGTTCCAATGATGTCGAGCCGGACAACGCGCTCCGGGCTCGGCGCCTCTGTCCCGATCACAAGTGCGAGGCTGCGGTTGAGGCAGTCGAGTGACTCCTCGAAACGCCCCGTGTACCGGTAGGCGAGGCTCATGTTGCTCAGGGCTCCAGCCTCAGCGAAGCGGTATCCGGCCTCGCGTACGAGTGGGAGCCCGGCCTCGAAGCCGCGCAACGCGTCCTCGTACCGCTTGACTTCGACGTACATCGACGCGAGCTTCAGCTTGAGCAGCCCGCGGTCACGGACGAGGCCGATGTCCTGAACCGTCCAGATGAGCCGGAATCATGCTCGGCGACCAGGGACCTGAGTTCCGCCACCAGCTCGGAAGCGTGACCCCGGTTCAGGTCCGCGTCGATCCTGCGTTCCAGGACGACGAGACGTTCATCGACCAGCGGCGGCACGTCGTCGCGGTGCAGTGCGTCCGACCTGACGTTGCCGAGCACCGGACCGCGCCACAACGCGATGGCCGCCGCGAAGTCGCCGGAACCCGCCAGCGCACGGAACCGCAGCAGGTCCAGCTCGTCCTGACCGATGTCCGCAAGATAACCACCACCGGCCCTGCGCACGCAGTTGGCGGCTCCGAGCGACTGCCGCAACCGGGTGACGACCATCTGCAACGTCTTGTGGGCGCGGTCAGCAGTGGGTGGTTCGCCGTCCCACAACCGGTCGACCAGTTCGTCGACTGACACGAACTGGTTGGGGCGCAACAGCAGCGTGGCGAGCAGCACCTGACTCCGCCCGGCCGGGAGCGTGACCGGCTCGCCGTCGAGCAGCACTTCAAGCGGGCCCAGCACCCGGAACTCGACGCTCATCGCAGGGCCTGCAGCCGTGCGGCCAGCCCGTCCGCGCGACGGTCCTTCACGGCACGCCAGATGTCGAGGGCGCGCTGCCACTCCTCCGCCGCCTCGCTGGGCCGCTCCAGGCCGAGCAACGCCTCACCGATCAGGACCAGCCCGTCGGCGACCCCCTCGGTGTCGCCGACCCTCCTCATCACGTCCACGACCGCGCGCAGCTCCGGTTCGGCCTCGGCGTACCTGCCCAGGCCGACGAGCGCCTGGGCGCGGAAGCCGCGGATCCTGGTGATGAGGTACTCGTCACCGATTCGCGCGGCGAGATCCGTCGCCCGGTCGATCTCCCGCAGCGCGTCCTCCCACCGCTTGTCGTGGATGAACCGGCTGGCGAAGTTGGCGTGCGCCACGACCTGCACGTAGGCGTCGTCGATCTCGACCCCGATGGCGAGGGACTCGCGCAGGACGGCGTCCGCTTCCTCGCGGCGCCCGAGCTTGCTGTAGAGCTTGGAGAGGTTGCCCAAGGCTCCCGCCACCGAGATCCGTTCGCCCTCCGCTCGCAGCAGCGGCAGTCCGACGCCGTAGCTGTGCAGCGCGTCGTCGAGACGCCCGACGAACTCGTAGAGCCCGCCCAGCTTGGTGTGGAGGATGCCCTGCTCGCTCACCGGGCCGAAGCCGCGCACCGCCTCGAAGAGACCGACCGCGCTGTGCCAGTGGGTGTTGTCGACGACCAGGTAGCTGTGCAGGTGGATCGAGATCACCAGGGCGTGGCGGTGCCAGCCCCGCTCGATGGCCGCGAACGCGATCGCTTTGAGGGCGGCCCACTCCTGACGGCGCCACCTGAGCGCCTCCGACCACGACGAGAAGTCCTGCGGCACCACACCGGACGTCACGGCGGGCGCGCGCACGATGATCCGCGCGGGATCGCGGGACGTCGCGTTCTCGAGCGTGTGGACGTACCACTCGGTCAACCGCAGCGCCGCTTCCTCGTCGTCGCCGCAGAGCTCGGCCGAGTACGCCCGCAGCAGGTCGTGCAGGTCGTACCGGCCGGGCGTGCGCGACTGCACCAGGTGGTCGGCGACCAGTCGTTCCAGCAGGCGGCGGGCCTGGGCGACGGTGACGCCGGCGAGCGCGGCCACGGCGCTGACGTCGAAGTCCGCGCCGGGATGCACCGACAGCAGGCGGAACATCCGCGCGGATTCCTCGTCAAGGGCCCGGTAGGACCACGAGAACACCGAGCGCACGTCGACGTCGTCGAAGTCGGTCAGCGCGTCGAGGCGGGCGTTCTCCAGCTCCGCCACGAACTCCCGCAGCGACACGCCGGGAAACCGGGAGACGCGTTCCGCGAACACCCGCAACGCCAACGGCAGCCCGGTGCACCGCTCGGCGATCTCGCGCGCGGCCTCCGGTTCCGCGTCGAGCCGCTCGGCACCGAGCACGGCGGCGAGCAGCGTCCGTGCCGCCTCGAAGTCCAGCTGCCGCAGGCTGAACGCGGTCGCGTCGTGCTGCGACACGAGCCCGCGCAGCTGGTTGCGACTGGTGATCACCACCCGCACCCCGGCGGCTCCCGGCAACAGCGGAAGCACCTGGCGTTGCGAGGCGGCGTTGTCGAGGACCATCAGCAGGCGCCGGCCGACGAGTGTGGTGCGCAGCAACGCGAACCGCGCGTCCGCGCCGGCGGGGATGTCCTGCACGCCCAAGCCGACCAGCAGCGACTCGGCGGCGGTCGCGGGGTCGATCGGTTGCGCCTCGGGGTCGAACCCGCGCAGGTTCACGTACAGGTCGCCGTCCGGGAACCGGTCCCGCGCCTGGCGTGCCCACTGCAGCACCAGCGCGGTCTTGCCGACGCCGCCGACACCGTGCACGACCGTCACACCGTGCGTCTTGTCGAGCAACCGGAGTTCCTCGTCACGGCCGACGAAGTTGCGCACACCGGCGGGCAGCTGACGCGGCACCTGACGCCCGCTGACCGACACCTCCGCGCGCAGGATCTGCTGGTGCAGCTCCTGCAGCGGCCTGCCGGGATCGACGCCGAGCTCGTCCGCGAGCTTCTCCCGCACCTTCTGGTAGGCCGACAGCGCCTCCGCCTGCTGGCCGGCGCGGTACAGGGCGAGCATCAGGTGCCGCCAGAACGACTCGCGCAGCGGGTGGTCGGCGACCAGCGACCTCAGCTCGGCCACCAGCTCACGGCCGAGACCGCGGTCGAGGTCCGCCTCGATGCGCAGTTCCAGTGCGTCGAGCCGTTCGTCGGCCAGCCCGGCCACGTCGTCGCGGTGCAAGGCGTCGGACTGGACGTTGCCGAGCACCGGGCCGCGCCACAACGCCGATGCGGCACCGAGGTCACCCGAGCTCACCAGCGCGCGGAACCGCAGCAGGTCCAGCTGGTCCGGTTCGACGACGGCCAGGTAACCGCCGGCGCGGGTGTGCACGCAGTTGGCGGCGCCGAGGGCCTTCCGCAGCCGGAGCACCGTCGTCTGCAACGTCTTGTGGGCGCGGTCGGCGGTCGGCGGTTCGCCGTCCCACAACCGCTCGACCAGCTCGTCGACCGGCACGAGCTGGTTGGCGCGCAACAACAACGTCGCCAGCAACACCCGGCCCCGACCGGCCGGCACCTCGACCGGTTCTCCGTCCAGCAGCACCTCCAGGGGGCCGAGGACGCGGAACTCGACGTTCACGATCGCCCCTCCTGTTCGGCGATCCTGGCACGCAGCCTGGCCACCGCCGCCTCGTTGCCCTGCTCCTCGCGGAGGAGCAACGCGCTGCGCAACGCGGCCACGGCGTCCTGCGCGTTGCCCTGCCGGGCGTGCGCGTCGGCCAGGTTCTCCAGCGTCACGACCTTGATGGCGTTCGGCAGCTGGTCACCGGGCAACGCGAGCACTCGGTGGAACGTCTCGACGGCGTCACCGAGATGGCCGCGCTCCCGGTGAAGCAGACCCCGCGTGTCCAAAGTGGACGCGGCCAGCTCCGTCATCCCGGCCTCCACGACGGCGGTGTACGCCTCGTCGTTCGCGACCAGGGCGGCGTCGAACTCCTTCAGCCCCACCAAGGTCATCGAGTAGTTGTTCAGCGCGGTGGCGAGACCGGCGGGGGAACCCTGCTCGCGGCGCTTCGCCACAGCACGTTCGTGCAGAGCCTTGGCCGCCTCCAGGTCACCGCGGAGGGCGTGGTTGATGGCCCACTGGTCGAGGGTGACCGCGATGCCGTGCAGGTGGCCGATCTCCTCGCGAACCCGCAGTGCCGCGGCGAAGCTTGCGCAGGCGTCGGTGTAGTCGCCGCGATTGGACTGCGCGTTGCCCAGTGCGTGCAGGGCGATGCCCTCGGCGTAGCGGTCGCCGCCCGCACGTGCCGCGGCGAGCGCCATCCGCGAGATCTCGATCCGGTCGGACGGGCTCTGGCGCAGGTAGAGGTAGCCGAACATGACGGTCGAGAGCTGCCAGGCGTGCTGGTGCAGGCCGTGTGCGCCCGCCAGGTGGACCATCGCCATCAGGTTCTGGTGCTCGGTCTCGCACCAGGCGGCCGCGACCGCCGAGTCGTCGAAACGGGCCGGGTGCACGCCGTCGGAGAGCGTGCAGAGCTCTATCTCCGGCCGGCCGTGGCGCAGGAGCTGGTCCGCGCTGTCGACGGAGTGCAGGTAGAAGTCGAGCAGGCGGCGGACGGCCGCGTCGCGTTCGGCCGGCGGATCCTCCTCCGACAGCAACCGTGAGTAGGCGCGCACCAGGTCGTGGGACACGTACCTGCCGGGAGTGCGTTCGGTGAGCAGGTGCATGCGGGTCAACGACTGCAGCGACCTGCGGACCTCGGCGCGGCGCCGGCCGTCCAGCGCGATGGCCGCGTCCAACGGGATGTCCGGGCCGGACAGCAGTCCGAGCAGGCGGAACAACCGTGCCGTGTCGTCGTCGAGCCAGCGGTACGACGTGGCGAAGACCGCCTCCACGCTGCTCATCAGGCCGCCGGCGGTGGTGAGTTCGCTGACCAGCGCGCGCAACGGCAGATCAGGATCACCGGCAGCCCTGGACGCGGCCACGGCGAGTGCCAGCGGCAGGCCGCCGCAGAACGCCACGAGGTCCGCGACGGCGTCCGGTTCGGCGGCCACCCGGTCCTCGCCGAGACGAGCAGTGAGCAGCGCGGCCGCCTCCTGCTCGTCGAGGACGTCCAGCGTCACCGGTACGGCGCCCTCGCGGACGACCAGGCCGGTGAAGCGGTTGCGGCTGGTGATCACGGCCAGGCACCTGCGGCCCGCCGGCAGCAACGGGCGCACCTGTTCCACGTCACGGGCGTTGTCCAGCACCACCAGAACGCGGCGGTCGGCCACGACGCTGCGGTAGAGGCCCGCCCGTTCCGGGAGATCGGCAGGCACCTTCCCGCCGGAGATCCCGAACGCGGCGAGGAACACGGCCAGCACGTCGGCCGGGTCCGCGGGGTCGGAGGACGGGTCGAAACCGCGCAGGTCGGCGTAGAGCTGACCGTCCGGGAAGCGGTCGGCGACCTCGTGCGCCCAGCGGACGGCCAAGGCGGTCTTGCCGACGCCGGCGGTGCCGTCGATCGCGGTGATCACCACGGCCGCGCCGCCCGCGGCGGCCCCGGTCAGCCTGGCCAGCTCGGCCTCCCGGCCGGCGAAGTGCGCGGCCCGTGCGGGCAGCTGCCGGGGCAGATCGGTGCGCGACCCCGGATCGAGCAAACGGTCGTGCAGCTCGCGCAACGGCTGGCCGGGCTCGACGCCGAGCTCGTCCGCGAGGTGCTCGCGGATCTCCTCGTACGCCGCCAGAGCCTCTTCGGGCTTGCCCGCCTGGTGCAGGGCGTGCACGAGCTGCGCCCAGAAGCCCTCGCGCAACGGGTGCTCGGCGGTCAGCTCACGCAGCTCGTCGACGAGCTCACCGCCGCGGCCGCGCGCCAGATCGGCGTCGATGCGGCGGCCGTGCACGACGAGCCGTTCCTCGGCCAGCGGCGGCACGTCCTGCCGGTGCAGGTGCCGCGAGTCGACGTCGGACGCCACCGGGCCACGCCACAGCGCGAGCGCGGCCGCGAACTCGCCCTCGGCGGCCAGGCGGCGGAAGCGGGTCAGGTCGAGGCTTTCCGGGCCGACCTCGGCCAGGTAGCCGCCGGTGGCCGTGCGCACGCAGTTGGCGTCACCCAGCGCGAGCCGCAGCCGTCGCACCACCATCTGCAAAGTCTTGTGCGCACGGTCCACAGTGGGCGGTTCGCCGTCCCACAGGCGGTCCACCAGCTCGTCGACGGACACGAACTGGTTGGGCCGCAACAGCAACGTCGCGAGCAGCACGCGTCCGCGACCGGCGGGCACCGCGACGGGTACACCGTCGCGCAGCACCTGCAGCGGTCCGAGGACGCGGTACTCGACGGTCGTCACAACTCCTCCAGCAAGGCGGCGATCTCATCGGCGCGCGGGCCGTCCAGGTCGCGACACGTGGTGAGTGCGCGCCGCCAGACCTCGGCGGCGTCGTCGGGACGGCCGAGTTCGACCAGGAACTTGCCGAGGTCGCGCAACCCCTCCGCGGCACCGGCGATGTCCCCGAACTGGAACGACACCTCGATGGCCGAACTCAGCTCCGACACCGCCTCGTCGAGCCGGCCGATCTGGCCGAGAATCCTCGCGTGCAGCCCGCGCACGTTGGCGTGCATGAACTTGTCGTCCAGATCCTGCACCACGATGAGAGCCCGCTCACTTTCCGCCAGCGCTTCCTCCAGCCGACCGGCCACCCGCAGCTGCAGGGCGACGTTGGCGCGGGCGGCGCTCTCGTAGTACGGATCGGCCAGTTCGACGGCGATCTCCAGACCGCGCCTCGCGCAGTCGACGGCGTCTTCCGCATTCCCCAGTCGCCGGTGTACGCCGGCCATGTTGATCAGCGAGGCCGCCTCGGCCACGCGTTCGCCCGCCTCGTGCACGAACCGGAGCCCCTCGTCGAAGCAGCGCAGCGACTCCTCCAGCCGGCCGACTTCGTCGTAGACCGCGGCCAGCTTGAGCAACATGAAACCCTGTTCGCGCGGCGTGCCGTACGACCGCGCCGCCTCGAACAGGCTGATCGCGTCATTGCACCGGGTCCTCGTGAACAGCAGGTACCCGTGCATGTGCGCCGCGACGACCATGCCCAGCCGTCCCCAGCCGCGGCCGATCGCCTGGTGCGCCACGGCCTGGAAGTTGTCCCACTCCTGGCGGACCCAGGCGAGCGCGTCGATCCGCGACGAGAACTCCCGCGGCACCACCCCGGGCGTGATCTCCCCCGCCCGTGTCAGCATGCGCCCACCCTCATGCGTGGCAGCGTTTTCGAGGGTGTGGACGTAGAACTCGGTCAGCCTCAGCGCCGCCGCCTCGTCGTCACCGCACAGCTCCGCGGCGTACGCGCGCAGCAGGTCGTGCAGGTCGTAACGGCCCGGTGTGCGCGACTGCACGAGGTGGTCGGCGACCAGCCGCTCCAGCGTTCTGCGCGCCTGGACGACGGAGACCCCCGCGAGGGCGGCGGCCGCGCCCACGTCGAGGTCCAGGCCGGGGTGCAGGGACAACAGCCGGAACATCCGCGCCGAATCGTCGTCCAGCGCCCGGTACGACCAGCTGAAGACCGACCGCACGTCCACGTCGTCGAAGTCGCTCAACGCGTCCAGCCGTGCACTGTCCAACTCGGACACGAACTCCCGCAACGAGGTGTCCGGGAAGCGCGCGACCCGTTCCGAGAAGACCCGCAGCGCGAGCGGCAGCCCGGCACAGCGATCGGCGATCTCGCGGACGGCCTCGGGTTCGGCCCGCAGCCGCTGCTCTCCGAGCACGGCCGCGAGCAACGCCCGTGACTCGTCGAAAGCCAGCTGCCGCAGGCCGATCGCCGTGGCGTCGTGCTGCGAGACGAGCACGCGGAGCTGGTTGCGGCTGGTGATCAGCACCCGCACCCCGGCCGAACCGGGTAGCAGCGGCACCACCTGACGCACCGAAGCGGCGTTGTCGAGCACGAGCAGCATCCGCCGATCCGCGAACTCGGTGCGCAGCAGGGCGAATCGCGCATCCTCGTCCGCCGGTACCGCGGTCACGCCGAGCCCGACGAGCAACGTCTCCGCGGCCGCGGCGGGATCGAGCGGCGCCGCCTCCTGGTCGAATCCGCGCAGGTTCACGTAGAGGTCGCCGTCCGGGAAGCGGTCACGAGCCTCGCGCGCCCACCGCAGCGTGAGCGCCGTCTTGCCGACACCGCCGACGCCGTGCACGACGGTCACACCGCTCGTGCCGCCGAGCAGGCCGAGCTCCTCGTCGCGGCCCACGAACGTCTGCACCCCGCCCGGCAGCTGCCGCGGCACCTTCGCGCACTTCGGCACGTCGGCCCGCAGGATCCGTCCGTGCAGGTCCCGCAACGCTTCGCCGGGCTCGACCCCCAGCTGTTCGACCAGCTCGGCCCGCACGTCCTGGTAGGCGTCCAACGCCTCGGCCTGCCGCCCCGACCGGTACAACGCGAGCATCAGCTGCCGCCAGAACGGTTCCCGCAACGGATGATCGGCCACCAGCGACCGCAGCTCGGCCACCAGCTCGCCGGCCAGCCCGCGTTCGAGATCGGCCTCGATCCGCCGCTCCAGCACCACCAGCCGTTCGTCGGCGAGCCGCTCCACCTCCGTCCGGTGCAAGGCGTCCGAGGCAACGTCCACAAGCACCGGCCCGCGCCACAACGCGGCCGCCGCCCCGAAGTCACCGGAATGCGCCAGCGCCCGGCACCGCAGCAGGTCGAGCTGATCGGGTTCGACGACCGCCAGGTAGCCACCGGGAGCCGAGCGCACGCAGTCCGCCTCGCCCAGCGCGACCCGCAACCGCCGCACCACCATCTGCAAGGTGGCCTTGGCACGGTCGAGCCGTGGCGGCGTACCGTTCCAGACGAGGTCGATCAGCTCGTCGACCGGCACGAAGCGGTTGGCCCGCAGGAGCAACGCCGCGAGCAGCACCTGGGACCGTCCAGCCGGGACCGTGACGGGCTCGCCGTCGAGCAACACCTCCAACGGCCCCAGCACGCGGTACTCGGCTCGCACAACGTCCCCCCAGGTCACCAGCAGTGTAGACGCGGTGTGATCGCTGTGTGAGCGAAGTGTGAGCAGGCTGCGGCAGAGTTCTCCTCAGCGGTGCTGGTGGCGCAAGACCTGGGGGGCCACCAGCACCGCTCATCAGTTTCGGGGAGCGCCACGTGACCGAAGTGTGAGCCCGGTCGGCCACCCTGGTGACTGGCCGGTCCGCCGCAGTCACCTCCCTCTTCACTGTGGCGGGACCGGCCTCCTCAGCCCATGCGGGCCAGGACCTCGCGCACGTCGTCCGCCTTCGCGAAACCGAGGTCGTCGTACAGGTCGAGTGCGGTGAGGTAGTGGGCGCGGGCCGCGTCCAGCTCGCCCAGTTCGCGCTTCATGTCGGCCAGCCGGACCAGGGTGTCGGCCTGGTAGTGCCGGTACGACAGCGCGCCCTGCAGTTCCACGGACCTGAGGTAGTTCGCCTCGGCGTCGGCGTAGCGGCCGAGTGCGCGGTAGATGCTGCCGAGGGTGTCGCGGTTCGAGGCCACCGCGGTGTCGAGCTCGTCGGGCACGAGCTCGAGGAACAGGTCGCGTGCTCGGACCGCCCAGATCACCGCCTCCTCGTGGTCGCCGAGCTCGTGGTGCACGAAGCCGAGGGACGCGGCGACGCTGGCGATCTCGATCCGGTCGTTGCTCGTGGAGGCGACCTCCAGGGCACGCGACAGCGGTTCGAGGGCGTCGGCGTAGCGGCCCTGGCGGCCCAGCAGGTAGGCGACGCCGCGCAGGTCGTTGGAGAGGCCGATCAGGTCGCCCAGCTGCGAGTCCAGCGCGACGGCCGTCCTGAGCTGGTGTTCTGCCTCCTCGAACTCCTGCTCCGGCACCAGGAACGACACCAGGCCGCGCCGGGAGCGGCACTGTCCTTCCAGGTCGCCGGCGCGGAGGGCGGCGGCGATGGCGAGGCGCTGCAGGCGTTCGCCCTCGCGCCACCGGCCCGTCGCGAGCAGGAAGTGGCGGATCGCCCACACCGTGCGCCACACGTGGCCGTCGAGGCCCGCCTCGCCCGCCGCGGCCACGGCCGGGCCGAACACCGCGCGTTCCGCGGCGAACCAGTGGTCGGCGTCGGTGGTCGTCTCGAACGTCAGCACGACGGTGCCCGGTGCCGGGGGTGGGGTGGTGATGGGCTGGCGCAACGGGTCCGACTTGGCGACCGCGGCCAGTGCCGAGTGCAGGAGGTGGTCGAAGATCCGCTGCCGGGCCTCGGACCGTTCGGCCGCCGACAGCCGCTGAGCCGCCTCCTCCGCCGCGTAGGACCGCATCAGGTCGTGCAGCCGATAGCGGTCGTTCTGCGAGTTGATCAGGCTGTTCCTGGCGAGCTCGTCGAGTGCCTCGGCCGCCGGTTCGGCCATCAGGCTCGTCGCGGCCGGCACCGTCACGTCCGGGCCGGGGTGCAGGCCGAGCAGCACGAACAGCCGCGCCGCCGCCGGGCTCAGGCAGCCGAACGTCCACGAGAACACCGCGCGCACGCTGGTCAACGGGTCGTCGGTGTCCAACGCGTCCAACGCCGCGTGTTCGAGCTCCTCCACGAGCATGTCCAACGGGTGCTGGTCGAGCGTCGCGCGCGCGGCCACCACCGCCAGCGCCAACGGCAGCCCCGCGCACAGCTCGACCAGCCGCGTGGCCGCGTCCGGTTCGGCGGCGACCCGGTCCGCGCCGACACGCCCGCCGAACAGCACCATCGACTCGTCCGAGTCCAGGACGTCCAGGCCGAACGCGTGCCCGCCCTCCGCGACCAGGCTGCGCAAACGGTTGCGGCTCGTGATCACGGCCAGGCTGCGCGACCCGCCGGGCAGCAGCGGACGCACCTGGGCCACGTCACGCACGTTGTCGAGCAGCACCAGCACCCGCCGCCGCGAGAGCAGCTCGCGGTAGCTGTCCAGCATGGCCTCGGTGCCGAGCGGGATCTCGTCCGCCGGCACGCCGAGCGCCAGCAGGAAGTCGCGGGCCGCGCTGTTCGGGTTCACCGGCGCTCCCGTCTGGTCGAACCCGCGCAGGTCGGCGTAGAGCTGGCCGTCGGGGAACCGGTCGGCGATCCGGTGCGACCACTGCACCGCGAGCGAGGTCTTGCCGATGCCGCCGCTGCCGTTGATCACCACGACCAGGTGACCCGACCTGAGCACGGCGTCGAGTCCGTCCAGTTCGGACTCCCTGCCGACGAAGTGCGGCAACGCGGTCGGCAGCTGCCTGGGCACGTGGTGCCGCACCGGCGTCCCCGGCACGTCACCGGCCAGCACCTGCTGCTGCGCGTCCCGCAACCGCGGTCCCGGCGTGACCCCCAGCTGGTCGTCCAGCACGGCCGCGACCTCGTGGTACGCCGCGAGCGCGTCCGCCTGCTGACCGCTGCGGTGCAACGCGAGCATCAGCTGCGCCCAGAACACCTCGCGCAACGGGTGCTGCGTCGTGAGCACCCGCAGCTCCGGCACCAGTTCCGCGGCGACGCCCCGCGCCAGGTCGGCGTCGAACCGGTGCTCCAGCGCGGTCAGCCGTTCCTCCACCAACGCGGGCACGGCGTCGCGGTGCAACGACTCCGACGACACGTTCGCGAGCACCGGCCCCCGCCACAACGCCGTGGCCGCCGCGTGCTCGCCGGCGTTCAAGTGCGCGCGGAACCTCAGCAGGTCCAGTTGCACGGGATCGACGAAAGCCGCGTATCCACCGGTTCCGGTGCGCACGCAGTTGGCCGGTCCGAGCGCCTGCCGCAGCCGGGTGACGATCATGTGCAACGTCTTGCCGGCCCGGTCCAGACTGGGCGGCGCGCCGTCCCAGAGCCGTTCGACGATCTCGGCGGTCGGCACGAACTCGTTGGCGCGCAACAGGAGCGTGGCGAGCAGCACACGGCACCGACCGGCGGGCACGGCGACCGGGGCGCCGTCGAGCAGCACCTCCAACGGCCCCAGCACGCGGTACTCGACTCCCACGCCGTACCTCTCCCCAGCGCTGACCGAGCGTCGAGTGTATGGGCGGTGGGTGTGACCGAAGTGTGAGCGCGACCGGGCAGAGTGGTGATCAGCCGGACGACGAGAGCGACAACGAAGTTTGGGGGGTGTCACGATCGTCGGCCCTCCGGCCGGACCACCCTCCCCAGTGGGCGGTTCGGACGGAGATCCGGTCATGGGGGAACCGGACAGTCCCCTGCTGTTCGGTGGGCCCGCGGCTTCGGCTGCGGGCCCTTTTTCTCTGCGCGGAAACGCACGCGGGGACCCCGCGTTCCCCAGAAGGAAACGAAAGGCCCCCGCGTTACCTCGGAAACTCGTCTAGTCGGGCTGGATCCAGGCGAACTGCATGCGCTGCTGACCGTGCTTGCGGGTCACCATCGTGCCCCGGCCAGGAGGCTGCGGCGACGGCTTGAGGTTGCCGACGATGTTGCCCTCCTCCTTCGAACCGGAACCCACGAAGATCGGCGCCGAGATCTCCTTCAGCTTGCCCATCACCGGGTCGTACATCGCGCGGGACGCACCACCCATGCGGCGGACCAGGACGATGTGCAGACCGACGTCCTTGGCCTGCGGGATGAACTCGGCCAGCGGCTGCAGGGGGTTCGCACCGCCCTGCGGCGCCACCAGGTCGTAGTCGTCGACGACGATGAACACCTCGGGACCCGTCCACCACGACCGGTTCTTGAGCTGCTCCTGCGTGACGTCCGGGCCGGGCATGCGCTTGGTGAGCGAGCCGCGGACCTCCTGGATGTTCTGCGTGAGCTGGGTGCTCGACACCGCGTAGCTCAGCAGGTGGTCGGTGTCGATGAACCCGAGCATCGTGCGGCGGAAGTCCGCGAGCAGGATCAACGCCTCCGTGGAGGTGTAGCTCGTCATGATGCCGCGGACGATCGTGCGCAGGATGTTCGTCTTGCCCGCCTCGCCGTCGGCCAGCGCGAAGAAGTGCGGGTCCGCGTCGAAGTCCATGTAGACCGGCGCGAGCTCGTCCTCGTTGACGCCGACCGGGACCAGGTGCCCGCGGTTCGGGTTGTGCTGCTGGACCTGGGCCATGAACTGCGCGTAGTCCAGCACGTCGGGCAGCATCCGGACCTGCGGGGCGCGCGGGCCCTGCCAGGCCTGGTTGAGCTTGTTGCTGAGGTCCTGCACACCCGCCGAGACCGTGGTCGGGTCCTGCAACGTGTCGATGCGCGGCAGACCGGTGAGGAAGTGCAGCTTGTCGCCGGTGAGACCGCGACCGGGACGACCGGGCGGCACGTTGACCGCGACCTTGCGGTCGATCTCGGACTCGCTCGGGTCACCGAGCCGCAGCTCGAACCGCGTGCCCAGGAGGTCCTTCATCGCGGGCCGGATCTCCGCCCACCGGTTGGCGGCGATGATCACGTGCACACCGTAGGACAGACCCTGCGCCGCCAGCGCCTGGACCTGCGGCTCGACCATCTCGAACTCCTGGCGGAAGTTCATCCAGCCGTCCACGATCAGGAACGCGTCCCCGAAGTTGTCGTCCTTGATCTCGCCGCGGCGCCTGCGGTTGCGGAACTCGGACATCGAGTCGATGCGCTGGTCGCGCCAGCGCAGTTCGCGCTCGGTGATCAGGGTCTGCAGCTCGGCCACCATGCGGCGGACCTTGTCGACGTCGAGACGGCCGGCGAAGCCACCGACGTGCGGCAGGTCCTCCATCGAGGCGAGCGTGCCACCACCGAGGTCGATGCAGTAGAACTGCGCCTCCTGCGGCGTGTGCGTCAGCGCCATCGACGCGATGATCGTCCTGAGCAGCGTCGACTTGCCCGACTGGGGACCACCGACGACCGCGCCGTGACCGGCGGCACCGGAGAAGTCCGCCCACAGCAGGTCGCGGCGCTGCTCGAACGGCTTGTCGACGATGCCGACCGGGATCTGCAGCGTGCTGTTGCCGGGGAAGCCGGGCGACGTCAGACCGCGGTCGGGCGTCACGTCGAGCGGCGGCAGCATCGTGTCCATCGTCGGCGGCTCGTTGAGCGGCGGCAGCCACACCTCGTGCGCGGGTGGACCCTGGCCGACGAGGCGGTCGACGATGAGCTCGAGCTGGGTCGGCTCGTTCGCGTCCTCCTTGGGCGCGGCCTCGGTCTTGACCGGCTCGATCGGCCGCTCCGGCTCCTTCGGGATCTCGATGAAGTCCGGCACGAAGAACCGCGGGCGCTTGTCGCTGCGGACCGCCACCGACTCACCGGCGGACTGCATGCCCGACGGCCGGTAGGTGCCCGAGACGTAGAGCGCCTTGAACCTGGTCAGCGGCATGCCCTGCACGCTCAGGTAGCCCGAGCCGGGGATCGGCGGCAGCTCGTAGGCGTCCGGCACGCCGATCGCCGCACGCGACTCGGCCGCGTTGAACGTCTTCAGACCGATCCGGTACGAGAGGAACGTGTCCAGACCGCGCAGCTTGCCTTCCTCGAGTCGCTGCGACGCCAGCAGCATGTGCATCTGCAGCGACCGGCCGACACGACCGATCTGGAGGAAGATGTCGATGAAGTCCGGCTTCGCCGTCAGCATCTCGGAGAACTCGTCGATGCAGATGAACAGCGCGGGCAACGGGTCGAGCTGGGCGCCGTTCTCCCGCGCCTTCTCGTAGTCCCAGACGTTCTTGTAGTTGCCCTTCGCCAGCACCTCCTGGCGCCGCGACACCTCACCGGCGATGGCGTCCTTCATGCGGTCGACCAGGGTGAGGTCGCCGGCCAGGTTGGTGATCGTCGCGGCGACGTGCGGCGCCTTGTCCAGACCGAGGAACGTCGCACCACCCTTGAAGTCGACGAGGATCATGTTGAGCGCCGTCGACGAGTGCGAGGCCAGCAGACCCAGCACCAGGGTGCGGAGGAACTCCGACTTGCCGGAACCGGTCGCGCCGATGCACAGGCCGTGCGGGCCCATGCCGTCCTCTGCGGCTTCCTTGATGTCGAGCTCGACCTGCTGGCCGTGCTCGCCGATGCCGAACGGGATGCGGTAGCGGTCGCGCTTGGGCCGCGGCCGCCACGCCTGCTGCACGTCGAACGTCATCGGGTCGCCGGGGATGCCCATGAACTCGAGCAGCGGCGGGTTGTTGTTCATCGCCAACGGGTCTTCGCCGCCGTCGCCACCGACGTCACCGGCAGCGCCCATGCGGTACGGCGAAAGCCTGCGGGCCAGCGCCTCGGACTCCACGATGGACAGTCGGTCCGGCGTGCCGAACCACTCGACACCGCTCGCGGAACGGGCGCCGAGCTGGTTGTTCTCGACGACCAGGCGCAGGCCGCGGCGGGCGGTCAGGTTGCCGAGGCACTCGGAGAGGTCGAGCAGCGTGACGCCGACCAGGCCCTCCTCCAGGATGATCATCTCTTCGCGGCTGATGTCGCCGTCGTCGATGACGATCACGATGTGCGGCTGGTCGGGCGGCGGCGGGGCGTTGCGGGTGAACCGCTGCCGGTCGCGCAGGTTCTCGTCCAGCATCGCCTCGATCTCGGCGAGCGAGTTCGCCATCATGCGGCGCTGGCCGATGCCGTCGATGTCGGTGGGGTGCTGCACGTGCGGCAGCCACTTCACCCACTCCCACAGCTGCTTCGTGCGGCCCGCGCTGACGATCGCGATCAGCAGGTCGTCGGGGGCGTGGAACGTGACGAGCTGGGCGATGAGGGCGCGGGCGAGGTCGCGGCGGTCGTCGATGTCGCCGAGCAGGCCGACCGCGGCGAAACCGCGCAGCGCGATGGAGATCGGCAGGTCGGGCACGAGCGAGTGGGCGCGCACGAACCGGCGCAGGGCCAGCGTCGCGATCGGCTCGAGCTCCTCGACCGGACCGGTCTGCGGGGGCACCAGGCGGGTGGCGAGGCGCTGCGAGCCCCGTCCCGCGCGCAGGTGGCAGAAGTCGGGGTCGTTCTGGCGGCGTTCCCACATGCGCCGGGTGGTGGCGAGCGACCACAGCATCTGCGGGTCCGGGTGCACCCACTCGCGTTCGGCGCGCTGCTCGTCGGCGGCCTCGCGGGCGCGGTCGCGCATCTGGCCGAGGTACCGCAGGTAGTCCTTGCGGTCCTCGTTCATCTCGGCTTTCTTCTGGCCCTTCCCGGAGCCCATGCCTCCCGCCATCATGCCGATGGTCGAGATCATCATCATGCCGGGCATGATCATGGCCGCCGGCTGCTTGTTGGAGTACATGAACATCATTGCCATCATGCCCACGGACGCCAGGATCATGACGACGGGCATCGCCTTCATCATGATGTTGCCGGGGATGATCCGGGGGACCTCGGGTGGCGGCTCGAGGTGGACCTCGCCGCCGGGAGGCCGGGGAGCAGCAAGGCGTGCCGTTCGCTTGAACTGCAGCGTGCTCAACTGACAGGCACCTCTTCGACTCTCGTTACGCCACCAGTAGCAACCGACACTATTGCGCATCTGCGCGCGCCACGAAGGTGGGTCTGGAAAAAACCCAGTCGAACGTGTTCTGCGAACAACACGTGCAGAGGGTGCCGGTACGGCCATACTAGGGCCGCCCGGCGACCGTCCGAGTGGACCAATAAGGTCGGGCCAGAGTTGTAAGTGCTGATCTGACTTAGGGGGCCCTGGTGGCGACCGGTACGACGGTGTTCAGCCGTGTCACGGTGGTGGCACCTCGAACGCGTATCGACGTCGCGCTGCCTGCCGACGTGGCGGTGGCCGATCTCCTGCCGATGCTGCTGGACATGGCGAGAGAGGCCACTCCGGACGGCGGTGTCCGGCACGGCGGCTGGTGCCTCGCCAAGCTCGGCGACAACCCGCTCGACCCGGCGCGCACGCTGGCGTCGCTCGGCGTCGTCGACGGTGAACTGCTGCAGTTGCGGCGCCGCAACGAGAACCCGCCGCCGCCGCTGTACGACGACGTCGTCGACGCGATCGCGGAGTCCGACCCGGACTCGTTCCGGCCGTGGACCAAGGAGACGGCGCAGAAGTTCGGTCACCTGGCCGGCGCGCTCGCGCTGATCGCCGCCGCGGTGGCGCTGTTCCTGTCCGGCCCGATCACGGTCGGCGACAAGGGCAGCGGGCTCGCCGCCGCCATCACCGCGGGGGTCGCGGCCATCGCCGCGCTGGCCACCGGCGCGACCATCGCGCGGGCGTACCGGGCGGCGTCGACGGGTGTGCTGATCGCCGCGTGCGGTTCGCTGCCGATGGCGTTCGTCGCGGGCTTCCACGCGGTGCCCGGCGTCGGGTTCAACCCGAAGATGCTGCTCGCGTCGGCCCTCATGATGATCTTCGCGTGGGGCGGCATCCTGCTGATCGGGCAGGGCATCACGGTGTTCATCGCCGCGGCGACCAGCGGCACGATCGTGGCGCTGGCGTTCCTCGTCGCGACGTTCGTCGACCACCCGCTCGCCGGTGTGGCCGCCGCGACCGGCGCGGTGGCGCTCGCCGCGCTGTCGATGCTGCCCAGGCTCACGCTGCAGCTGGCCAAGATCCCGCCGCCCGTCGTGCCGACGAACGCCGAGGACCTCAAGGAGGACACCGGTTTCCCGGAGTTCGCCGTGATCGAGCGGCGCACCGCGGTCGCGCACGAGTACCTGACCGGCATGATCATCGGAACGGGCGTCGTGGCCGCGCTGGCCGCGATCGTCGCCGCGTCCGCCAACACGGTCTGGGGCCCGATCTACGGTGTCGTCGTCGCGATCGTGCTGATGATGCGCGGCCGGGCGTACGCGAACGGCGCGCAGGCCGTGGCACTGCTGTCCACCGGCATGCTCGCCAGCGCCGGCATCCTGCTCGGCTGGCTGATCAGCTCCGACGAGTTCAACCGCATCGTCTTCGTGTTCGGCACGCTGCTGGTCCTCGGCGCGGGCGCGCTGGTGCTCGGCGTGGTCTTCCCCGGCCAGCGGTTCTCGCCGCCGTTGCGCCGCACCGTCGACATCATCGAGGCGGTCCTCATCGCCGCGGTCGTCCCGCTGGCGCTGGCCGTCATGGACCTGTACTCGGTGTTCCGGGGGCTGATCACGCTGTGAGGACCGGCATCAGGCGCACCACGGCGGCAGCGACCGCCGGACTGCTGCTGCTGACCGGAGCGCTGCCGCACGCCTCCGCTCAGCCGTCGTCCACACCGGCCGCGGTGAAGCCCAACTCGGTTCCACCGGACCTGCCGCCGAACACCGATCCGCCCAAGGACGACGGCAAGCCGGACGTCGCCTACACGCGCACCTCCAAGGCGTGCGTGGAGTCCGACACCAAGAACGAGCTGATCAAGCACATGCCGTGGGGCCAGGTCACGCTGAACCTGCAGCAGGCGCACAGCTTCGCCACCGGCAAGGGCGTCAAGATCGCGATCATCGACACCGGTGTCGACCCGCGCAACCCGCGCTTCGGCAACCGCGTGACCCCCACCGGCGAGTACGTCGACCAGTCCGGTGGCAAGAACGGCACGGACGACTGCGACGGCCACGGCACCGAGGTCGCGGGCGTCGCCGCGGCGGCCAAGACCGAGGGCGACTTCGTCGGCGCCGCACCGGAAGCGGAGATCCTGGCGATCCGCCAGACCAGTGACCGGTACGAGTTCAAGGGCCAGGGCGAGCAACGCTCCTCCGCCGGCAAGGTGGGCACCCTGGCCCAGGCCATCGTCCGCGCGGCGAGCAAGGGCGCCAAGGTCATCAACATCTCGCTGACGAACTGCGGCACCCCCAAGCTCTTCAGCGACGACGACCGGAAGCTGCAGGCCGCGATCAGGTGGGCGGTCGACGTCCAGGACGTGGTGATCGTCACGGCGGCGGGCAACCTCAACTCCGAGGGCGCGGGCTGCCCGAAGCAGAACGACAACCTGGACCCGAGCAACGTCAACGTGATCTCGTCGCCGGCGTGGTTCGCCAACGACGTGCTGTCGGTGGCGTCGATCGCCCGCTCCGGCGCGGTCTCCTCGTTCAGCGTCTGGGGCCCGTGGGTCAGCATCGCCGCGCCGGGTGAGGAGATCATCTCCGTCGACCCCAAGGGCACCGGCCTGACGAACTCGAACGTCACCGCGCAGGCTGCGAGCGACATCAAGGGCACCAGCTTCGCCTCGCCGTACGTGGCGGGCATCACCGCGCTGGTGCGCCAGCGGTTCCCCGATCTCAGCGCGCGCCAGGTGATGGACCGCCTGAAGGCCACCGCACTGCACCCCGGCAACGTGTCCGGACGGGACAACAAGGTCGGCTACGGCATGATCAACCCGGTGGCCGCGCTGACCGCGGTGCTTCCCGCTGAGGCCAAGGGTTTCCAGAAGCCGCAGCCGAAGGAGATGAACACGACCGTCACGCCGCCGCCCGGCACCGACTGGCCGCCGATCATCGTGGCGCTGTCGGGCATCGGCATCGGTGGCGCGCTGCTGATGCTGACGTTGTTCGTGCGCAACTCGCTGAACCGCAGGCGCGGCCGCCCGGCGTAGCCCGCAAAGCCGTGAACGATGAAGGGCTCCTTCTTCCACCTCACGTGGATGAAGGAGCCCTTCATCGTTCGCAGCTAGTCCTCGCCGATCGTCTGCGGGGCCGCCTTCTTCGGTTTGCCGAGCAGGTCGTCGATCGAGCCGGTGAGCCGTTGCCGCGGCTTGTGCTCCTTGTCGCCGCCCTGCTGGCCGCCCTGCCCGCCCATCATGCCGCCCATCATCGGCATGCCACCCGCCATGCCGCCGGGCGCGCCCCCAGGACGTCCAGCAGCGGCCGCGGCGGCCGGGGCCGCCCCCGCACCCCTCTCCGGGGGCGGAGCTTGCTCAGAAACGCCCGTGGCGCCGCCGAACTGCATCTGCTGCGGCTGCGCGGCGGACGCGGCAGGGGCACCGACTGAGCCGACGCCACCCGCACCACCGCCGCCACCACCCGTCGACGGAACCCCGCCCTTGCTCGCGGTGGCCGTGTCGGACGCCTTGGGCGGTTCGGGTGCGGGCTTCGGCTCCGGCTTGGCCGGAGCGGTGCAGGTCCAGTCCTTGTCGGGGTACCGGTGTTCCATCCGCACTGCGCCGAAGTGGCCGCCGTCGCCGGAAACCCCGTCGCACAGCTTGAGAAACGCCTCCAGCACCTGCCGTGCCGAGTCGTGCAGCTCGCGGACCGGGTCCTTGAGGTCCTCGATGTGCCTGATCGCGCGCTGGTCGCCCTCCACGGGCAGCGCCGCCGTGCCGGACACCGAGTCGGCGGCGTCGGCGAGGACGTGCGCCATGTCCTGCACGATGCCGTGCACCGCGTCGGCGGTCTCCTCCAGCGCGTCCGCCATGGCGCTCATCGCGTCGGACATGTCGCCGCCCGCGAGCCCGACCTTGCGCATGTGGTCCATGAACGCGTCGGCGTCCTTGCCCTCCCACCGCGCGTCCAGGCCGCCGAGCGGTGCCGCGACGTGCTTGGTGACCGCCTCGGTCACCTTCGCGGCCTTGCGCCAGCGTTCGGCTTCCTCGCGCAGGTCGTTCCAGTCGCCCACGAGCGGGTCGAAGAAGTCGTGCACGAGGTCCACGACACCGAGCTTGCGGCTGACCCGCGAGAGGTAGTCGAGCTCGGGACCGACCTCGGCCGCGATCTGCCTGCCGTCCTTGGCCACCACGGCTCCCCTACCGCCGATCGGCGTTCTTGACGAGCTGCAGGGCTTCCTGGTCGTGATGGCCGTGCTGCGCGGCGACGGCGTGCAGGCCCTTGGCGGCCGCGTCGAGCGTGTCGCAGGCGCGGGCGAGCTGCGAGTTGAGCAGCTCGGCCGCACGCGCGTAGCCCTGGGCGGTTCCCAGTGTTCTGCCGATCTCGCCGAACGACTGGGGGCGCAGCGGGGACACCTTCATGGCGTCCCGCACCCGCCGCAGATCGTCCGTCGTGCCGTCGATCCGGTCGGCGTACTGCTCCAACCACTCCGGATCGACGGAGATGCGACCGGCCACGACTGTCCCCCTAAGACACTTCCGAGTGCATTTGCCGTGAATCCGACGATGAGGCACCCGGAACGGTTCCGCTACTTCTGGGTCGCCTGCGGATCCTTGATCTGGCCCTTCTGGGCCGGGGTGATCGCGTCGTAGCTGCGGTTCGCCTCGTTCTTGTTGAGCTGCGGGCCCATCGGCAGCAGGCTCAGGATCTGGTTCGGCGCCGGCGGGAAGGTCCCCTCCAGCCCCAGCGCCGCCGCGGTGCCGGCGTCCGGGACGCCGTAGCGGACGCCGCGGCCGGTGACGATCTGCACCGGTCCCGTGCCGTAGTCGCCGACGCTCTGGCTGGCCCGCACGACCGCCTGCTTGCCGGGCAGCATCATGAACTCGTCGATGATCTCGCCGGCCGAACCCGGCGTGTTCAGCTCGACGCCGGACATCTCCTTCGGACCGGGCAGCTTGGAGCCGATCGTCACCGAGATGTGCTCGGCCTTGTTGTCCGCGGTGTAGTTCTCGGCCTTCCAGCCCAGGCACACGACGGTGTTGTTGGCGTTCGCCTCGAGCGTGGTCGGGATCTTGGCCGGGTAGGACTCGAGCTTGAGCGGGTTCTTCGGGTCCTTGTGGTCGGTGATCGCGTTCGGCGAGAGCTCGATCGCCTGCTTGTTGTTCGCGTACGACCAGCGCAGCAGGTCGCCGACGGTCTCGTCGACGGTCTGGAAACCGTCTTCCAGCGCCACCATGAACTCGTCGCCGGCCTGCCGCTCGACCCGGACGACGTCACCGATGTTGACCTTCGTCTCGGTGACGTAGGTCGCCGGCTTGCCCTGGTTGGAGATCACCGGCGCGATCAGCGGAGCGACCTCGGGGATCGCGTTCAGCAGCGCCGTGCTGATGGCCCGCGGCTGCTTGTTCTTGATCTTCAGCGCGTTCAGCACCTTGTCGTTCTTCAGGTCCACCTCGGCGCGGACCGTCGACGACGAGATGTCCTTGAGCTGCTGGGGCTTGCGGTAGATCAGGTACGCCTTCTTCGCGCCCGTGCGCTGCTGCACCAGCACGGCCTCGTCGCCCAGTTCCGGGTTGCCGCCGCTGACGCCCGCGATCACGGTCGTCTTGATCTGGTTGTCCGCCGCCTGGTTCTCGCGGAACTTGTCCAGCTGGAGGGTGTCGCAGACCGACCACTGCGCGTCGATGCGGAGGTCCGCCTTGGGCAGCACGTCCGGCGCGTCCGGCAGACCGGTGAGCCTGCCGCGCGGCAGCCCCGCCAGCGTCGCCTCGCTCACGAGCTTCGGCTCACCGCCCGCGACCTGGTTCTGCCCGCTGTTCGCGGTGCCACCCGGCGCGTCACCGCCACCGGACTGCTGGTCGGGGTTGTTGCGGGAGTACCACAGCAGCCGGGCCGAGGCCAGGTTCGTCATCGGGATCAGGCGCCTCGGCGAGGCGTCGACCACGTAGACCTGACCGGTCTCCTTGCTGATGGCGATCTGCGTGCTGTCGTCCAGCCGCGGCGCCGGGCTGAACACCCCGTACACGAGGAAGCCGAGCAGACCGGCGACGCCCAGGACCACACCGACCGCTGTCGCGCGAGAGTGGCTGCGCATGGGGTCATGCAGCATCACCGCGTCTCTGCGGACCAGTGCGGACTGCATCCGCCGCAGGACGAATTGGTAGGCCTCGACGTGTGACTTGGTGGTGGGTGTTGATGCCATTCTCGGCTCGCTGCTCTCCCAGTCGCGGTACGGTTCGGCAGGATAGCCGGACGCAGGTTGCTCCGTGGGCCGGTTCGCCAAGCCCACCGACCATCGAGGGGAAAGAGACCACAACGGATGTCCGTGACCACTCCACATCCGCCCCGGCCGAACCCAGGGATGGCACGGCCGCAGGGACCTGGTGTTCCTGGCCAGCAGGCACCTGTGCCTCCGCGTCCCGTCGGGCGTGTCCGGCGCAGAGGTGCCGGAGTCAGCCTCGGCTCTCTGCCCGTCTCGAACGTAGTCACGATCGAGATCGGTCTCGCCATCGCGCTCCTCGTTCTCACCCTCATGGGCGTGAAGACCTCCGGCGGCGCCCTCAACGTCGTGGCGGTGTCGATCGCCGGCGGTGTGCTTCTCATCGCACTGATCCTCGCGTTCACCCGATCGCGTGGTCGTTGGCTGACCCAGTGGATCGGTGTCCGGCTCCGCTACAACTTCCGCTCGCACAGCCGCACCGCGAAGCGCGTCGAGCCGCAGGAGTCCAAGCCCGGTGACGACGAGATGCAGGTGCTCGGCCCGGAGGACCCGCGCGTCGCGCTGCTGCGCCTCGCGATCCCGGACCTGGTGATCGCGAAGGGCGTCGACCACGAACGCCGCCCGCTCGCGCTGTCGTGGCACGACGGCGTGTGGACGGCCGTGCTGCTGGTCGACCCGACCCCGCCGCTGATCTCCGCCGTCGGCACCGCACCGTCGCTGCCGCTGGGTGCGCTGGCGCCGTGCCTGGAGGACCGCGGTGTCGTCCTCGACGCGATCACCGTGATCTGGCACTGCTACCCCGGCAGCGCGGCGCTCCCGCCGAACTCGCCCGCGATCAGCTCGTACATGGAGGTGCTCGGCCCGCTGCCCGCGGCCGCCCGGCGCACCACGTGGATCACGGTGCGGCTCGACCCGCGCCGCTGCGGCGAGGCGATCCGGGAGCGCGGCGGCGGCGTCGTCGGCGCGCACCGCGCGTTGATCGGGGCGTTGTCCCGCGTCCGCAACGCCTTGGAGTCCGCGGGCGTCACGATCCGCCCGCTCGACTCGGACGAACTGCTGCGCGCGGCGATCTCGTCCGCCGAGCTCACCGCCGCCGTCGGCAACACGAACCCCGTGTCGCTGCGCGAAAAGTGGTCGGGCGTCACCGCGGGTGGCGTCGGTCACGCGAGCTACGCGATCACCGGCTGGCCGTCGAAGGGCTTGAAGGGCAACCTGAACGCGCTCACGGGCGTGCGCGCGCTGTCCTCCACCCTGGCGATGTCGATCTCACCGTCCCGTGAGGACGGTCAGGTCTCGCTGCGCGGCCTGGTCCGGGTGAGCGCCCGCACGCCGAGCGAGCTCGACCGCGCGGAGGACCAGTTGTCGAAGCTCGGCGACAAACTCGACATCACGCTGACCCCGTTGCGGGGCATGCAGCTCGCCGGCCTGGCCGCGACGCTGCCGCTGGGAGGTGTGGCATGAGCTCGTCCCGTCTGCTCGACTCGCGTGGCCGCGGCTCGGTGGCACCGGAGTTCCTGGTGTCGCCGAACATGCTCGACCTGGTCAGCCCGAGCGGCGACCGCGGCGGCATGATGCTCGGCCAGGGCACCAAGGGCGAACCGCTCACCGTGTCCGTGCTGCGCCCCACCCCGACCCGCATGGTGGTCGTCGGCGGCCTGTACCTGGCCCGCCAGATCGCGTTGAGGGCCATGGCCACCGGCGCGTGGATCATCATCGCCACGGGCCGCCCCCAGGCCTGGCAGCCGGTCGTGCGCGCAGCGGGCCAGGGCCCGGACGGCCGCCCGTCTCAGCTGGTGCAGCTGCGCCGCCTCTCACCGGCGGACCTGCCGCGCCCGACCGAGGACATGCCGTTGCTCGTGATCCACGACGGCGGCCACGTCCCGCAGGAGCTGTTCCCGCCGCGCGCACCGTGGCAGACCACGATGTACGTGCTGCCGTACCTGCACCCGCAGGCCTCGTCCACGGCGAACAACGCGGATCTCGTGCTGCTGCAACGCCTCCCGATGGGCCAGGCCCAGCTGGCGGGCCAGATGTGGCGCCTGCGCCCGCAGATGTTCCAGCAGCTGACCCAGCTGAAGGACGACCAGGTGATCGCGATGGGCCAGGACATGTGGGCACACCTGCGCCTGTACACCACCCCGGCCGAACAGCAGATCCTCGGCGCAGTCCGTCGCGGCGATTGAGACGCTCGGCGAAATAGACGAAACTTGCGCCCCGAACGGTGAACCGTTCGGGGCGCAATTGCGTTGTCCATAGCTCAGCGGAACCAACTAATTCACAGGACCCGCAAATCTGTTGATTCGCCATACGAAGGTACTTTCGTGGACCTTCTTGTGCGAAATCCGTCTACGCCACTAAGAAAACTCTCACCTGCACGATCCTTCGACGAGGGAGCACGCTGCTATGGGTGAATCGTGGGTCAGACGAGCGGCAGGGATCGGACTGGTGGCGAGCACCGCGCTCGTCCTGTCGTCCGTCTCCGCCACCGCTGCGCCCGAGGGGGAGATTCGTAACCTCGGTGCGTCGAACGCGATCAAGGACAACTACATCGTCGTGCTGAAGGACATCAGCGCGAGCAGTGTGGAGAACCTCAGCGCCAAGTACAGCGCAAAGGTGACGCACACCTACAAGTCCGCGCTGCACGGCTTCTCCGCGCAGATGTCCGAAACCCAGGCCAAGCGCCTGGCAGCAGACCCGTCCGTCGCCTACGTCGAGCAGGACGGCGAAGTCCACCTCACCGACACGCAGTCCCCGACCCCGTCGTGGGGCCTGGACCGCATCGACCAGAGCGCTCTCCCGCTGGACAACAGCTACACCTACCCGAACCGAGGCGCAGGCGTCACCGCCTACATCATCGACACGGGCATCCGCTTCTCCCACAGCGACTTCGGCGGCCGTGCCGTCTCCGGCCGCGACACCGTGGACAACGACGACGACGCCACCGACTGCAACGGCCACGGCACGCACGTCTCCGGCACCGTCGGCGGCACGAAGTACGGCGTCGCCAAGGACGTGAAACTGGTGGGCGTCCGAGTCCTGAACTGCAGCGGCTCCGGCACCTTCGCAGGCGTCATCGCCGGCATCGACTGGGTGACCGACCAGGTCACCACCAACCCGGCCAACAAGCCCGCGGTGGCCAACATGTCCCTGGGCGGCGGCGCCAACGACACCGTGGACGCGGCCGTGAAGCGTTCCATCGCGGCAGGCGTGACCTACGGCCTGGCCGCGGGCAACGACAGCGGCGGGAACGCCTGCAACACCTCCCCGGCCCGCACCCCGGAAGCCATCACCGTCGGCTCGACCGACCGCACCGACGCCCGCTCGTCCTACTCGAACATCGGCACCTGCCTGGACATCTTCGCCCCCGGCCGCGACATCACCAGCGCCTGGCTGACCGACGACAACGCCACCAACACCATCAGCGGCACCTCAATGGCCACGCCCCACGTGGTGGGCGCGGCAGCGGTCTACCTCGGCTCGTCCCCGACGGCAACCCCGCAAGAGGTCCGCGACGCCCTCGTCAACAACGCCACCTCCGACGTGGTCACCAACCCGGGCACCGGCTCCCCGAACAAGCTCCTGCACATCACCGGCACCGCCCCTGGCAACCCACCGGGCCAGTGCCCGGCCGTCACGAACAACACCCGCACCGCCATCCCAGACGCCGACACCGTGACCTCGTCCGTCACGATCGCCGACTGCAACGGCAAAGCAAGCGCCACAGGCACCGTGAAGGTGGCCATCAAGCACACCTACCGAGGCGACCTGGAACTGGCCCTGATCACCCCCTCAGGCGCCGTCAAAATGCTGAAGGTCCCCAACGGCAGCGACAGCGCAGACGACATCAACGCCACCTACAACGTGAACGTCTCCACCGAGGACGCAAACGGCACCTGGAAACTCCGCATCCACGACTACTACCGCCAGGACACCGGCTACCTGGACTCGTGGACCCTGGACATCTAGCCCACGGACAACCATCCCACCCCTCGGAGCCCCCGGTCCCCCCGCCGGGGGCTCCTCCCTTTCCGGGAGGGCGAAGGCGAAGTCAGGAGAGGGTTCGAACCTTCCGAGTGGCCTCAGCGCGAGCCGCCAACTCGGAATCCCCAGGAAAATCGACTCGAACCAAGCACAGCCCGTGGGCAGGAGCCACGGTGACCCCGCTGGCCCGGCCAGAGAGCGTCAACAACGACGAGGGCCACTCGACGCCCTTACGCCCTTCCCCGACGGCCAGCAGCGCCCCGATGAGCGACCGAACCATGGAGTGGCAGAACGCATCAGCAGACACGAACGCGGTGATCACACCGTCAGCAGCAGACCGGACCAGCTCAAGCCGCTGCAGCTCGCGAATGGTCGTAGCCCCGTCCCGCCGCTTGCAGAACGCACAGAAGTCGTGCTCCCCCAACAACAACTCGGCCGCGGCATTCATGGCCGAAACGTCCAGCGGCCGAGGCCAGGCCAGGGTGTCCAGCCGCCGCAACGGATGCGCCCCGAACACAGCATCCGATACCCGGTACTCGTAGTGCCGCCGCAACGCCGAGAACCGCGCGTCGAAGGCAGCCGGCACCACCCGAGCCGAGAACACCCGCACGTCCGTCGGCAACGCCCGGGCCAGCCGCTTGGGCAGCCCGTCAACGTCCACAGTGGACGGCAGATCGGCGTGAGCGACCTGCCCGGAAGCGTGCACCCCGGCATCGGTGCGCCCGGCCACGGTCAGCACGACGTCCTCGCGCAGCACCATCGACAGGGTGTCCTCAAGCACCCCGCACACCGTGCGACGCGAAGGCTGACGGGCCCACCCGGAGAACTCGGTCCCGTCGTACCCCAGGTCGAACCGCACACGAACGAGCCCGCCGTCCCCAGAAGCGGGAACGACGGGCTCGTCAGCAGACGTACTGCTCAGGACTTGTCCTTCTCAGCAGCCTCTTCCGCCGCGACGTCCTCGGCCGACGGCTCGCCGTCGACCTCGACAGCGCCCTCAGCGGGCTCGTCGGCGGCGTCGGCGGTCGCGGACTCGGGCGCCTCGGCGTCCTGGTCGACGACCTCGGCCACGGCCGGCTTCTCGTCCTTGGCGAACTTGGTCTTGCGCGCAGCCTCGGCCTCGGTGGAGACGAGCTTCTGCTGCACCAGCTCGATGATGGCCATGGGGGCGTTGTCGCCCTTGCGCGCCAGCGTCTTGGTGATGCGGGTGTAGCCACCGGAACGGTCGTTGAAGAACGGACCGATCTCGGCGATCAGCTTGTGCACGACGTCCTTGTCGCGGATCACCTTCATGATCTCGCGACGGTTGTGCAGGTCGCCGACCTTGGCCTTGCTGATCAGCTTCTCGGCGTACGGACGCAGCCGCTTCGCCTTCGCCTCAGTGGTCTTGATCCGGCCGTGCTGGAACAGCGCCGTCGCCAGGTTGGCGAGCAGCAGCCGCTCGTGCGCCGGAGACCCACCGAGCCGGGGGCCCTTGGTAGGGGTGGGCATCGCTTACTCCTGTAACTGAAAGAGATCCTCTAGCTCTGAATCAGAGCGTCAGAGCTGCTCGGTCTCCGCGTAGTCCTGGCCGTCGTCGTGCGGGTCCAGGCCGGCACCGGCACCCCAGCCCGTGTCACCGGGGTGGTAGTCCGACGCGGCGGCGGACGGGTCGAACCCAGGAGGCGAGTCCTTCAGGGCGAGGCCGAGGCCGACGAGCTTCATCTTGACCTCGTCGATCGACTTCGCACCGAAGTTGCGGATGTCCAGCAGGTCCGCCTCGCTGCGCGACACGAGCTCGCCGACGGTGTGGATGCCTTCCCGCTTCAAGCAGTTGTAGGAACGGACCGTGAGGTCCAGGTCCTCGATAGGCATCGCGAACGCGGCGATGGTGTCGGCCTCGGCCGGCGACGGGCCGATCTCGATGCCCTCGGCGTCGATGTTCAGCTCGCGAGCGAGGCCGAACAGCTCAACCAGGGTCTTACCCGCGGAGGCAACCGCGTCCCTCGGAGTGATCGAGGGCTTGGTCTCCACGTCGAGGATCAGCTTGTCGAAGTCCGTGCGCTGCTCGACACGAGTCGCCTCGACCTTGTACGTCACCTTGAGAACCGGCGAGTAGATCGAGTCGACCGGGATGCGGCCGATCTCGGCACCGGCCTGCTTGTTCTGAACCGCGGGGACGTAGCCGCGACCGCGCTCGACGACGAGCTCGATCTCCAGCTTGCCCTTGCCGTTCAGGGTCGCGATGTGCAGGTCGGGGTTGTGCACGGTGACACCGGCCGGAGGCACGATGTCGCCCGCGGTCACCACACCGGGGCCCTGCTTGCGCAGGTACATGGTCACCGGCTCGTCCTCCTCGGACGAGACGACGAGCTCCTTCAGGTTCAGGATGACGTCGGTGACGTCCTCCTTCACCCCGGGAACCGTGGTGAACTCGTGCAGCACGCCGTCGATGCGGATGCTCGTGACAGCAGCACCGGGGATCGACGAGAGCAGCGTGCGGCGGATCGAGTTGCCGAGCGTGTAACCGAAGCCCGGCTCCAGCGGTTCGATGACGAACCGGGAACGGGTCTCGGAGACCGCTTCCTCGCCGAGCGAGGGGCGCTGGGAAATCAGCACTGGGTTCAACCTTTCTACAACGACGCCCGCTATTTGACGCCGTCACGACGCCGGTGCGGAGACCGGCAAACGCACTCGGCACACCCTTCGCGCCGATGCGGGACCCGACCCGAGCGACCGCCCACCAAATGATCAAACACTGCTAGACGGCCGCTCGGAGAGGATCACTTCGAGTAGAGCTCGACGATGAGCTGCTCGGTGACAGGCGTGTCGATCTGCGCGCGCTCGGGCAGCTGGTGCACGAGGATGCGCAGGTTCGACGGAACGACCTGCAGCCAAGCCGGGATCGGGCGGTCACCGAAGGACGCGCGAGCGGCCTCGAAGGGCAGCGTCGGCATGGACTTCGGCTTCACGTCGATGATGTCGAACTTCGACACCTGGTAGCTCGGGATGTTCACCTTCTGGCCGTTGACCAGGAAGTGCCCGTGGCTGACCAGCTGGCGAGCCTGGCGACGCGTGCGGGCGAGGCCCGCGCGGTACACCACGTTGTCGAGGCGGGCCTCGAGGATCTGGAGCAGGTTCTCACCGGTCTTGCCCGGGCGACGAACCGCTTCCTTGTAGTAGCGGACGAACTGCTTCTCGAGCACGCCGTAGGTGTAGCGAGCCTTCTGCTTCTCCTGGAGCTGCAGCAGGTACTCGGACTCCTTGACCCGGCCGCGGCCGTGCTGGCCGGGCGGGTACGGACGGCGCTCGAACGCCTGGTCCCCACCAACGAGGTCGACCTTCAGGCGGCGCGAGATACGCGTCGCAGGTCCCGTGTAACGAGCCATTTGTGCTTACTCCTCCCCGTGCCTCAGACCCGGCGCCGCTTGGGCGGGCGGCAGCCGTTGTGGGGCTGCGGGGTCACGTCCTGGATGGTGCCGACCTCGAGACCGGCGGCCTGCAGCGAACGGATCGCGGTCTCACGGCCGGAGCCGGGACCCTTGACGAACACGTCCACCTTGCGCATGCCGTGCTCGGCGGCCTTGCGGGCGGCGTTCTCGGCGGCCATCTGCGCCGCGAACGGCGTGGACTTGCGCGAGCCCTTGAAACCCACGTGGCCGGCGGACGCCCAGCTGATCACGTTGCCCATCGGGTCGGTGATCGACACGATGGTGTTGTTGAACGTGCTCTTGATGTGCGCCTGGCCGTGCGAGACGTTCTTCTTTTCCTTGCGCCGGATCTTCTTGACCCCGGCGCCCTGACGGGACTTCGGTGGCAAAACGAGCTCCTAAGTTGAGGGCAGTAGACGCGAGGTCTTACTTCTTGCCGGCCTTCTTCTTGCCGGCCACGGTCTTCTTCGGACCCTTGCGGGTGCGGGCGTTCGTCTTCGTGCGCTGACCGCGAACGGGCAGGCCGCGACGGTGCCGAAGACCCTCGTAGCAACCGATCTCCATCTTGCGACGGATGTCGGCCGCGACCTCACGGCGAAGGTCACCCTCGACCTTGTAGTTCGTCTCGATGTGGTCCCGCAGCTTGGCGAGGTCGTCGTCCGTCAGATCCTTGACCCGGAGGTCGGGGGAGATCTGGGTGGCGGCGAGCAGCTCCTTGGAGCGCGTACGACCGATGCCGAAGATGTAGGTGAGCGCGATCTCCATCCGCTTCTCGCGGGGGAGGTCGACGCCAGCGAGTCGTGCCATGTGGCGGTTAACTCCTGTCGATTACTTCCAGGTCTGCTCCTCGCCCAGTTCCGGTGACTGACTCGCTGTGTCGTTTTCCGGCTGCTCTCACAGCCGGTGTCCCGGCCCCGGCCTGGAATCCGGGGGTGTCCGCACGCTTGAAGCCCTGCGTGCGGCAGGTGCGAGGAGTTTCTCGTTACTGCGTCATCGAAGATCTCGACGAGCGCGTGGTGGGACTGCTCAGCCCTGGCGCTGCTTGTGGCGCAGGTTCTCGCAGATCACCATGACCCGGCCGTGACGGCGGATCACCTTGCACTTGTCGCAGATCTTCTTGACGCTCGGCTGGACCTTCACGCCTGAGATCTCCTGCTATTGGAGGTCACTTGTAGCGGTAGACGATGCGCCCGCGGGACAGGTCGTAGGGCGAGAGCTCCACGACAACCCGGTCCTCAGGGAGGATGCGGATGTAGTGCTGTCGCATCTTGCCGCTGATGTGTGCGAGCACCTTGTGACCGTTCTCCAACTCGACGCGGAACATCGCGTTGGGAAGCGGTTCGACTACGCGGCCCTCGACCTCAATGGCCCCGTCCTTCTTGCCCATGTCCTCCGCGTTTCGTGACGGTGGTAATAACCTTCGGACGCGTTCCAGCCCGGCTCGATCTCACCTCGGAGGGCATGACTGAACCGGCGCGACGGATGCGCCACCTGACCAGTGTACGCAGTTCACTCCGGCAACCCAAATCGGGCCCTGTCGGGACCGTCACCCGGCCGGGCGTACCTCGCCAGCACGAGCCTGAGCTTGCCGATCTCGTTGATCTCCGACTCGTGCCTGCCGAGCACGGACTTGAGCGTGCGCACCCGCTGAGCTGCGACGGAGCTGCCGTAGCCGGTCTCGTCGGAGCACCTCTGAGCCGCGTTGTCGAGCGCGAGGTCGCCGGATCCGACGCCGTAGCTCTCCAGGCTCGGATCGCCGGGCCCGCGCTGGGTGAACCCCGCACGGTCGAGGCAGTGCAGCAACATCACCGAGACCGACCGCGTGTACGCGGCCTCAGGCCCGGATTTCAGCGCCACGTCCCACTCGTGGACGACGGTGTCGTGCAACGCCGTGATGCGGCTCACGGCCTCGATGTACTCCTGCCCGGCAGCCGCTCGGGCCTGCCCTCCACAGCCGCCGTCGACCGGTGTCGGCGGACTGACGAAGTTCGGTCGAAGAACCCGCACGTCGCCGAACGGCGGCTCGCAGTGCTCGACCTCGGCGATGGTGTCGGCCAGGAAGATCCGGTCGGCGATCTTCTCCGGCGGGACGTCCTGGTAGGTGTAGTCGGTGGCCGGCTTGGCAGCAGCGCAGCCTGAAGCGGAAATCAGAAGGGCGAACAGGACGAAACGGGTTACCCCCACAATGCCCCCAAGCATTGGACTCGCTCGTCACCCCGACCATATCCGGCTTGACAAGCGAAATAGCCCCGCTCACCTCACGGCGAACGGGGCTAAGTCCAAGCTTCGAGGACTACTGCTCTTCAGGTGCGGTGAGCACCCACGGGCCGTCCTCGGTGATCGCGACGCTGTGCTCCCAGTGCGCCGCACGGGTGCCGTCGAGCGTGATGACGGTCCAGCCGTCCTCCAGCTCCTGGGAGTCGTCCGTGCCGAGCGTGAGCATCGGCTCGATCGCGATGGCCATGCCGACCTTGAGCTTCGGCCCCTTGCCGGGCTTGCCGTAGTTCGGCAGGAACGGGTCCATGTGCATCTTGGTGCCGATGCCGTGGCCGCCGTAGTCCGCGACGATCCCGTACTCGATGCCGTCGCGCTCCCCCGACTCGATGGCCGAGGACTCGATGGCGAACGAGATGTCCGTGAGCCGTCCACCGGGCACCGCCGCCTCGATGCCCGCGAGCATCGAGAGCCTGGTGGCCTCGGACAGCTTGTGGTCGGCCGGCGAGAGCTCACCGCAGCCGACCGTGACGGCCGAGTCGCCGTGCCAGCCGTCGAGGATCGCACCGCAGTCGATCGAGATCAGGTCACCCTCGGCCAGCACCTGCGTGCGGCTGGGGATGCCGTGGACGATCTGGTCGTTCACCGACGCGCAGATGCTCGCCGGGAACCCGTGGTAACCCTTGAACGACGGAATGGCGCCCGCGTCGCGGATGGTCTGCTCGGCGATCTCGTCGAGCTCCCACGTGGAAATCCCGGGCTTCACCGCGTCGACCACGTTCTTGAGGGCGCGCGCCACGACCAGGCCGGAGGCGCGCATCGCCTCCAGCTGGCCGCGGGTCTTGATCTCGATCATGCGTTCACTGCCGGAGAAACTCGAAACAGCAGAGCGGAGCCGGTCAAGCAATCCACCTGTCACTTCTCGTCGCGCAGCGAGTTCAGCGCCGCGAGAGCCCGCTCGCTGATCTCGTCGATCTCCCCGACCGCGTCGATGGAGATGACCTTCTCCGCGTAGTAGTCGAGCAGCGGCGCGGTCTCGTTGCGGTACACCTGCTGCCGGTGCCGGATGACGTCTTCCTTGTCGTCCGTGCGCCCACGCGCGAGCAGCCGCTCCACCACGACGTCCTCGTCGACCCGGAACTCGAGCACCGCGTCGAGCTCGTGGCCGCCGACGGCCAGGAACTCGCCGAGCTTGTCGGCCTGCGCCACGTTGCGCGGGAACCCGTCGAGCAGGAACCCGTGGTCCGCATCCGACTCGGCCAGGCGCTTGCGCACCATCTCGTTCGTGATGGAGTCCGGCACCAGTGCGCCCTCGTCGAGGATGCTCTGCACCTCGAGCCCGAGCTCGGTCTGGTTGCTGATGTGTGACCGGAAGAGGTCGCCCGTCGAGATGTGCGGCACGCCGAGCTTGCGGCTCAGAACCTCAGCCTGGGTGCCCTTGCCCGCACCGGGCGGGCCAACGAGAACGAGTCGCATCTAGCGGAGGAACCCTTCGTAATTGCGCTGCATGAGCTGGCTCTCGATCTGCTTCACGGTGTCGAGACCGACACCGACCATGATCAGAACCGCGGTGCCGCCGAACGGGAAGTTCTGGTTCTGGTTGTCACCAGTGAGGTCCAGGAACAGGTTCGGCAGGATCGCCACGATGCCGAGGTAGAGCGAGCCGGGCAGCGTGATGCGGCCCAACACGAACTTGAGGTACTCGGCGGTCGGACGACCAGGACGGATGCCGGGGATGAAGCCACCGAACTTCTTCATCTCGTCCGCACGCTCGTCCGGGTTGAACGTGATGCCGACGTAGAAGTACGTGAAGAAGACGATCAGCAGGAAGTAGACGCTGATGTGCACCCAGCTCGACTGCTTGACCAGGTACGTCTGGACGAACGTCGAGAACCAGTTCGGGCTGGAGGACGCCCCCTGGGTGAGGCGGACGATCAGGTCCGGCAGGTAGAGCAGCGACGAGGCGAAGATGACCGGGATGACGCCGGCCTGGTTCACCTTGAGAGGAAGGTACGTCGACGTACCGCCGTACATGCGGCGGCCGATCATGCGCTTGGCGTACTGCACCGGGATGCGGCGCTGGGCCTGCTCGACGTAGATGACGCTCGCGATGATGACGAGTGCCGCGACGAGAACGAGCGCGAAGACGACACCGTTCTTGTCGAGGATGTTCTTGCCCTCGGTCGGGATGCGGGCGGCGATACCGGTGAAGATCAGCAACGACATGCCGTTGCCGATGCCCTTCTCGGTGATCAGCTCGCCCAGCCACATGATGACCGAGGTACCGGCGGTCATGGTGATGACCAGCACGATGAGGGTGAAGATGCTGTTCTTGCCAGGAATGACGTCCTGGTCGCACTCGCCGAACAGCTGCCCGCGCACCGCCAGCGCCACCAGACCGGTCGACTGCAGGATCGCGAGCCCGATGGTCAGGTACCGCGTGTACTGCGTCAGCTTGCCCTGCCCGGCCTGCCCTTCCTTCTTCAACTGCTCGAACCGCGGAATCACCACGGTGAGCAGCTGAATGATGATGCTCGCGGTGATGTAGGGCATGATGCCCAGCGCGAACACGGACAGGTGCAGCAGCGCACCACCGCTGAACAGGTTGATCAGCGAGTAGATGTTCTGGCCCTCAAGCTGGTCGGCACACGCCTTGACGTTCTTGAAGGACACGCCCGGCGCGGGCATGGTCGCACCAAGCCGGTACACAATGATGATCCCGAGCGTGAAGAGGATCTTCTTGCGTAGATCCGGCGTCGCGAGAGCCGAGCGGAATGCGCCGAGCACGCGAACCTCCTGAGCGTTGCCGACCCCCAGGGACCGGCACATGCGGTAGTTGGCAGGCCGCAGCAGGCAGCCACGACCAAGCAACCCGGAGGACATCCGGGTTCAGCCCGCAACACTAACAGCCCCCCGCGACCAGCCCGTACCCAGTGGCCAATCACAGGTTCAAACCGGTTGATCTCTCGCCACCCGACTAGGCCGTACGGGTCAGCGAACTGGGCGAATCCATGCTACAAGCAGCGATTTCGCCGCACGCGAACGTTTGCACCCGCCTGGGTGTTCCCGCAAAAGTTCAGCTACCCGCAGAACCGGCCAGGAGCACGCCGGCCGGGGCCGCGGTGAGGGCACACCCGAACAACGCCGAAGGGCCCCGAGGCAACGCCCCAGGGCCCTTCAACACAACGCAGAACTACAGCACGGTGGTGGTGCCACCGGCAGCAGCCAGCTTGTCCACAGCGGACTTCGAGAACTTGTTCGCCACGACGTCCAGCTTGACCGAAACCTCACCGTCGCCCAGGACCTTGACCGGCTGCCCCTTGCGGACCAGGCCGGCCAGGATCAGCGCGGCGACGTCCACGGAGCCACCCTCGGGGAAGGAGGCCGCGATGTCACCGACGTTGACAACCTGGTACTCGGTGCGGAACGGGTTGCGGAAGCCCTTGAGCTTCGGCAGCCGCATGTGCAGCGGCATCTGGCCACCTTCGAAGCGCGGCGAGACGTTCTTGCGAGCGCCCGTGCCCTTCGTACCGCGGCCGGCGGTCTTGCCCTTGGAGCCCTCACCACGACCGACGCGGGTCTTGGCGGTCTTGGCACCAGGGGCCGGACGCAGGTCGTGAATCTTGATGGTCACGACTGGACCTCCTCAACAACCACCAGGTGGCGCACGGCGTGGATCAAGCCGCGGACCTGGGGGGTGTCCTCACGCACGACCGACTGACGGATCTTGCGCAGCCCGAGGGTGCGCATCGACTCGCGGTGGTTGTGCTTCGTGCCGATGGTGCTCTTCACCTGGGTGATCTTGAGAGCCATGGTCAGACCCCCTGGCCCGCGCGAGCGCGGATCATGCCGGCGGGAGCGACGTCCTCGAGGGGCAGGCCACGACGGGCCGCGACCTCTTCGGGACGCTGCAGGCCCTTGAGGGCCGCCACGGTCGCGTGCACGATGTTGATCGCGTTGTCGGAGCCGAGCGACTTCGACAGCACGTCGTGCACGCCGGCGCACTCGAGGACGGCGCGGACAGCGCCACCCGCGATGACACCGGTACCGGCCGAGGCCGGACGCAGCAGAACCACACCAGCGGCCTTCTCACCCTGGACCGGGTGGGGGATGGTGCCGGCGATGCGAGGCACGCGGAAGAAGTTCTTCTTCGCCTCCTCGACACCCTTGGCGATGGCCGCGGGAACTTCCTTGGCCTTGCCGTAGCCGACGCCGACCATGCCGTCGCCGTCACCGACAACCACAAGCGCGGTGAAGCTGAAGCGACGACCACCCTTGACCACCTTGGAGACGCGGTTGATCGCAACCACGCGCTCGAGGTGGGGGGTCTTCTCCTGGGCCGCGCCGCCGCGGCCGCCGTCACGACGGTCGCGGCGCTCTCCGCGCTCGCCCCCGCCGCCTTCGCGACGCGTACGTCCTGGCATCAGGCGTCCCTCTCAATTCCAGTGATCATCATTGTCAGAACTCCAGCCCCGCCTCGCGGGCGGCATCCGCCAGAGCAGCGATCCGGCCGTGGTACGCGTTGCCACCGCGGTCGAACACGACCGCCGTGATGCCGGCGTCCTTGGCACGGGCCGCGGCCAGCTGGCCGACCTTGGCCGCACGGGCCTTCTTGTCGCCTTCCAGCGCACGCACGTCGGCCTCCATGGAGGAAGCGGACGCCAGCGTGTGGCCCTTCAGGTCGTCGATGATCTGCACGGTGATGTGCTTCGACGACCGGTGCACGACCAGGCGCGGACGCTCGGCGGTGCCGCTGACCTTCTTGCGGAGGCGGAAGTGGCGACGGGCCTTGGCAACACGACGCCTGGTGGAGATGTCCTTGCCCACCGGCTTGCGCTTCGTAACAGTCGACTCGCTCATGTCACTTACCCGTCTTTCCGACCTTGCGGCGGATCTTCTCGCCCGAGTACCGCACGCCCTTGCCCTTGTACGGGTCGGGCTTGCGCAGCTTGCGGATGTTGGCGGCGACCTCACCGACGAGCTGCTTGTCGATACCGGAGACGGAGAAGCGGGTCGGGGTCTCCACCGCGAAGGTGATGCCCGCGGGGGCCTCGACCTTCACCGGGTGCGAGTAACCGAGCGCGAACTCGAGCTCAGAGCCCTTGAGCGCGACGCGGTAACCGACGCCGTGGATCTCCATCTTCTTTTCGTAACCCTGGGTCACACCGACGACCATGTTGTGCACCAGCGTGCGCGACAGGCCGTGGAGCGCGCGGA
Source organism: Lentzea sp. NPDC004782 (assembly GCF_040609115.1). Taxonomy (NCBI): domain Bacteria; kingdom Bacillati; phylum Actinomycetota; class Actinomycetes; order Pseudonocardiales; family Pseudonocardiaceae; genus Lentzea; species Lentzea sp. NPDC004782. Next base: position 219,916 of record NZ_JBEXJN010000002.1, read on the forward strand.
CGCGGCGCTCGTCGTTCGGGCGCTTGACCTCGAGAGTGCCGTCCTCGGCCTTCTCCAGGCTGATCGGCTCAGCGAGCGTCAGGGTCAGGGTGCCCTTGGGGCCCTTCACGCTGACGTCCTGGCCGGCGATGTTCACGTCGACCCCGGAGGGGACAATGATCGGCTGCTTACCGATGCGCGACATGTCTACTCCCCCTTACCAAACGTAGGCGAGGACTTCTCCGCCCACGCCTGCCTTGTTGGCCTGGCGGTCGGTCATGAGACCACCAGAGGTCGAAATGATCGCCACACCGAGGCCACCCAGAACTCGGGGCAGGCTGGTGGACTTCGCGTACACGCGCAGGCCCGGCTTCGACACGCGGCGGAGGCCCGCGATGCTGCGCTCCCGGTTCGGGCCGTACTTCAGCTCGACGACGAGGTTCTTCGCGACCTCGCCCTCCTCGTCGCGGTACGAGGCGATGTAGCCCTCGCGCTTGAGGATCTCGGCGATGTTGGCCTTCAACTTCGAGTGCGGCATCACGACCTTGTCGTGGTAAGCCGAGTTCGCGTTGCGCAGACGAGTGAGCATGTCTGCGATCGGGTCGGTCATCGTCATGGTGACCTGGTCAACCTTTCTCGCTGCGGTTCACCGGCTCAGGGTCCAGACCTGCCCTCCCCGGGGGGGGAGGGACAGGACGGTCGTGTGCGGGCCTACAGCGAAGTAAATGAAACTGGACTTACCAGCTGGACTTGCTCACGCCAGGCAGCTCACCGCGGTGAGCCATCTCGCGCAGGCAGATCCGGCAGAGGCCGAACTTGCGGAACACCGCGTGGGGGCGGCCGCAACGCTGGCACCGGGTGTAGCCCCGGACCTTGAACTTCGGCTTCTTCGCGGCCTTGTTGATCAACGCCTTCTTGGCCATCGACTCAGTTCTCCTTGAACGGGAAGCCCAGGTGCTTCAGCAGCGCCCGGCCCTCCTCGTCGTTCGTGGCGGTGGTGACGACGGTGATGTCCATGCCGCGGGGACGGTCGATCGAGTCGGGGTCGATCTCGTGGAACATCGACTGCTCGTTCAGACCGAACGTGTAGTTGCCGTTGCCGTCGAACTGCTTGCCCGAGAGGCCGCGGAAGTCGCGGATACGGGGCAGCGCGATCGTCAGCAGGCGGTCCAGGAACTCCCACATGCGGTCGCCGCGCAGCGTGACGCGCGCGCCGATCGGCATGCCCTCGCGCAGCTTGAACTGCGCGATGGACTTGCGGGCCCGACGAACCTCGGGACGCTGACCGGTGATGATCGAGAGGTCCTTGACGGCACCCTCGATCAGCTTGCCGTCACGGGCGGCGTCGCCGACACCCATGTTGACGACGACCTTCACGACGCCGGGGATCTGCATCACGTTGGCGTAGTTGAACTGCTTCTGCAGCTCGCCGGTGATCTCGGCGCGGTAGCGCGTCTTGAGCCGCGGCACGATCTTCTCTGCGGTAGTCATGCTCAGATGTCCTTCCCGTTACGACGGGAAATGCGGACCCGCTTGCCCTCGTCGTTCGTACGGTAACCAACCCGGGTCGGCTTGCCGTCCGAGTCGACCACCATCACGTTGGAGACGTTGATCGGGGCTTCCTGGGTCACGATGCCACCGGACTGCGCGCCGCGCTGGGTCTGCGTGATCCGGGTGTGCTTCTTGATCCGGTTGACGCCCTCGACCAGGACCTTGCCGGTCTCCGGGTAGGCCTGGATGACCTTGCCCTTCGCGCCCTTGTCCTTGCCGGCGATGACGACGACCGTGTCGCCCTTCTTCACCTTCATGGTCAGAGCACCTCCGGAGCCAGCGAGATGATCTTCATGAACTTCTTGTCGCGCAGCTCACGGCCGACCGGGCCGAAGATGCGGGTGCCGCGCGGCTCGTTGTCGTTCTTGATGAGCACAGCGGCGTTCTCGTCGAAGCGGATGTAGGAACCGTCGGGACGACGACGCTCCTTCACCGTGCGGACGACGACCGCCTTGACGACGTCACCCTTCTTCACGCCGGCACCGGGGATCGCGTCCTTGACGGTCGCGACGATGATGTCGCCGATGCCCGCGTAGCGGCGGCCGGAGCCACCGAGAACACGGATGCAAAGGATCTCCTTCGCACCAGTGTTGTCGGCGACACGAAGCCGCGACTCCTGCTGAATCACTTACTTGCTCCTGACCATTCCTGGCCCGCCGGATTTCCGACCCGACGGGCTCGGTCTGTCTAGAAAGGACTTACTTGGCCTTCTCGAGGACCTCGACCAGCCGCCAGCGCTTGGTGGCCGACAGCGGACGGGTCTCCATCAGCAGGACGCGGTCGCCCACGCCCGCCGTGTTCTCCTCGTCGTGCGCCTTCACCTTGGTGGTGGAGCGCATGACCTTGGAGTAACGCGGGTGCTTCTTGCGGTCTTCCAGCGCAACCACGATCGTCTTGTCCATCTTGTCGGACACGACGAGGCCCTCGCGGACCTTGCGGTCGTTGCGCTTCTCGGTCTGAACTTCGTTGCTGTCGGTCATGCCGCACCCTCACCAGTGGATTCCGGCGAAGCGGAGAGGCCGAGCTCCCGCTCCCGCATCACGGTGTAGATCCGGGCGATGTCGTGCCGGACCGTGCGCAGCCGCCGGTTGTTGTCGAGCTGGCCCGTGGCCATCTGGAAGCGAAGGTTGAAGAGCTCTTCCTTCGACTCCTTCAGACGCAGCACGAGCTCTTCCTCGGTGAGCTCACGCAGCTCGGAAGCGGTGGTACCCGCTGCCATCAGAACTCACCACCCTCACGCGTAACGATGCGGCACTTCATCGGGAGCTTGTGGATCGCGCGGCGGAGCGCCTCGCGAGCAACCTGCTCGTTCGGGAAGGCCATCTCGAAGAGGACGCGACCCGGCTTGACGTTGGCCACCCACCACTCCGGCGAACCCTTACCGGAACCCATGCGGGTCTCGGCCGGCTTCTTCGTGAGCGGACGGTCCGGGAAGATGTTGATCCAGACCTTGCCGCCACGGCGGATGTGGCGAGTGATGGCGATACGAGCGGACTCGATCTGCCGGTTCGTCACGTAGGCCGGCTCCAGAGCCTGGATGCCGTACTCACCGAAGGTGACCTTCGTGCCGCCCTTGGCAGCACCCGACCGCTTGGGGTGGTGCTGCTTGCGGTGCTTGACCCTGCGCGGGATGAGCATGACTCAGCTCTCCGTCTTCTCTGCAGCAGCCGGGGCCTCGGCGGACGCGTTGGCGTCAGCTGCGGCACGACCGGCCTCGGTGCTCGTCGCGGTGGTGCCGCTGGCACCCGAGCGACGGGCCCGGTTCGGACGCTCGCCGCGGTCGCGGCGCGGGGCGCGGTCGGCCTGCGAGGGGGCCGCGTCGCGCTCGCGCTTGGCGGAGATGCCACCGACCACGTCACCCTTGTAGATCCACACCTTGACGCCGATGCGGCCGAAGGTGGTGCGGGCCTCGAAGAAGCCGTAGTCGATGTCGGCGCGGAGCGTGTGCAGCGGCACGCGGCCGTCGCGGTAGTGCTCCGAGCGGGACATCTCGGCGCCGCCCAGGCGACCGCCGCACTGCACGCGGATGCCCTTGACCTGCGGCGAACGCATGGCCGACTGAATGGCCTTGCGCATCGCGCGGCGGAAGGCAACGCGGTTGGACAGCTGCTCGGCGACACCCTGTGCCACGAGCTGCGCGTCCGACTCGGGGCTCTTGACCTCGAGGATGTTCAGCTGGACCTGCTTCTTGGTGAGCTTCTCCAGCTCACCGCGGATGCGGTCCGCCTCGGCACCGCGACGGCCGATGACGATGCCCGGCCGGGCGGTGTGGATGTCGACGCGAACCCGGTCACGGGTGCGCTCGATCTCCACCTTGGAGATACCGGCACGCTCCATGCCGCGCGAGAGCAGCCGACGGATCTTGACGTCCTCGGCCACGTACTCGGCGTACTGCTTGTCGGCGTACCAGCGGGACTTCCAGTCGGTGGTGATCCCCAGCCGGAAGCCGTGCGGGTTGATCTTCTGGCCCACTACCGGGTTCCCTTCGCGCTGGTCTTCTTCGGACGAGACTCCACCTCGATCGTGATGTGGCTCGTCCGCTTGCGGATCCGGTACGCGCGGCCCTGGGCACGCGGGCGGAAACGCTTGAGGGTCGGACCCTCGTCCACGTAGGCCGCCGACACCCACAGGGTGGCGGGGTCCAGGGACAGGTTGTTCTCGGCGTTGGCCATGGCGCTGGCGAGCACCTTCGCGACCGGCTCAGAGGCGGCCTGGGGCGCGAACTGGAGCACGGCCAGGGCCTCGCTGGCGTTACGACCCTTGATGAGCTCGACGACGCGACGGACCTTCATGGGGGTGTCGCGGACGTAGCGAGCCCGAGCCACGGCGCGCGGAAACTCCTGCGCCTCAGCGTCCTTACGGGCGTTCATCGCTGCTTTTCCCTTGCTCTTCTCAGTTCGACGCCTAGCGGCGACGAGACTTCCGGTCGTCCTTGATGTGGCCCTTGAAGGTGCGGGTCGGGGCGAACTCGCCCAGCTTGTGCCCGACCATGGCCTCGGTCACGAACACCGGGACGTGCTTACGGCCGTCGTGCACCGCGATGGTGTGGCCCAGCATGTCCGGGATGATCGTGGACCGGCGGGACCACGTCTTGATGACGGTCTTCTTGCCCGACTCGTTGAGAACGTCCACCTTCTTGAGCAGGTGGTCGTCCACGAAGGGGCCCTTCTTAAGGCTGCGAGGCATCCTTCACTCCCTCCCTGCTCAGCGCTTCTTACCGGTGCGACGACGCCGGACGATGAGCTTGTCGCTTGGCTTGCGGCGGCGGGTACGACCCTCGGGCTTACCAGCCGGGTTGACCGGGTGGCGACCACCGGAGGTCTTGCCCTCACCACCACCGTGCGGGTGGTCAACGGGGTTCATGGCGACACCACGCACGGTGGGCTTCTTGCCCTTCCACCGCATGCGGCCGGCCTTGCCCCAGTTGATGTTCTGGTGCTCGGAGTTGCCGACCTCGCCGATCGTGGCGCGGCAGCGGACGTCCACGTTGCGGATTTCGCCCGAAGGCATCCGCAGCTGGGCGTACGGGCCGTCCTTCGCCACGAGCTGCACCGAGGCGCCCGCCGAGCGGGCGATCTTGGCGCCGCCACCGGGGCGGAGCTCGATCGCGTGGATCACGGTGCCGACCGGGATGTTGCGCAGCGGCAGGTTGTTGCCCGGCTTGATGTCGGCCTTGGGGCCGTTCTCAACCGTGTCGCCCTGCTTCAGCTTCTCCGGTGCGACGATGTAGCGCTTCTCGCCGTCCGCGTAGTGCAGAAGCGCGATGCGCGCGGTGCGGTTGGGGTCGTACTCGATGTGAGCGACCTTGGCCGGCACGCCGTCCTTGTCGTTGCGACGGAAGTCGATCAAGCGGTACGCCCGCTTGTGACCGCCACCCTTGTGCCGCGTGGTGATCTTGCCCGACGCGTTGCGGCCACCACGGCCGTGCAGCGGGCGGATCAGCGACTTCTCCGGCGTCGACCGAGTGATCTCGGCGAAGTCGGAGACGCTCGCACCGCGACGACCGGGGGTCGTCGGCTTGTACTTGCGAATGCCCATCTCTACGCAGTCCTCGTCATCAGGCGGCAGGGCCGCCGAAGATCTCGATCGGCTTGCTGTCCGAGGACAGAGTCACGATCGCGCGCTTCGTGTCCTTGCGCTTGCCGAACCCGGTGCGGGTGCGCTTGCGCTTGCCCTGCCGGTTGATGGTGTTGACGCTGACGACCTTCACGCCGAAGACCTTCTCCACGGCGATCTTGATCTGGGTCTTGTTCGAACCCGGCGCCACCAGGAAGGTGTACTTGTTCTCCTCGAGCAGTCCGTAGGACTTCTCGGAGATCACCGGGGCGAGCAAGATGTCCCTGTGGTCGGGGATCACTTCGAGGCCTCCTCGTCCACCACGACCGCCGTGGCCTCGGCCGAGCCAGAGCCCGACTGGGCCTTGCTGGCGAGGAACACGTCGAGCGAGTCCTTGGTGAACACCACGTCGTCGTTGACGAGCACGTCGTAGGTGTTGAGCTGGTCGGGCGCGATCACGTGCACGTGCGGCAGGTTGCGCACGCTGACCCACGCGACCTCGTCGGTGCGGTTGAGCACCACGAGAACGCGACGAGCCTGGGTGACCGACTCCAGGACCTTGCGCGCGGTCTTGGTCGACGGGGTGTCCCCGTCCACCAGGCCGGACACGACGTGCACCTGGTTGGCGCGAGCCCGGTCGGAGAGGGCGCCACGCAGCGCGGCGGCCTTCATCTTCTTGGGCGTCCGCTGCGAGTAGTCGCGCGGCTGCGGGCCGTGGACGGTGCCACCGCCGGCGAACTGCGGAGCACGCGTCGAACCCTGGCGGGCGCGACCGGTGCCCTTCTGGCGGTACGGCTTCTTGCCACCACCGGAGACGTCGCCGCGGGTCTTCGTGGCGTGCGTGCCCTGGCGCGCGGCGGCTTGCTGAGCCACGACGACCTGGTGCAGCAGCGCGACGTTCGCCTGCGCGTCGAACACGGCGGCGGGAAGCTCGACCGTGCCGGCGGACTTGCCGTCCGGCGTACGGATCTCAACCGTCGACATCAGGCACCACCCTTCGCGGCCGTCTTGACGAACACCAGACCGCCCTTGGGACCGGGAACGGCGCCCTTGATGAGCAGCAGGCCGTTCTCCACGTCGATCTTGTGCACCTTCAGGTTCTGGGTCGTGACGCGCACGTGGCCCATGCGGCCGGCCATGCGCAGACCCTTGAAGACGCGACCCGGGGTGGCGCAGCCACCGATGGAACCCGGCGAGCGGTGCTTGCGCTGGGTGCCGTGGCTGGAGCCGAGGCCCCGGAAGTTGTGGCGCTTCATGACACCCGCGGTGCCCTTGCCCTTGCTGGTGCCGGTGATGTCGACAACAGCGCCGGCCTCGAACACCTCAGCGGTGATCTCCTGGCCGACCTCGTACTCGCTGGCGTCGACCGTGCGCAGCTCCACCAGGTGGCGACGGGGCGTGACCCCGGCCTTGGCGAAGTGGCCCGCGACGGGCTTGTTGACCTTGCGCGGGTCAATCGCGCCGGTCGCCAGCTGGATGGCCGTGTAGCCGTCCTTCTCCTCGGTGCGAACCTGGGTGACGACATTCGGCTCGGCCTTCACGACGGTCACCGGGACGACCCGGTTGTTCTCGTCGAAGACCTGAGTCATGCCGAGCTTGGTGCCCAGGATGCCCTTGATCTGCCTGTCAGACATTGGTCCGTTACTCTCCGCGCCCAACGCTTACTGGATGTTGACGTCGACGCTGGCCGGCAGGTCGATGCGCATGAGCGCGTCCACCGTCTTCGGCGTCGGGTCGAGGATGTCGATCAGTCGCTTGTGCGTGCGCATCTCGAAGTGCTCGCGCGAGTCCTTGTACTTGTGCGGCGAGCGGATGACGCAGTACACGTTCTTCTCGGTGGGCAGCGGCACCGGCCCGACGACCCGAGCGCCGGTGCGCGTCACGGTCTCCACGATCTTGCGCGCAGACGCGTCGATCGCTTCGTGGTCGTAGGCCTTGAGCCGGATGCGGATCTTTTGTCCCGCCATGATGGCTTGCCGTTCCTCTGCTTCTCGTACCGCTGCGGTGCGGTGCCTCGGATGAGGCCTGTTACAGCCTCTTGGCGCGCTCCGCCCCTGTTGAAGTGTCATGGTGCCCGGTCCACGCGGTCGGGCGTGTCGCGCCCGGTGCGCATACCGGTCCCACTCAAGGTCTCCCCGGTGGGATTGGGCCTACCACAGCCCATGCACCCTGATGCCCATCTCCGCAAGGAGGCGTTCACTAACAGGGCGCGGACGCTCGGTCGAAGGGCTCGGACACGCACGAGTGCGACCCGGCCTTCGTCGAGCAACCCGTAAAGGATGCCACACGGGCGTGAGGCGGTCCAAATCGGGGTGGGTGAGTTGGAGGCAGATCACGTGCGGATCTTGGCCGGTGAACCACCCCGTCCGTCGCTTGTGGAGCGACGACCGTGACGGTTTCTTTGTCCGGCAACGGAATCCCCCGCAGCCGATCTGCGCCCGTTCACCCTGCGCGGTGTGACGTGAGCTGACGCACACATCGGGTCCTACAACGACGAAGGCCGGGCCAACGAGGTCGTTGGCCCGGCCTTGCGCCGAACTGCTGCTACAGCTGGGTCACTTGATGATCTTGGTGACCGAGCCGGCGCCGACGGTGCGGCCACCCTCGCGGATCGCGAAGCGGAGGCCCTCGTCCATGGCGATCGGCTGGATCAGCTTGACCGTCATACCGGTGGTGTCACCCGGCATGACCATCTCGGTGCCCTCAGGCAGCGTCACAACGCCGGTCACGTCCGTGGTCCGGAAGTAGAACTGCGGACGGTAGTTGTTGAAGAACGGCGTGTGGCGGCCACCCTCGTCCTTGGACAGGATGTAGACCTGAGCCTCGAACTCGGTGTGCGGGGTCGTGGTGCCCGGCTTGACGATGACCATGCCGCGCTCCACCTCCTCGCGCTTGATGCCGCGGAGCAGCAGGGCGGCGTTGTCGCCGGCCTGGCCCTCGTCGAGGAACTTCTTGAACATCTCGATCGAGGTGACCGTGGTCTTCTTCGAGGTCTCCTTGATGCCGACGATCTCGACCTCTTCGTTGACCTTGATGATGCCGCGCTCGATACGGCCGGTGACGACCGTGCCACGACCGGTGATCGTGAAGACGTCCTCGACCGGCATCAGGAACGCCTTGTCGGTCTCACGGGCCGGCTCCGGGATCGCGGAGTCGACAGCCGCCATGAGCTCGAGGACGGACTTGCCCCAGGTCTCGTCGCCCTCCAGCGCCTTCAGCGCCGAAACGCGCACGACCGGCAGGTCGTCGCCCGGGAACTCGTACTCGGAGAGCAGCTCGCGGACCTCGAGCTCGACGAGCTCCAGGATCTCCTCGTCGTCGACCATGTCGGCCTTGTTGAGCGCGACGACGATGTAGGGGACGCCGACCTGGCGGGCCAGGAGGACGTGCTCCTTCGTCTGCGGCATCGGGCCGTCGGTCGCCGCGACCACCAGGATGGCGCCGTCCATCTGCGCCGCACCGGTGATCATGTTCTTGATGTAGTCGGCGTGACCGGGGCAGTCGACGTGCGCGTAGTGACGGTTCTCGGTCTGGTACTCGATGTGAGCGATCGAGATCGTGATACCGCGCTGCTTCTCTTCCGGCGCCTTGTCGATCTGGTCGAACGCGAACGAAGCGTTCACATCGGGGTACGCGTCGTGCAGAACCTTGGAGATCGCCGCGGTCAGCGTGGTCTTGCCATGGTCGATGTGACCGATGGTGCCGATGTTGACGTGCGGCTTCGTCCGCTCGAACTTCGCCTTCGCCACTGGATTGTCCTCCTGGACTTCTTCTTTGCTGGTCCGGCGGGCAATGTAGTGGCCGCCCGCCGGACTGACACGTCAGGGTCGGGATTGCGGACCCCAGGGAGTCACCCCCGGAGAGCCCGCGGTGGAACTGCGGTGCTCCGGTGTGGGGTTACTCCCCAGTCGCCTTCGCGATGATCTCCTTCGAGACGTTCGCGGGAACCTCTGCGTAGGAGTCGAACACCATCGAGTAGTTGGCACGACCCTGGGTCTTGGACCGCAGGTCACCCACGTACCCGAACATTTCCGACAGCGGAACCAGCGCCTTGACGACACGGGTACCGCTGCGCTCCTCCATGGCCTGGATCTGGCCACGGCGGGAGTTCAGGTCGCCGATCACGTCACCCATGTACTCCTCGGGCGTCGTGACCTCGACCGCCATCAGCGGCTCGAGGATCGCCGGGGAAGCCTGACGAGCAGCTTCCTTCAGCGCCATGGAGCCGGCGATCTTGAACGCCATTTCCGACGAGTCGACCTCGTGGTAGGCGCCGTCGAGCAGCGTCACCTTCACGCCGACCAGCGGGTAGCCCGCCAGCACGCCGTACTGCATCGCGTCCTGAGCACCCGCGTCGACCGACGGGATGTACTCGCGCGGGATGCGACCACCGGTGACCGCGTTGACGAACTCGTAGAGAGCGCCGTCCTCGGTCTTCTCCAGCGGCTCGAGGTCGATGAGGACCTTCGCGAACTGGCCGGAACCACCGGTCTGCTTCTTGTGCGTGTAGCTGTACTTCTCGACCTTCTTGCGGATGGTCTCGCGGTACGCCACCTGCGGCTTGCCGATGTTGGCCTCGACCTTGAACTCGCGGCGCATGCGGTCCACCAGGATGTCCAGGTGGAGCTCGCCCATGCCGGCGATGATGGTCTGGCCGGTCTCCTCGTCCAGGTTGACCCGGAAGGTCGGGTCCTCCTCGGCGAGCTTCTGGATCGCGGTGCCCAGCTTCTCCTGGTCGGCCTTCGTCTTGGGCTCGATGGCGACCTGGATGACCGGCTCCGGGAACGTCATCGACTCGAGGACGATCGGGTTGGCCGGGTCGGCAAGGGTCTCACCGGTCGTGGTGTCCTTCAGACCGATCACGGCGTAGATGTGACCGGCGATGGCCTCGGTGACCGGGTTCTCCTTGTTGGCGTGCATCTGGAAGATCTTCCCGATGCGCTCCTTGCGGTCCTTGGTCGCGTTGACGACCTGGGTGCCGGAGGCGACCTTGCCCGAGTAGACCCGGATGTAGGTCAGCTTGCCGAAGAACGGGTGCACGGCGATCTTGAACGCCAGCGCCGAGAACGGCTCGCTGGAGTCCGCCTTGCGGAAGGCCGGCGTCTCGCCGTCCTGCAGCGTGCCCTCGACCGGCGGGAGGTCCAGCGGCGACGGCAGGAAGTCGATCACCGCGTCGAGCATGGGCTGAACGCCCTTGTTCTTGAACGCGGAACCGCACAGCACCGGGTAGGCGGTGCCCTCGGCGACGATCTTGCGGATACCCGCCTTGATCTCGTCGACGGAGAGGTCGCCCTCCTCCAGGAACTTCTCCATCAGCTCGTCGCTGGTCTCGGCAACGGCCTCGAGAAGCGCCTCGCGGAACTCCTGCGCCTTGTCGACGAGGTCGGCCGGGATCTCCTCGACCGTGTAGTCCTCGCCCTTCTGGACCTCGCCACGCCACGTCAGAGCGCGCATCTCGACCAGGTCGACGACGCCGATGAAGTCGCTCTCGGCACCGATCGGGATCTGGATCGGGAGCGGCTTCGCGCCGAGGCGCTCGGAGATGGTGCGGATGGTGAAGTAGAAGTCCGCGCCCAGCTTGTCCATCTTGTTGACGAAGCAGATGCGCGGGACGTCGTACTTGGTCGCCTGCCGCCAGACCTGCTCGGACTGCGGCTCGACGCCCTCCTTGCCGTCGAAGACGGCAACGGCGCCGTCGAGGACGCGCAGGTTGCGCTCGACCTCGACGGTGAAGTCGACGTGGCCGGGCGTGTCGATCAGGTTGATCTGGTGGTTCTTCCAGTAGCAGGTCGTCGCGGCCGACGTGATGGTGATGCCGCGCTCCTGCTCCTGCTCCATCCAGTCCATCACGGCAGCGCCGTCGTGGACCTCGCCGATCTTGTAGCTGATCCCCGTGTAGAAGAGGATCCGCTCAGTCGTCGTGGTCTTGCCCGCGTCGATGTGGGCCATGATCCCGATGTTGCGGACCTTGGCAAGATCAGTGAGCACGTCCTGTGCCACGGGTCTTTCCCCTGTCTTGAGCTTCGTGAGCTCACTAGGGCTGGGAGAGCCCGGCCTCTCGCGAGGCCGGGCGTCACATCACCAGCGGTAGTGGGCGAAGGCCTTGTTGGACTCGGCCATCTTGTGCGTGTCCTCACGGCGCTTGACGCTCGCACCGAGACCGTTGCTCGCATCGAGCAGCTCGTTCATCAGACGCTCGACCATGGTCTTCTCACGACGCTGCCGCGAGAAGGTGATCAGCCAGCGCAGCGCCAGCGTGGTGGCACGGCCGGGCTTGACCTCGACCGGGACCTGGTAGGTCGCGCCACCGACGCGGCGGCTCTTGACCTCGAGAGCCGGCTTCACGTTGTCGAGCGCGCGCTTCAGCGTGACGACCGGGTCGGTGCCGGTCTTCTCGCGAGCGCCCTCGAGGGCTTCGTAGACGATCTTCTCGGCCACCGAGCGCTTGCCGTCGATCAGCACCTTGTTGATGAGCTGAGTCACGAGCGGCGAGCTGTAGACCGGGTCGGAGATCAGCGGCCGCCTGGGGGCCGGTCCCTTGCGGGGCATCTCAGCTCTTCTCCTTCTTCGCGCCGTAACGGCTGCGAGCCTGCTTGCGGTTCTTCACACCCTGGGTGTCGAGAGAGCCACGGATGATCTTGTAACGAACACCCGGCAGGTCCTTCACACGACCGCCACGCACGAGCACCATCGAGTGCTCCTGGAGGTTGTGACCCTCACCGGGGATGTACGCCGTGACCTCGATACCGCTGGTCAGCTTCACGCGAGCGACCTTGCGCAGTGCGGAGTTCGGCTTCTTGGGGGTGGTGGTGTAAACGCGGGTGCACACACCGCGCCGCTGCGGCGAGCCCTTGAGGGCCGCCGTCTTCTGCTTCGCCACCTTGTCCTGGCGGCCCTTGCGGACCAGCTGCTGGATCGTTGGCATTCGCCGGCTGCTTCTTCCGTCTTTGCGGGTTCGCCTCGCGGTTCACCCTCGTGTTTCTTGTTCCCTCTCTGCACCCGAGGTCGGGCGTGTCGCCCGCTCCCAAGGTCCGCAAGCAACAGTTCAGACCACCAAGGGCTTCAACTGCCACTGCGAGTGGAGGACACCGCTGCCTCACGGGCACGCGGAGCGGCCCGACATGGGTCGGGCACGAGTAGCAAAGATACCCGCCCACGTCTACCCGGGTCAAAACGGGGGTGCCGCACGTGCACGTGCAGTAGACATCAGGCCTGCGGATTCATCCCGACGGGAAGGCGCGAGCGGTGTGGCGGCAGTGGATCGTGCCGGGCGTGCTGACGGCTCCGTCCGTGGCGGGTTTCACAGTTCTGGCCGGCCCGCACCTCGAGGACGGGCACAACCAGTCCGCAGGCGACTGGGTCACTCGATCCGGGGACGTGCCCGGGCCTGCCTCGGTCCCGGCGAGAAGACCCACCTTCCACGCACAGTCCGCCACGACCATCTGCCTGGGGAAGCCGTGAAACTCGCCGTTCTGCTCGCCGCGCTGACGCTGACCCTCGCCGGCTGCTCCGGGTGGCACGAACAGGCCGGCGTCGGCGAGTGCGCGAAGCAGGTCGACGTGAACGGCACCAGCGTGAACATGGCCGAAGTGGACTGTTCGTCCGACGAGGCCGTGTACCGGGTGTCGTCGCGCGAGAGGCGCACGATGTGCCCGACCGGTGACTACCTGGACGAGTCGTCCGGGCGGTCGCGGAAGACAGGCGGGACCAGGTACTGCTACGTGCTCAACGTCCGCGAGGGCGACTGTCTCAAAGCGACGAACCAGTACTTCCAGCGCGTGGCGTGCGGAACGGGAACCCGCAAGGTGACCAAGGTCGTCGACGGCACGTCCGACCGCTCGTTGTGCGCCGGGAACGACTCGAGGACGTACTCGCAGCCGATGAAGACGATCTGCATCACCAACTGAGCTGTTCGGGCTACGGGACTCGCCGAGGTTCGGTACGTTGCCGTGGTGCTCGACGACGATCAGCTAGCGGCTCGTAACGCAGAGTTGCGCGGCACCCTCGACAACCTGATGAGGGAGCTCAAGCAGCGCACCGACGGGTTGCGCGACGCCCAGGCGGCCATCGCGGCGATGACCGGCGTGGCGTCCTCCCCCGACGGCAACGTCGTGGTGACGGTCGACTCGACCGGGGTGCTGGACAAGCTGGAGCTGGGCCCGCGGGCGTTCGAACGGGTGACACCGGAGCAGCTGGCGCAGACGATCACGCAGGTGGCCCGCCGCGCCGCCGGGAACGTCCGCGACCAGGTCAACGCCCAGATGGCCCCGCTGACGTCGGAAGAGGGCATGGTCGACCTGCCCGACATCGTGCCGGGCGCGCCGTCGTTGAAGGACATCTTCAAGGTGGAGCAGCGCGACGAGCCGCCACCTCCGCCGCCACCGTCCGATGAGGACTTCGGCTCCTCGGTGCTGCGCCGCGAGGCCCGCCCCGTGCAGCGTGCCGCGTCCTCCGAGCCGGACGACGACGACTTCGGCGGCAGCTCGATCATGGGCCGGGGGAACAACTGGTGACCGGTGGCCACACGTGGATGGACGCGGCCGGCGTGCGGTCGGCGGCGTCCAAGATGGGCCGCACCGGCGAGGAGATGGCGACGCACGCGGCCGCGCTGGCCCGCGGCCTCGACGCGGAGGGCCAGTGCTGGGGCAACGACGAGGCGGGCCAGAAGTTCGGCACCGACTACGTCCCCGCCTCGCAGGGCGTCCGCGAGGTGATGGCGAAGGTCGCCCAGACGTTGCAGGACATCGGCAAGAACCTCGAAGAGTCCGCGAACCTCATGGAGCAGCAGGACGACTTCAACGCACGCGGCATCAGCGGCTGAGCATTCTGGGGGAATGGCGTGGGCATCGAGATGCCCGCCGAGGTCCGCTGGTTGATCCCCATCGTGGTGGGCGACGACTGGCCCGAAGGCGACGAGACGGCACTGCAGCGCCTCGCTGAAGTGTGGAAGACCGCGGCGACCGACATCGGCAACGCCATGCGCGAGGCCGAGGACGCGGTCAAAGAGGCGACGTCCCACATGGACGGTGAGGCCGCCGAGGCGTTCAAGAAGTACTGGGAGCAGTTCGTCAAGGGCGAGGAAGCCACCTTGCCCAAGATGAAGGACGTCTCGGAGAAGCTCTCCACGGCCTGCCGCAACTGCGCGATGCAGGTCGAGTACGCCAAGCTCTCGATCATCATCGCCCTGGTGATCCTGGCCATCCAGATCGCCATGATGATCGCCTCCGCCGTCGGCACCTTCGGCGCTTCGACAGCGGGCATCGTCCCGGCCCAGATGGCCACCCGCGCGGGCGTGCAGATCATCTTCCGCCAGCTCGTCCAACGCCTCATGCAGCAGGTGGGCCGCAACCTCCTCGGCAAGCTCGCCATGCAGGTCGGCATCGAGGTGGCCACCTCCGTGGCCACCGACCTGGCCGTCCAGGGCATCCAGCTGGCCGAGGGCACGCGCGACTCCGTCGACACGAACCTGACCCTCGACGCCGCCAAGTCGGGCCTCATCTCGGGCGTCGTCGGCTTCGGCGTCGGCGAGGGCATGGGCAAGGCCTTCGGTGAGGGCGTCGGCCACTCCCTCGGCAGGTCCATCGGCCGCAACGCCGCCGAAGAGGCCATCACCGGCATGGGCAGCGCCCTCGTCGAAGGCGCCATGAGCGAGGAGGGCATCAAACTCGACGACGTCCTCAAAGCAGGCACCAGCGGCGCCGTCAGCGGCACCGTGAGCGGCGCCAAGTCCCACGTCGAGGGCCTCAACTCCCACATCGACGTCCCCACCGCCGGCGACATGCCCACGTCCCGCCCGGACGCCCCATCCCGCATGGACGCCCCACACGCGCCGCCGATGCCTTCGGCACCGCCGTCGTCCTCTCCGTCCACAGCGGACACCCCGCCACCACCCCGCGCCGCCGACACGGTGAACACGTCGTTCGCGGCTCCTCCTGTCGAGCAACCGACCCACCGCCCGGCCACCCCCGACACGGCACCCGCTTCCTCTTCCGCACCACCTCCGCAGGGTTTCCAGCAGGCACCCGCCCAGCCCGCCCCAGCAGCGGCACCACAAAGCGCCACGCCCGCACCGCGGTCAACGTCCGCAGCCCCGATGAACGCGCCTTCGAGCGGCTTCTCGCCGAGCAGCAGCCCCAGCTCGGCAGGTGGCACCGGCCCTTCCGGCGGTTCCCACTCGCCCACCGCGGGCGGTCCGCCACCGAACAGTCCGTCGCCGGCCGGCAGCAGCCACACACCGGCCGTCAGCGCCTCGGCGCCGAGCAGCGCGGGCCCTGCTCACAGTGGTCCCGCCTCGCCCGGTCCCGCACCGAGCGGCACGGGCGGGCCTGTTCACGGAGGCCCCGCGACTTCTGGGCCGCCGCTCGGGGGCGGCGCGCCGATGGCTCCCGGTGGCCACACCCCAGGCGGACCGCCCCCGGGAGGCACGCCTTCGGGAGGCCCGACTCCCGGCAGCCACGCACCCAGCGCCCCGAGCCACAGCACCCCAGCTTCAGCCGGCCCAACTCCCAGCGGCCCCGTACCCGGTGGCCCGACTCCGGGTGGCCCCGTGCCCGGCGGCCTGCACCCCGGCGGCCCAGTGCCCGGCGGACCGGTGCCAGTCGGACCGCAACACGGTGGTCCAGTCGCAGGCGGCCCCACCCCCACCGGGCCTGGCCACCCACCGGCAGGGCCTTCTCCCAGTCGACCCGCTCCCGTGCACTCGACGCCGTCCGGCCCCGGGCCCGGCGGACCGCTCAGCCCGACCCAGGCACCGTCGAACCCCTCGCAGCGGACCACGTCCCCGGACGGTGTCCACCAGGCGGCGATCAGCACCTCACTGGCGCCGCCACCGAACCGCCCGCCCGCAGACTCCCCGTCACCGCAGCAGCACCCGTCGCCCCAGCAGCCGGCGCCGACGCACGTGCCGCCACCAGGCAACACGTCCGCCCCGCAGTACCAAGCACCCCCTCGGCACCAGGCACCACCGCCCAGGGGCCCGCAGCCCGCGCACCACCAGCAGGGCCCGCCTCCCCAGCGGTCATCGCAGCACGCGCCGCCGGTCGGCCCGAACCCGCAGCGCGCACCCCACCCGGCGGGACCGCCCTCGCACGCCGCGCCACCGCACTCTGCGCCACCGCACCAGGCAGGGCCACCGCACCAGACAGCACCGCACCAGTCAGGGCCACCACACCCCGCCGGTCCGCCGACTGGCCACGTGCCACGTCCGCCCTCCGACGCCACGACGCCGCACGAGCGGTCCGCGCGCACGCCGTGGGAGGAGAGCAAGCGACTCAGGACTCCGGTACCGCTGCCGGACGGCCTCAAGCACCTGCAGAACGACGTCAAGCACACCAAGGCCGGCTTGTCGTTGCACGACAGCAACTACAAGGCCTACCCGCACTCCGCGGCGATGGTCGCTCCCGACCCCCACCGCTACACCGTCGACCTGCACGGTTCATCCGACAGCGTCCGCGTCGGGAACACCGAGCTGACGCCGAAGAACCTCGCCGACATCATCCGCGGCAGCGGCGACTGGGACGGCAAGCAGCCGATCCGCCTCATCTCCTGCCAGACCGGCACGAAGTCGGACGGGTTCGCTGCCCGCCTGAGCCAGGAGCTCGGCGTCGACGTCGTCTCCCCCACCAAAGACGCGTGGGTCGACGACATGGGCAACGTCTTCGCGAGCTCGACGCACTTCGACGCCAAGCGCGGCGACTTCTCGCCGGGCTGGCCGCCGAACGGCGACTGGGTCACGTTCCGGCCGGACGGCACGAGCACCAAGCACGACAGGCCCACCCCGCCCGGCTCCTCACCGACCTGGGGCGACGTGACGCCGGAGGACCGACCGCGCGCCTGGCGCCGCGGCGAGGACGGCACGTGGGTCACAGACGCCAACGACAACTGGCACTTCGTCCCCGCCCGCAACGCTCCGCCACCACACCCGATCCGCGGCGGCGAACAACCGCAGTGGACGCCGAACCAGGCACCGCCGAACCACCACCAGCCGAACCCCCGTCAGCAGTTCAACCGCCAGGGCCCGCCTCCCGGTTTCCTGCAACCGGAACGGGGTCCGCAACGTCCCGTGCAGGGACCGCCGCCGGGCCGGCTCCCCCAAGGCGGCCAGCCGAACCCGATGAGGCACGACCCGAGGCACCAGCAGCAACAGCGCATGCCTCAGCCGGAGCCTCGCCGGTTCCCGCAGCAGCAGCCCGGCGCCTTCGGGCCACGTGGGTTCGGCCAGGGCGGGTTCGACCCGAACCAGCAGCAGCACCGGCAGGCGCCTGCACCGAACCAGACCCATCCCCCGCGCCAGGCACCCGGTTTCGTCCCCAACCACGACCAGCGGCGTCCCGTCCCGCCACCCGGTCCGGACGGCCGTCCCCTGCCGCCGCGCCCGATGCAGCCCCCGCCTCAGTCGTTCGGCCCGGACCCGCGCCACGCGGCACCGGAGCACCGGCCTCAGCACCAACCGGAACCCGTCGTCGCACCGCAGCAGCATCCGGAGCGGGTCGACGCACCGCAGCAGCACCACCAGCCACCCGTTGCAGAGCAACCGAAAGAGATCCAGCGGACGCCCGACGGCGTCGAATGGGTGCCGCTGGAAGAACAGCTCACCATGACCCGCGATCGCCCGATCACGGCGACCGAGCTCGCCCTGCGCGAACGGGCACTGGAGCTGTACGCGAAGGACAAGGGGTTCTACTTCGGCTACGACCGGATGAAGCTCAAGTCCGAGGTCGTGCACTACAAGGTCGGCCTCGACGGCAAGTTCATCGAGATTCCGCGCGAGATCCCGACGCTGGAGCGTCCCGACAGGCTCACACCGGGCTACCTGAAAGAGCTCGCCGAGCACGTCTCCAAGTACGGACAGCCGGAGGCTCCGGCACACACGTTCACGCCGAAGTCGGACGACCTGCCACCCGGACGCACCGCGCAGATCCCGCCCGGCGCGTACGCGAACACCGTGGTGCCGGTCCACCCCGCGCAGCTGCACTTCAACACGAGTGGCAACGGCGACCGGCTCATCCACCGCAACGAGCCGGACTTCCTGAACCCGAGGAAGGCGATGTTCCGCCGGATGAGCTACGAGATCCGCGGCGTGGAGAACGGCTCGGGAATCGCACCCAAGGGCACCAGAGGCAACGCCGAAGCGCACATCGGCGGCGACACCGACAGCATCTACGTGTCGTTTACCGACAGCCTCGATCACGCGATCAGCCGCAGCCCATCTGCGCTACCTCCCGGCGAGGTCGAAGCGGGTCACGTGATGATCGACTACATCGTCGAGGCGTACCACCCGAACGGCATCGACGTCGACGCCAGCTTCCACGATGCGGGCGTGGCGTCACCGCACCGCGAGAACGAGTACCTGTTCGCCGGCGGCATGCCTAACGAGAACATCTACCGGATCTGGAAACTCCAAGTGACGCTCGACGGATCAGGCAACCCGACCAGCACGAAGGTTGTGGGAGCGCTCGTTAACCGAAGGTTCAAGTACCTGAGCCAGATGGGAGACCGCTGATGCACATCACCGAGACGAGCCTCGACGCGCACCTGCCGGTCACCGCGCCGATCGAAGATCACCCGGACAAGTACGGGTACAGGTTCGACGCGACGATCTGGAGGACGCTGCACGGCCATGCCCCGATCCGCAGCCTCATCTGGGACTTCTGCGTGCATGACCTGTACACCGCCGCGACAGAGCTGAACGAGCTGGAGATCAGCACGGACGAGCGCGGGACACGGATTCTCGACCTGTACACCGACATGGCCTACAGCCCGTTCACCCGTAGAACTGAGCGCATCGCCATCCGCGGATGGGACCTGGTCAAATTCGTCTGCGCGGACCCGAACTTGACCATCCGGTTCAACAACGCCTCCGAGCTGGAAATGACGATGGAAGCAGCTCTTTTGCGGCGGCTGGGACTGGAGCTGCAGAACTCCCGCAAGCCGCAGACGACACACAAAACCATCGTCATCGGCATCACTGCCAACGAAAGCACCGAGGCGCAGTCATGAAGGCAGTTCTTCCGGAGGTCCTGCCGCAGGGCTTCCACGCCGTGAGCAACGACCAGATCGAGCAGTCGGAGCCGGGCTTCAAGACCACGAACGGCTGGGGCTGTCTGCTGCGCCTGAGCGGGTCCGAGACCCTGACGATGCTGCCCCTCGTGGAGTCGCTCTTCGACCTGCACGTTGTCGGGATGGCCGGTGAGCAGGCGCTGTACGTGGACGAGGTGCGCGCCGACGGACTGCTGGTCCGCGCCGCCACGCCGCAGACCGAGAACCTCCCCCGGCAGACCATGCCGGTCACCGCGTTCGACCGGATCAGCCTGGTGCGGTTCGACGAGCTGGAGGAACTTCAGCCGGGAACGGTGCCGTTCCTGCAGGTGACGCCGAGCCCTCACGAGAAGCCACACACCTCCGTGGACGAGATCGCGGACCGGATCGCAGTGCTCCTGTCCGACCACGCGCCCGACGGCTGGGCGGAGATCCGGGTCGAGTGCGACGCCCTCGCGGGCTGGCAGCTGCTCACCACGTCCGCGGTCACCGCGGCCGGTGACGAGGTGCACTGGCTGCCGCCCGTGGAGGTCAGCCAGTGGTTCCACCGGCTGCGCGCGGCGGGGTTCCACACCCCCGGCGGTGCCTGGTACCGGGCGAACTTCGTGCTGACGCGCGGTGGGTCGCCGACCCTGCGAGTCGACTGGGCGGTGGAACCTCGCTGGAAGTCGTTCTTCCCCAGGCCCCGGCGCGGCGGCCCGCGCTACCGGCATATCAGGAACGAGCTCGCGTACTTCCCCCGCGCCCTGTGGGAGACCCCGGACTGGCTCGTACTGGCAGCCGCCCAGGACCACGACGACTGGGGCCCGTTCAACCCGGGCAGCCGCATGCCGGCACGTGACGACTTGGAACCGGTGTCACTGGTGCGCACCTTCGACGGCATCACGACAGACGGCGTGCCGAAACTGTTCCGCCCGGCCATGTCCAGCTCCGAGGTGGAGGCCGTCCTCGCCTACCTCGACAAGGCACCGGTCGTGCTCGCCTCCCGCGAGCTCGTGCCCGACCTGCTCGACCCCGCACGTCCGCAGCGGGTGCCGATGGCCTACCAGACGGACGGCCGCTGGGTGTGGTCCAGTTCGGTCGCCTACTACCTGCGCACCCACCGCGTGTGTCCTGATCTCGCGTTCCTGGCCCACGTCCGGCTGCACCGGTACGAGCTGCCGGCTCGCGTTCCGTCCCCACAGCGAGCACGAGCACTGTCGGCGGCCACCAACCAGATCGCACTCATCGACACGGAGCCGAACACCCTCGAGCTCTTCGAGCCCGGCCTCGCAGACGAGTTCGACCAGGCCCGCAAAGCCGTGCTGGCCGTCGCGGCCCACCTCAACCTGGACCCGGCGAGCTACTCGCTGGGCGACGTCGCCGATGGCGCGCTCTGCCTGCTGCGCAAGGTCGACCGGTACGCGGTGTTCTGGCTGCACGACGGCGAACGCCGTTTCTACGCCGAGTTCGACAGTCCCGGTGACGCGGCGACCTACCTGATCGGCTTCTTCTACGCCTACGCGGGTTCGTTGCAGCGGGCCTGATTCACTGTGCACGTGGACGACCTGATCGCGGCGATGGCCTCGCTGACCGGCTCTTCCGCCGATCCGGAGGTGCTCGGCGGCGACCGCGGTGACGTCGTGGTGGTGCGCGTTGGCGACGTGGTGGCCAAGGCGCACCAGGCGGGCACCGACGTCGAGGCCCTCGCGCAACGCCTGGAGATCGCGGCGGCGCATCCGGAGCTGATGCTGCCGCCGCTCAAGCCCCTGCGGTTCGTCGAGGATCGGCCCGTGACGGTGTGGCCGTACGGGACGCCGGTGAGCCAGGCCGACCCCGACGCGGCGCCGTGGGAGGAGAGCGCGGCGCTGCTGGCGAAGCTGCACGCGTTGCCCGCGCAGGGGCCGGTGGCCGGAGCGCCGGAGCGGATCGTGCGCGCCATCAAGGCCCTGCCACCCGATCTGCCGGACGCTGGTGTCGTCTTGGAGGCGTTCCAAGCGCTGCCGTCTCTGGACCTGGCCGGGCGAGCGCTGATCCACGGCGACTGGCACCTCGGGCAGCTCGTGCACCGAGGGGCCTGGCGACTCATCGACGTGGACGACCTCGGCGTGGGCGATCCGGTGTGGGACCTGGCGCGACCTGCGGCGTTGTTCGCGGCGGGCATCCTGCCCGGTGATCTTTGGGCGCGGTTCCTCGACACCTACCGTGAAACGGGCGGTGTGGCCCTGACGACATCGGAATGGGACGTCCTCAACATCCCGGCCCAGGCATACGTTGTTCAGATGGCGGCACGGGCTCTCATGACCGGTCTGCAGGCAGTGGAACCGCTGATCGATGCGTGCCGTCGGATCATCGCGACGCACGACACCGGAGACCGCCGCTAATATCGCTTTTGTCCGGTCCCACCCAGGAGGCTCACACGATGCAGTGTCCCAAGTGTCATGCAAATATGCGCACGTTCGACCGCATGGGCGTCCACATCGAGCAGTGCGACGGCTGCCGCGGGGTCTTCCTCGACTACGGCGAGCTGGAGTCGATCACCCGCCTCGAAACCCAGATGCACACGCCGCCGCCCGTCGCCCCGCCGCCGCCTCCGGCGCACTACCCGGCCCAGCCCGCATGGGGTGCCGCGCCGCAGGTTCACCACCACCACGGCGGCCACGGCTACTACGGCCACCGCAAGCACCACGGGCTCGCAGGCCTCTTCTTCTCCTCGTGAGTCCGCGCGGCCCCGGATCCCTGCTCCGGGGCCGTTGACGACTACCGAAAAACGGGTAGATAATCGGTAGTCAACGGGAGGAGTAGCCATGTCTGTCGCGACCGAGGCCGCCCACATCCGGGACCTCTTCGAAACGATCGAAGAGATCGAGTCCGTGGCATCATCCCTGGCAGAAGACGACGAACGCCGCCGCAAGCTCGATGGCGTAGTGGCCAAAACCCTCCGCCAGGCCCCACCGGTGCGCCCCGTGGTGGCAGGCGAGCTCCTCGACCTCACCGAGAAAACCGTGAAGGCCTGGGCCCGCGAAGGCGTACTGGCCATCCACAGCCAAGAACCGCGCATGCTCCTCGACACCGTGCGCCTGCACGAGGTCCTCCACCTCGTCTCCGACCTCCGCCGCGCAGGCAAAACCCGCGGCCTCATCGACGAAGTCCACCGCCGCCTGAGCGACCAGTCACTGCTGGACCGCTCCGACCTCGCCACCTCCCTGGACGAGATGCGCAGCGGCAAGGGACGCGTGGTCCGCCAAGCTTGATCCAGGTAGTAGAAACCCACACCGCACACGCCCAGGCCAACGGCCTGCGCGGCCGAGCCCGCCTGGCCTACGAACGCTTCCTGGACGACCTCGCCCACTCGGGCTGCGCCGCCCTCGGCTACCGAGTGACGGGCCCAGAACCCCTCCCCCGCCTCTGCGTGAAGCACCTGCGAGGCGCCGACCGAGTAGTGGTCGCCTTCCCGTCCCCCGACGTCGTGTGGGTCCTCCTGGTCGGCCCGCACGACGACGACCCGGGCCTGGACCTCTACGAAGCCCTCTACGAGATGGCAGGCGTACGCCCCCGCCTCTCGGAGAAGCGCACCAAGCCCCGCTGCTGCACCGACGAGCCCGGCGTCCCACCCCTGGTCGACGAGAACCTCGTCGACGACCTCGTCATCCGAGCCCGAGCCTTGGCCCGAGCCCGCCGCCGCTAGGACTCCCGGTCCAACACGAAGTCATCAGCCTTCGAGTCGTAGTGCAGGTACGGCACGTTCCTGGGGTCGAGCCCTTCGAAGGCCAACGCGACCGGCCGCCCGAACGCCTGTCCCACCGCACGCAAGAACGCGCCGAGCAAGTCCACTCGATCCTGCCCCTGCAACTCTCGAACGTCGATGTCGAAGTCAAGATCCTCGCCCTCGACGAGGAGGAAATTGACCTGAAACCCTTCCGCAGGCCAGACCGCGAGCGTTCCGCCCATCAGGACTTCCGACCTCCAGCCCCGCGCCTGCACCAACCCGTCGACAGCAGCCCGGCCACCACGCCCTGCTCCAACAACGCATCCGTCATGCAGGTAAGCGTCCGACGGGTCGAACCACTCGCGAACATCGCTCCACCACAGTTCCCCCATGTGCTCATAGAAGCAGGCACGCGCAACCAGATTCTACCGACAAATTTTCTTGTCAAGACAGGGATAGTTGTCCTACGCTCGGTTCACACGACGAACGGAGCCGACCATGTCCTTCCAGGCCTACCTCGACGGCGCGGAGAAGAAGACCGGCAAGACGCCGGCCGAACTGCTGGCAGCGGCCGCAGAACGCGGCTACGACGCCACCACCAAGGCAGGCGTGGTCCTGGAGTGGCTGAAGACCGACTACGACCTGGGCCGAGGCCACGGCATGGCGCTCTACCACGTGCTGAAGAACGGCCCGACCATCAGCGAGAAGCACGTGGGCACCACCGGCACCCACCGAGACGAATCGACAACACTCCGCCTCGACGGACTCGCAAACCGCTGATCACCCGCGATGGCGCAGCCGAGCCCGTCTTTCCAGATGGACCCGACACCGCAAGCACCAACGCAACCGCAAGCCGCCCAAAGCAACCGGCGTGCCATCAACCCGCGTAAGGCGCTGGCCGGTCCTTGATCAGATTGGCGGGGTCCGGGGCGGAGCCCCGAAGCTCTAAACAGGACCCGCCCTGAGCAAGGTGACCACCGCAAACTCGCGTCTCGCAAGGCGACCACCCACAAATCCCGCCGCTCGCAACGGAACCGCACGCTGACGCAGGCGTCCCCCCGAACCGGGAACCCCTACATCTCAACGTACTCAGCAGGTCCGACAAGATCAGAAAACGGAAACGGCCCCCGGAGCGAAAGCTCCAGGGGCCGTCCCACGTCAACCAGCGACTAGCGGTAGTCCCGCCCGAAGTCGTAGTCGTCCAGCGGCACCGCGGCACCAGTTCCAGTCCCGAACACGTCGGGCGTGTAGTACCCGTCGTCGTACGAGGGGATCGCGTACGCAGCCGCACGCGCTTCCTCGGTCGGCTGGACCTGGATGTTGCGGTAGCGGTTGATGCCCGTACCAGCCGGGATCAACTTACCGATGATCACGTTCTCCTTCAGACCGATGAGCTTGTCCGAACGCCCGTTGATGGCGGCGTCGGTCAGCACACGAGTGGTCTCCTGGAACGACGCCGCGGACAGCCACGAGTCGGTGGCCAGCGAGGCCTTCGTGATACCCATCAGCACCGGACGACCGGCGGCCGGCTCGCCACCCTCGGCGACGACGGCGCGGTTGCCCGACTCGAAGTCCGCCCGCTCGACCAGCGAGCCCGGCAGGAACTCCGTGGCACCCGAGTCGATGATCGTGACCCGGCGGAGCATCTGCCGGACGATGACCTCGATGTGCTTGTCGTGGATGGCCACACCCTGGGCGCGGTACACCTTCTGCACTTCCTGCACCAGGTGCAGCTGGGCCTCGCGCGGGCCCATGACGCGCAGGACCTCGTGCGGGTCCGGAGTACCTTCCAGCAACTGCTGACCGACGGCCACGTGGTCGCCGTCCTGCAGCGGGCCGGTCGCCGTGTTGGCGAGACGCTGACGCTTGGACAGCTTCTCGAACACGATCTCCTCGGAGCCGTCGTCCGGGATCAGCGTGATCTTCCAGAAGCGGTCGCCGTCCTCGATGCGGACGCGGCCGTCGACGTCGGCGATCGGCGCCTTGCCCTTCGGGACGCGGGCCTCGAAGAGCTCCTGGACACGCGGCAGACCGGTCGTGATGTCGTCACCGGCCACACCACCCTGGTGGAACGTGCGCATCGTCAGCTGCGTACCGGGCTCACCGATGGACTGGGCGGCGACGATGCCGACGGCCTCGCCGACGTCGACCAGCTTGCCGGTCGCCATCGAGCGGCCGTAGCAGGACGCGCACACACCGACCGCGGACTCGCAGGTCAGGACCGAGCGGACCTTCACGCGGAGGATGCCCGCCTCGACCAGCGACTGCATCGCCGGGTCGCCGAGGTCGTCGCCGCGGTTCAGGATCAGGTTGCCCTGCGCGTCGTGGATGTCGTCCGCGACCGTGCGGGCGTAGACCGACGTCTGCGCGAACTCGTGCAGGCCGACCTTGTCGCCCAGCTGCTCGCCGACGGTCATGTTCACGCCACGCGTGGTACCGCAGTCGATCTCGCGGATGATGACGTCCTGCGAGACGTCCACCAGACGACGGGTCAGGTAACCCGAGTCGGCGGTGCGGAGCGCGGTGTCGGCCAGACCCTTGCGGGCACCGTGCGTCGCGATGAAGTACTCGAGCACCGACAAGCCCTCGCGGAACGAGTTCTTGATCGGGCGCGGGATGTACTCACCCTTCGGGTTGGTCACGAGACCACGCATACCCGCGAGCGAACGGACCTGCGTCATGTTGCCGGCGGCGCCGGACTGGACGATGACGCGGATCGAGTTGTCCTCGGGGAAGTTGTCTTCCATGATCTCGTGGACCTGCTCGGTGGCCTTGGTCCACACCTTGACCAGCTCGGAGTTGCGCTCCTCGTGGGAGAGCTGACCGCGCTGGTAGCGCTTCTCCACCGCGTCCGCGAGGCGCTCGTGCTCCTCGAGGATGTCCTGCTTCGCGGCGGGGACGAGGACGTCCGAGATCGCGACGGTCACGCCGGAACGGGTGGCCCAGTGGAAACCGGCGTCCTTCAGCTTGTCCAGCGTCCGGGCGACGGTGACCATCGGGTACCGCTCGGCGAGGTCGTTGATGATCACGGCCTGCCGCTTCTTGGGCATGACCTCGTTGATGAAGGCGTAGTCCTGCGGCAGGATCTCGTTGAACAGCACGCGACCCAGCGTGGTCTCCGCGAGCCACGGCTGACCGGGCTCCCAGCCCTCCGGCTCCTGCCCCTTGGGCGGGTTCTTGTCGGAGATGCGGATCTTCACCATCGCCTGCAGGCCCAGGACCTTGCGGTCGAACGCCATCAGGGCCTCGGCGGGCGACGAGTAGAAGTGACCCTCGCCGATGTCGCCGGCCTTGTGCCGGGTCAGGTGGTACAGACCCGTCACCATGTCCAGACGCGGCATGGCCAGCGGCTTGCCGGACGCCGGGGACAGGATGTTGTTCGACGACAGCATCAGCACGCGGGCCTCAGCCTGCGCCTCGGCCGACAGCGGCAGGTGAACAGCCATCTGGTCACCGTCGAAGTCGGCGTTGAACGCCTCACAGACCAGCGGGTGCAGCTGGATGGCCTTGCCCTCGACCAGCTGCGGCTCGAAGGCCTGGATGCCGAGGCGGTGCAGCGTGGGAGCACGGTTGAGCAGCACCGGGTGCTCGGTGATGACCTCTTCCAGCACGTCCCACACGGCCGGGCGCGCACGCTCGACCATCCGCTTGGCGGACTTGATGTTCTGCGCGTGGTTGAGGTCGACCAGCCGCTTCATCACGAACGGCTTGAAGAGCTCCAGCGCCATCTGCTTGGGCAGACCGCACTGGTGCAGCTTGAGCTGCGGGCCGACCACGATGACCGAACGGCCGGAGTAGTCGACGCGCTTGCCGAGCAGGTTCTGGCGGAACCGGCCCTGCTTGCCCTTCAGCAGGTCGGACAGCGACTTCAGCGGGCGGTTACCGGGACCGGTGACCGGGCGGCCGCGGCGGCCGTTGTCGAACAGCGCGTCGACGGCCTCCTGCAGCATCCGCTTCTCGTTGTTGACGATGATCTCGGGGGCGCCGAGGTCGATCAGTCGCTTCAACCGGTTGTTGCGGTTGATGACGCGGCGGTACAGGTCGTTCAGGTCGGAGGTCGCGAAGCGGCCACCGTCGAGCTGCACCATCGGGCGCAGGTCCGGCGGGATGACCGGGACGCAGTCCAGGACCATGCCCTGCGGGTTGTTGCGGGTCGCCTGGAAGGCGGCCACGACCTTCAGCCGCTTGAGCGCGCGCAGCTTCTTCTGGCCCTTGCCGCTGCGGATCGTCTCGCGCAGGACCTCGGCCTCGGCGTCGACGTCGTAGTCACCCAGCAGCTTCTGGATGGCCTCGGCGCCCATGGCACCGGTGAAGTAGTCGCCGTAGCGGTCGTACAGCTCGCGGTAGAGCAGCTCATCGGCGATGAGCTGGCCCTTCTCCAGCTTGGTGAAGGTGCTCCAGATCTCGTCGAGCCGGTCCAGCTCGCGCTGGGCGCGGTCGCGGAGCTGGCGCATCTCGCGCTCGCCGCCCTCCTTGACCTTGCGGCGGACGTCGGACTTGGCGCCCTCCGCCTCCAGCTCGGCCAGGTCGGCTTCCAGCTTCTGAGCACGCGCCTCGACGTCCGCGTCACGGCGGTTCTCGACGCGCTTGCGCTCGACCTGCATCTCGCTCTCGAGCGTCGGCAGGTCGTTGTGGCGCAGCTCGGTGTTCACGCCCACAATGACGTAGGCGGCGAAGTAGATGATCTTCTCGAGGTCCTTGGGGGCCAGGTCGAGCAGGTAGCCCAACCGGCTGGGAACGCCCTTGAAGTACCAGATGTGCGTGACCGGAGCGGCGAGCTCGATGTGGCCCATGCGCTCACGACGCACCTTCGCACGCGTCACCTCGACGCCGCAGCGCTCACAGATGATGCCCTTGAAGCGCACGCGCTTGTACTTGCCGCAGTAGCACTCCCAGTCCCTGGTGGGACCGAAGATCTTCTCGCAGAACAAGCCGTCCTTCTCGGGCTTGAGCGTGCGGTAGTTGATGGTCTCGGGCTTCTTGACCTCGCCGTAGGACCACTGGCGGATGTCGTCCGCGGTCGCGAGACCGATGCGGAGCTCATCGAAGAAGTTGACGTCGAGCACGTCTACTCTCTTCCCCTTTTTAGATCGGTGGCAGCAGGAGCTGGTCGGAAAGGTCAGGGAGCGCTACGCGGGAGGCATTGCGCTCCCTGACCCGAGCGAGGTGACTAGTTGACGACGTCGTCCACGGAGGGCGACTCGGACCGCGACAGGTTGATGCCGAGGTTCGCGGCCGCGCGCTCCAGGTCCTCGTCGTCGCCGTCGCGCATCTCGATCGCGGCACCGTCCGAAGACAGGACCTCGACGTTGAGGCACAGCGACTGCAGCTCCTTGAGCAGCACCTTGAAGGACTCCGGGATACCGGGTTCCGGGATGTTCTCGCCCTTGACGATGGCCTCGTAGACCTTCACGCGGCCGAGCACGTCGTCGGACTTGATGGTGAGCAGCTCCTGCAGGGTGTACGCGGCGCCGTACGCCTGCATCGCCCAGCACTCCATCTCACCGAAGCGCTGACCACCGAACTGCGCCTTACCACCCAGCGGCTGCTGCGTGATCATCGAGTACGGGCCGGTCGAACGCGCGTGGATCTTGTCGTCGACCAGGTGCAGCAGCTTCAGGATGTACATGTAGCCGACCGACACCGGGAACGGGTACGGCTCGCCGGAGCGACCGTCGAAGAGCTGAGCCTTGCCGTTCTCCTTGACCATCCGCTCACCGTCGCGGTTCGGGATGGTCGAGCCCAGCAGACCCGTGATCTCCTCTTCCTTCGCACCGTCGAACACCGGCGTCGCCGTGCGGGTGCCCGGCTCGACGTCGTACAGCTCCTCGGGCAGGTTCTTCGCCCAGTCCGGGTCGCCGTTGATGCTCCAGCCCTGCTTGGCGATCCACCCGAGGTGGGTCTCCAGCACCTGGCCGATGTTCATACGACGCGGCACACCGTGCGTGTTCAGGATGATGTCGACCGGCGTGCCGTCCTCGAGGAACGGCATGTCCTCCGCGGGGAGGATCTTGCCGATGACGCCCTTGTTGCCGTGGCGGCCGGCGAGCTTGTCACCGTCCTGGATCTTGCGCTTCTGGGCCACGTAGACGCGGACGAGCTCGTTCACGCCCGGAGGCAGCTCGTCGTCGTCCTCACGGCTGAAGACGCGGATGCCGATGACCTTGCCGTACTCACCGTGCGGCACCTTGAGCGAGGTGTCGCGGACCTCGCGCGCCTTCTCGCCGAAGATCGCGCGGAGCAGGCGCTCCTCCGGGGTCAGCTCGGTCTCGCCCTTGGGCGTGACCTTGCCGACGAGGATGTCGCCCGGCTGCACCTCGGCACCGATGCGGATGATGCCGCGCTCGTCGAGGTCCGCCAGGACCTCCTCGGAGACGTTCGGGATGTCCCGGGTGATCTCCTCGGCGCCGAGCTTCGTGTCGCGGGCGTCGATCTCGTGCTCCTCGATGTGGATCGAGGTGAGAACGTCGTCCTGCACGAGGCGCTGCGACAGGATGATCGCGTCCTCGTAGTTGTGGCCTTCCCACGGCATGATCGCCACGAGCAGGTTCTTGCCGAGCGCCATCTCACCGTTCTCGGTGCACGGCCCGTCGGCCAGGACCTGACCCGCCTCGACCCGGTCGCCCTCGTTGACGATGGGCTTCTGGTTGATGCAGGTGCCCTGGTTCGAGCGACGGAACTTGTGCAGCGCGTAGGTGTTGCGCGCACCGTCGTCGGCCATGACGGTGATGTAGTCGGCGGAGACCTCCTCGACCACACCGGTCTTCTTCGCGACGACGACGTCACCGGCGTCGACCGCGGCACGCAGCTCCATGCCGGTGCCGACCAGCGGCGACTCGGAACGCAGCAGCGGCACGGCCTGACGCTGCATGTTCGCACCCATCAGGGCGCGGTTGGCGTCGTCGTGCTCGAGGAACGGGATCATGGCGGTCGCGGCCGACACCATCTGGCGCGGCGAGACGTCCATGTAGTCGACGTCCATCGGGTCGATGAACTCGACCTCGCCGCCCTTCTTGCGGACCAGGACGCGGTCGTCGGTGAAGTTGCCCTCGTCGTCGGTCGGCGAGTTGGCCTGCGCCTTGACGAAGCGGTCTTCCTCGTCCGCGGTCAGGTAGTCGATCTGGTCGGTGACCCGGCCCTCGACGACCTTGCGGTACGGCGTCTCGATGAAGCCGAACGGGTTGACCCGCGCGTACGACGAGAGCGAACCGATCAGACCGATGTTCGGGCCTTCCGGCGTCTCGATCGGGCACATGCGGCCGTAGTGCGACGGGTGGACGTCACGGACCTCCATGCCGGCCCGCTCACGGGACAGACCACCGGGCCCCAGCGCCGACAGGCGGCGCTTGTGGGTCAGACCCGCGAGCGGGTTGGTCTGGTCCATGAACTGCGACAGCTGCGAGGTGCCGAAGAACTCCTTGATCGCCGCCACGACGGGACGGATGTTGATCAGGGTCTGCGGCGTGATGGCCTCGACGTCCTGCGTGGTCATGCGCTCGCGGACGACGCGCTCCATGCGGGACAGACCGACGCGGATCTGGTTCTGGATCAGCTCACCGACGGTGCGCAGGCGGCGGTTGCCGAAGTGGTCGATGTCGTCGACCTCGACGGGAACCTCGGTGCCGTCGGCACCGTCCATCTGCGTCTCACCCGCGTGCAGGCGGACCAGGTACTCGATCGTCGTGACGATGTCGTCCTCGGTCAGCACACCGGTGTTGATGTCGGTGGTCAGGCCCAGCTTCTTGTTGACCTTGTACCGGCCGACCTTCGCCAGGTCGTAGCGCTTGTCCTTGAAGAACAGGTTCTCCAGCAGGGCCTGCGCCGACTCCTTCGTCGGCGGCTCGCCCGGACGCAGCTTGCGGTAGATGTCGAGCAACGCCTCGTCGGTACCCGCGGTGTGGTCCTTCTCGAGCGTGGTCAGCAACGTCTCGCTGAACGCGAACCGCTCGCGGATCTGCTCCGTGCTCCAGCCCAGAGCCTTCAACAGCACCGTCACCGGCTGGCGACGCTTGCGGTCGATGCGGACACCCACGGTGTCGCGCTTGTCGACGTCGAACTCCAGCCAGGCACCCCGGGACGGGATGATCTTGACGCTGAAGACGTCCTTGTCCGTCGTCTTGTCGACCGCGGTGTCGTAGTAGACACCCGGAGAACGCACGAGCTGCGAGACAACCACGCGCTCGGTGCCGTTGATGATGAACGTGCCCTTGTCCGTCATCATCGGGAAGTCACCCATGAACACCGTCTGGCTCTTGATCTCACCAGTGGTGTGGTTGGTGAACTCCGCCGTGACGAACAGCGGTGCCGCGTACGTCATGTCCTTGTCCTTGCACTCTTCGGTCGAGGCCTTGACCTCGTCGAAGCGCGGGTCGGAGAAGGACAGTGACATGGAGCCGGAGAAGTCCTCGATCGGCGAGATCTCGTTGAGAACCTCTTCGAGACCGCTGGTCGGGGTCTCGTCACCGGCGTCGACGCGGCGCTGGAACCACGCCTCGTCACCGGTGAGCCATTCGAACGACTGGATCTGCAGGTCGAGCAGGTTGGGCGTCGAGAGCGGCTCGTGAATCTTTGCGAACGAGACGCGCTTCGGCGCTCCAGGGATCCCCGACGTGGAGTTGGTCGCAGCAGTGGCCTTGGTCGCGCGAGAGATCGCCAAGATGCGTCCTTCCAGGGACAGGTAGCTGGCTAGAGCGAACTAGCACGGCTGTCAAGGGTGCGGCGATGCCCGACTAATCCACGCTCTCGGCGAAGGGCAAGCGGAAAATGGGCAGCGCAAAGGGGCAGTCTAGCCACGCGCACGGCGACTGTCGAGAGGCACCTGGAAGGACCCTCCTCTTGCTCACCGACAGAGTGACCCTGCATGAGCGTGCAGTCAAGATGTGGACAGCCGATCCACTCTGTGGATGGAGCGCTCTTCACCGTCCGTCACCCATTTGACCTGCACAAACACGCGTGCGGCCGATTTGGTGGGAAGTTGGCGGCTTTCAAGCGGACTTACAGAGCGCCACGAGATTTGTGTGACGGAGATCACGTGTGTCGGGACTGGCGGAGGGTGTTCCAGCAGTGCTTCCAGGGCACCTCTGAGGGTTGTTGATCTTACGACACCCCACCCGGCCTCCGAACACCGGCCCGACCCAAACGACCGCCTCCCAAAGCCCCCGCGAAAGTACGCGGGGAGCTTTCGTACTCCAGAAGAGGACGGCGGGCCCCCGCGTGCCGTGCGGTCAGCAGCCTTGGAGCTGGCGGGCCTGGTCGGCCGTGGCGCCGAACATCTCCATGTTGTCGATCTTCCAGCGGCCGCCGGAGTCGACGGCGCTCACGCGCAGCATGGCGGTGCCGCCGCCCGACTGGTTGTCGGTGGTGCGGGTGGTGACCTGGTCGGCGAAGACCAGGACGGTGGCGTGGCCGTCCTTCAGCGACGAGACCGCGGAGGAGACCACCCGGACGGTCACGACCAGCTTCTGCTGCGGCGCGACCTCCTTCACCGGGCCGAACACGGCGTTGTACTGGCAGAGGGCCTTGCCGGTGAGCAGCTCGCGGGCGGCCTTCTCGGTGGACTCGACGTCGGCGAAGTTGTACGAGAACGACTTCTCGACGGCCTCGCGGATCTGGCCGTTCACCGCCGAGGTGGTCGCGGAGTCGACCAGTGCCGCGTCGTAGGACACCGAACGCGACTTGACCAGGAAGAACGTGCCGAGGCCGCCGAACAGGACCGCGACCGCGAACAGCGCCGCGGGCAGCAGCCAGCCGGGCCTGGCACCGGACTTGGCGGTGACCGGCTCGGCCTCGGCGGCCTTCGAGGGCTTCGGCTGCTTCGTGGCGGGCGGCGTCCACTCGACCGCCGCCGGGGCCTTGAGCTCCTCGGCCTCCTGCTCCCCAGCCGCCTCAACGACCTCCGCAGCCTCCACGGCCTCCTGGTCCGCGGGAGCCACCGCCTCCTCGGCGACCTCGGACGCCTCAGGCGCCTCGGCGGTGCGCCGGTGCAGGCCGGCGACCTTCGGGCGGCCTCCAGCGGGCGGGGTGGGGATCGGGCGGCGGCGGGATGGGGGCACGTGCACTCGTCCTATCAGTTCTGGCCGAATCAGACGCCGGCCCGCAGCGGACCGAGCTGGCTCAGCTTCCAGCCGTCGTCGGTGCGGGTGAGCTTGGTCAGGTACCGGTTGATCTTGGTGACCTGCTTGCCGTCGGCGGGGGTCACGGTGCTCTCGACGACGGCGATCATCGACGCGGTGCCCGCGCGGTCGTCCAGCTCGGTGATCGCGGAGTCGAGCACCTTCGACGTCGTCACGGACTTCGCGTCGACCAGCTGCTTCTTGCGCGAGTCCTTGTCCTTGTCGATCTCCGCGCGCAGCTCGCCGGTCGAGGAGTTGAGCCAGCGCTGCAGGTCCTCGTCGACCTTCTTGTAGTCGAGCGTCAGGAAGTTCGTGATGCCGACCTGGCCGGAGCGCAGGGCGTCGTCGCGCGTGGCGGCGAACGCCGACTCGGACGAGTGCGCCGCCGAGTACCAGGCGACACCGAAGTACGCGGCGTACCCGAACGTCAGCACCGCCAGCACCGCGGCGACCACCGTGAACATCCGCACTACTTCTTCTCCTCTGGCAAACCCAGCAGCTGACCGAGCGACGTCAGCAGCGGCAGCTCCTGGACCGCCTGCTGCCCCGTCGGCTCCTGCCCCGGCTGCGTCGTGGCGTTGCCGACCGGGGTCGTCGGCGTCCCACCGTACGGAGCATTCTGCGAGCCTCGCACCGAAGTCGCCGATCCGCGCGCGAGAGCGCAGTAGGCCTGCGTGTTCAGCGGCGCGGCGGAGGTGTCGTTGCCCGGACGGATCTTCGTGCCCTCGTAACCGACGGTGCACGGCATCGGGTCGAACACGTTCAGCGCGAGCCCGAAGTGCGCGGAGCCGTCGCCCGGCGCCACGGTGAACCCGCCACCGACGGCGATCGGGTACGTCACGGCGATCTGCTCCAGGCCGTCGCGCCTGGTCACGAGGATGTTCGAGGTGGTCAGCAGGTTCGCGAACACCACGCCGAGGTTCGGGCCGCTCTCCTTCAGCAGCGCCGACACCTGCTCCGACGCCGGCGGCACGGCGACGATCAACCGCCGCAGGTCGCCGTCGGACGCCTTCAGCTGCTCCGCGATCAACCTCAGGTCACCGCTGAACGACCGGATGGCGCCACCGGAAGAGGCCTGCGTGGACAGCACGATCTTGCCGTCCTTGAGCAGCTGCGTCGTCTGCGGCAGGTGCTCGCGGGCGGCCGCGGTGAACGCCGCGGTGTTGTCGATGAGCACCTGCAGGTCGCCACCGGTGCCGTTGAACGCGTTGTGCAGCTCGTCGACCACGGTCCGCAACGAGTCCGTGGGCACCGACGACGCGAACGCGTCCAGGTTCGACAGCAGCCCGTCCACCGGCGGGGGCGTGCGCGTGGCCGACCGCGGGATGACCGAGCCCGCCTGCAGGTACGGGCCGTCGTCCGTCTTCGGCCGCAGGTCCACGTACTGCTCGCCGACGGCAGACCGGTTGGCCACGACGGCCTCGGTCGACGCCGGCACGCGCGGCGCGTCCGAGTTCAGCTCCAGGTCGACGTCGACGCCGTCGGAGGTGAGCCGCAGCTGCCCGACCCGGCCGATCGTCACCCCGCGGTAGGTGACCTCGGCGTTGGTGAAGATGCCGCCGGAGTCGGCGAGCTGCACGGTCACGACCGTCGACGACGACTTGAACAGCCCGACGTACGACGCGCTGACGTACGAGATGCCCAGCAACGCGACCAGCACGAACGCGCCGATCTTGACCTTCGTCCCGCGCGTGATCACTTGCGACCACCTCCCAGCAGCCCGCCGAGCAGGTCGCCCAGCCCGGACCCGGTGCCCTGGCTGAGTCCCGGCAACGGGATGTTCGGCAACGGCAGCGGCGTGCCCTGGGTCGGCACGAGCGAGTCCAGCGGGGACTGCCGCGACCGGCCGAGGTTGTCGAGGATGTTGCCGAGGTTGAGGTCCAGGTTGGCGTAGAGGTTCGAGTAGTCGCCCTTGATGCCGTCGACCGCAGCGTCCGGGAACGGGTAGGTCAGCAGCAGCTCGAACGCCTTGGGCAGGTTCTGCCCCGACTCGGCGAGCTTCTGCAACGTCGGCTGCAGGGCCTTCAGGTCCGCGACGATGTCGTCCCGGCTCTTGTTGACCGTGTCCACCGCGACGTCGGAGAGCTTGTCCAGCGACTGCAGCAACGTCACCAGCTGCGTGCGCTGCTCGGCGATCACCCGCAGGCCCGGTTCCAGGTCCGTCAGCGCCACCGCGATCTTCTCCCGCTGCTGAGCCAGCGTCCCGGCCAGCCGGTTGATCGAGTCCAGCGCGCGGACGATCTCCGCCTTGTGCTTGTCCAGCTCCCCGACGAACGTGTTCAGGTTGCCCAGCAACGAGCGGATCTCCTGCTCGTTGCCCTCCATCGCGGCGTTGAGCTCCTTGGTGATGTTCTGCAGCTGCGCCACACCACCACCGTTGAGCAGCAACGACAACGCGCCGAAGACCTCTTCGACCTCGGGGTTGCGGTTCGTCTTCGCCAACGGGATCACGGCGTTGTCCGCGAGCTTCCCGGTCGCGTCCTTGGGCTTGCCCAGCTCGACGAACTTCTCGCCGAGCAGCGCCGACTGCCGCAGGTTCGCGAACGCGTTGGCCGGCAGCTGCACGTCACCGTTGACCAGCATGGTCACCTCGGCGGTCCAGCCGTCCGGTGCGAGGTCGATCTGCTCGACCCGTCCGACCGGCACGTCGTTGACCTTCACGCCCGCCTGCGGCACCAGGTCGAGCACGTCCTTGAACTGCGCCTTGACCCGGTACGGGTGGTCACCGACGTCGGCACCGCCCGGCAGCGGCATGTTGTAGACGCCGTCGAACCCGCCGGAACCACAGCCGGCGAGGACCAGCGCTGACAACACGATCGCGAGCTTCTTCACCGCGGCACCCCCGCAACCGGCAGGGGCAGCGGCAGCTTGCCCGCGTTCAGGTCGCTGATGATCTGCGCCGGTGACTGGAGCGGCACCGCGCCGGACAGGACGGGCTCCAGCTGCTTGCACGTCTGGGCGAGCACCGGCGGCACGTTCTTCGGCGTGGCCTGCTGCACCAGCTTGCAGATCAGCACGATCGGCGGCTGGTTGAGCTCGTTGATGTCCGCGCGGGTGTCGAGCGTGCCGGACGCCGCGTTGTAGGAGTTCTGCAGGTTGCCCAGCGCCAGCGGGGCCACGTCGAGCGTCTCGGCCAGCGCCGCCCGCTGGTTCACCAGCACCTGCGTGATCGAGGCCAACTTGTCCACGTTGGACTTGAGCACCTCGCGGTTGTCCTTGATGAAACCCTGCACCTGCTGCAGCGCGGTCGCCAGCTCGTTCAGCGCGGCACCGAGATCACCGCGCTCGTCGGCCAGCAGCTTGGTGACGTCGGCCAGCTGCTTGTTGAAGTCCCGCACCTGGCTGTCGTTCGCGGCCAGCATCGCGGTGAACTTCTGCAGGTTGTCCACCGTGGCGAACAGGTCCTCTTTGGACCCCGACAGCGTCCGGGTGGCCTGGCCGAGGTTCTTCAACGTGTCGTTGAGCGCCTGACCGTTGCCGCCGAGGTTCTTCGCCGCGGAGTTGAGCAGGTCCGCCAACGCTCCGTCGGCGTTGGCACCGTTGGGGCCCAACGCGGTCGTGAGCTTGTCCAGCGACTGGTAGAGCTCGTCCAGCTCGACCGGCGTCGCGGTGCGCTCGCGCGGGATCACGGCGTTGTCGCCCATCGTCGGCCCACCGGTGTAGGCGGGCGCGAGCTGCACGTACCGGTCGCTGACCACGCTCGGCGCGACCACGACGGCCTGGGCGTTCTCCGGGACCCGCACCGAGCGGTCGAGGCTGAACACCACCCGCACGGACTTGCCCTCCGGCACGACCTCGTCGATCGTGCCGACCTTCACGCCGAGCACCCGCACGTCACCGCCGGGGTAGACGCCCACGGCCGCGGCGAAGTGCGCGGTGACCTTGCGCTCGTTCATGCCCGAGAAGATCCACCACAGCGCCGCCGTCGCGACGAGCGCGAGCACGCAGGCCATCGCGATCGCGCGCCCCAGCTTGCTGTTGGCCGCCGTTGTCATCGCTGCACCCCCGGAGGCAGGCAGCCTTCCTCGTTGAACCCGACGACGCCGAGGTTCACCGAGGGCGGCAGCAGACCGCAGATGTAGGTGTCGAACCAGCGCCCGTTGCCGAGGGTGTTCGCGAACACCCGGTAGAACGGCGCCATCAACGCGAGGCTGCGGTCGAGGTTGTCCTGGTTGCGCTGCAGGATCGCGGTGACCCTGCCGAGCTGCTCCAGCGCCGGCTTGAGCTGGTTCTGGTTGTCCTGCACCAGACCGCTGAGCTCACGGGACAGGTCGCGCGTCCCGGTCAGCAGCGCGGTGATCGCCTCGCGCCGCTTGCGGATCTCGCCGAGCAGCAGGTTGCCGTCCGAGAGCAACTTCTCGAACTCGGAGTTGCGGTCGGCCAGCGTCTTGGTCAGCTGCCTGGTGTTGTCCAGCAGCTTGGCCAGCTGCTCGTCCCGCGACGAGATCGTCTTCGACAGCGCGGACAGGCCGTCCAACGCGCCCCGCACGTGCTCGGGCGAGTTCTTGAAGGTGTCGGACAGCACCGTGAAGCTGTCCGCGAGCTGCTTGGTGTCGATCTGGCCGACGGTCGTCGCGAGCCCGTTGAACGCCTCGTTCACGTCGTACGGCGCGAGCGTGCGCTCCTTCGGGATCGGGTTGCCGGGCGACAGCGGCTGGGTGCCCTGCGGGTCGAGCGACAGGAACTTCTGGCCCAGCAACGTCTTGATGCGGATCATGGCGGTCGTCCGGTCGCCCACCCAGGCGTCCTTGACCTTGAACGTGACCCGCACGCGGTCGCCGTTGAGCGCGACCTTGGTGACCTTGCCGACCTTCACGCCGGCGACGCGGACCTCGTTGCCCGGCACCAGCCCCGCGGCCTCGCTGAAGTCCGCGGCGTAGCTCGTGCCACCGCCGACGATCGGCAGGTCGTCCGAGTAGAACGCGGCCAGCAGCAGCAGGACGATCAACGTCAGGCTGATCGCGCCGGTCCTGATCGGGTTGCGCTGTTTCATCGGCGGCACCTCTGCTGTGTCACCGGCAACGCCGTGATCGGAATCGGGTTCGAGATGACCGGAGGCACGGCGACCTTGCCGCCGGCCTCGCACAGGAAGAAGTTGAACCACGAGCCGTAGGTCGCGGTGCGCGTGATCGTCTCCAGCTTGTTCGGCAGCCGCTGCAGCACGCCGTCGACGATCTGTTCGTTGTCGCCCAAGGTCCGCGAGACCAGGCCGAGCTGGGCGATGTCGTTCTTCAACGGCTCGCGGCCCTGCTGCAGCAGTCCGGCGGTGGCGTTGGTGAGGTCGCCGAGCGCGGTGATGGCGTCACCGATCGGCTGGCGGTCCTGCGCGAGCCCGGACACCAGCGTCTGCAACGTGATCACGAGGTGGTTGAAGTCCTCACCGCGTGAGTTCACGGTGTCGAGCGCGGTGTTGAGGTTGTCGACGACCTCGCCGATCACCTTGTCCTTGCTCGCCAGCGTGCTGGTCAGTGACGCCGTGTGCTGCAGCAGGCTGTCGATCGTGCTGCCTTCTCCCTGCAGCACCTGGATGATCTCGAACGACAGCTTGTTCACGTCCTCCGGCGACAGCGCCTGGAAGAGCGGCTTGAAGCCGTTGAACAGCACGGTCAGGTCGAGCGCGGGCTTGGTGCGCTCCAACGGGATCGTGCCGCCCTCGGGCAGCACCGCCTTGGTGTCACCGGTGCCGGCCTCCAACGCGATGTACCGCTGTCCCACCAGGTTGCGGTACTTGATCGTCGCGGTGACCGAGCCGGGCAGCTTGCGGTCTCCGTCGAGCGAGAACTCGACCTCGGCGGTCTTGCGGTCCACGACCTTGATGCCGTCGACCTGCCCGACGCGCACACCGGCGATGCGGACGTCGTCGCCCTTGTTCAACGCCGTCACGTCGGTGAACCGCGCCTTGTAGTCCGTGGCACCGGCGAGGTTCACGTTGGCGATGGTGACCGCGAGCAACGTCGTGGCGAGGATCGTGACCACCGCGAAGGTGACCAGCTTCAGCAGCGGAGCGAGCACTCCCCTCACTTGACCGTCACCTCCGTTCCGCGCACCAGCGGTCCGAGCAGCAGGCTCGACCAGCCCGGCATGTCCTGGGGGTCCACCCCGATCCGCGGTCCGAAGAGCGCCGCGATCAACCTGGCCTCCTCCGGCGAGTTGGCGAGCCGCAGCACGTCCTGCGCCGACGACGTCGAGGTGTTGCCGGCGTTGGCGGGCGGCAGGATCCCGTCGTGCGCCACGCGGGCGGGCGGCGGCGAGCTGGACCCGTCCTTCACCGGCCCGTCCGGCGGGTACTGCGGGAACGGGTCCGGCCGCGGCACGAGGTCGTAGCAGCGAGGGCCGCGCTTGTCGGAGTACTTCGGC
This sequence comes from Lentzea sp. NPDC004782, assembly GCF_040609115.1. Classification (NCBI taxonomy): domain Bacteria; kingdom Bacillati; phylum Actinomycetota; class Actinomycetes; order Pseudonocardiales; family Pseudonocardiaceae; genus Lentzea; species Lentzea sp. NPDC004782. The sequence goes on from NZ_JBEXJN010000002.1 coordinate 259,696, forward strand.
TCATCGAGGTTCGGCTTGTACTTGCCGCGGTTCTGCGTGATCTCCAGCGTGATGTGCAGCCCCGGCTCGTTGGTGCCCTCGCCGAACGCCTTGCTGATGATCGGTTCGAAATCCGCGAGCCCCTTGAGCAGGCACGGGTACTCGGGCGCGTACTTGGCGAGCAGCTCCAGCGTCGGGCGGCTGGTGTCGGCGAGCCCGATGATGTTGTTCTTGTTGACCGTGACGAAGCTGGTGAGGTCCTGCGACGTCGTGGTCAGCGACCCGTACAGCGCCAGCAGGTTGTCCCGCTGCTCCACGACCGTCTTGGTCGTCGTGGTCATGTCGTTGAGCGCCTGCAACAGATCCGGCGCCGCGTCCGCGTAGACGTTGGCGACGTCCGCGAGCTTGGAGATGTTCTCCTTCAACGCGGGCAGCTGCGGGTTGAGCTCACCGAGGTAGGAGTTCAGCGACACCAGCGTCTGGCCGAGCGGCTTGCCGCGGCCGTCGAGCGCCTGCGACAACGCGGTCAGCGTGGTGGCGAGCTTCTCCGGCTGGATCGCCTGCAGCACCGGCATCAGGTTGTCCAGCACGCGTTCCAGCTCGATCGCGCTGCTGGTCTTGTCCTGCTGGATGACCGCGCCCTCTTTGATCGCCGCGCTCTTCTGCTGCGGCAGCACGAGGTTGACGTACCGCTCACCGAACAACGTCTTGGGCAGCAACCGCGCGCTGACGTTGGCGGGGATCTGGTCGACCTTGTCCGGCAGCAGCGCGAGCTCCAGCTCGGCGCCGTCCCCGCTGGTGCGGATGGACTTCACCGACCCGACGATCAGGCCGCGCACCTTGACGTCACTGGCCGTCTGCAGCTGGTTGCCGATGTGGTCGGTCTTGAGCGTGACCTTCACGTAGTCGCTGAAGGCGTCCTTGTACAGCGCCACCGTCAGCGACAGGAACATGGCGATCGCGAGGAGGAACGCGATGCCCAGCACACGCTTCCTCATCCCGCGATCCTCACCGTCGTCGTGGCGCCCCAGATCGCGAGGCTCAGGAAGAAGTCGAGCAGCGCCGTCGTGACGATCGCGGTCCGCACCGCGCGACCGACCGCCACGCCGACGCCCGCCGGACCACCGGACGCGCGGTAGCCGTAGTAGCAGTGCGTCATGATGATCACGACCGCGAACACCAGCACCTTGCCGAACGACCAGAGCACGTCGACCGGTGGCAGGAACAGGTTGAAGTAGTGGTCGTACGTGCCCGCCGACTGCCCGTAGAACTCCACGGTGATCGTCCGCGCCGCCAGGTAGCTCGTCAGCAGGCCGATCACGTACAGCGGGATGATCGCGACGAACCCGGCGATGATCCGCGTGGTCACCAGGAACGGCAGACTCGGGATGCCCATGACCTCCAGCGCGTCGATCTCCTCGGAGATCCGCATCGCACCGAGCTGGGCGGTGAACCCGGACCCGACCGTCGCCGACAACGCGAGTCCCGCGACGAGCGGCGCGATCTCACGGGTGTTGAAGTACGCCGACACGAACCCGGCGAACGCCGAGGTGCCGATCTGGTTGAGCGCCGTGAAGCCCTGCAGACCCACGACCGTGCCGGTGAACACCGACAGCCCGACCATCACCCCGATCGTGCCGCCGATGACCGCGAGCGCCCCCGACCCGAAGCTCACCTCGGCGAGCAGCCGCAGGGTCTCCTTCATGTACCGCTTGAGCGCACGAGGCGTCCACGCCAGCGCCTTGAGGTAGAACGCCAGCTGGTCGCCGAACCCGTCCAGTCCGGACAGCACCTTGTTCGCCATCCGTCAGCTCCCCTTCGCGGGCACGACCTGCAGGTAGATCGTGGTGAGGACGAAGTTGACGAAGAACAGCAACAGGAACGTGATGACCACGGCCTGGTTCACCGCGTCACCCACGCCCTTCGGCCCGCCGGCCGGGTTGAGCCCTCGGTAGGCCGCCACGATGCCCGCGATGAACCCGAAGATCAGCGCCTTGATCTCGCTGATCCACAGGTCCGGCAACTGCGCCAGCGCCGAGAAGCTCGCCAGGTACGCACCGGGCGTGCCGTCCTGCATGATCACGTTGAAGAAGTACCCGCCGAGCACACCGACGACGCTGACCATGCCGTTCAGCAGCACCGACACCAGCATGGCCGCGAGCACCCGAGGCACCACGAGCCGCTGGATCGGGCTCACGCCGAGCACTTCCATGGCGTCGATCTCTTCTCGGATCTTCCGGCTGCCGAGGTCCGCGCAGATCGCGCTGCCGCCCGCACCCGCGATCAACAACGCCGTCACGATCGGACTGGCCTGCTGAATGATCGCCAGCACGCTGGCCGCACCGGTGAACGACTGCGCACCGATCTGCCGGGTCAACGACCCCAGCTGCAACGCGATGACCGCACCGAACGGAATGGACACCAGCGCCGTCGGCAACACCGTCACGCTGACGATGAACCAGCTCTGCTGAATGAACTCCCGCAACTGGAACGGCCGCCGGAACGACGTCCGCACGACGTCGATCCCGAGCTGGCACAACTTCCCGGTCTCCCGCAGCGCTCCCGCGCCGGGAAAAGTCGTCTGCGTGGTCACAGCACACCGCCCTGACGAGGCCAGGGACTGGGCGTGGGCGCCGAAGCGTGCACGTTGTACCGCACCAGATCATCCGGCGTGAGACTCGCGATGATTCCCTGCTGCGCCTCGTACGGCAGCTGGTGAATGATCGACATGACGCGGTCCTTCCGCCGCCTCACCGCGTCCCGGAAAGGCAGTCCGGGCGTCGGCTCCAACTGCGGCACGACACCGCGCATGTCCTCGTCCGGCGACCCGTCCGAGTGCCCGGCGTCCGCGTGCGCCTGCTCGGCGGCCATCGTGGCCTGGTCCTTCTCCTCGGACATGCCGATGGGCCCGAGCCGCCGCCCGTTGAGGAACTGCTCGACGACCGGCTCGTCCGAGGTCAGCAACACCTCACGCGGCCCGAACATGACGAGCTCGCGCCGGAACAACATCCCGAGGTTGTCCGGCACCGTCCGAGCAATGTTGATGTTGTGCGTGACGATCAGGATCGTCGCGTCGATCTGAGCGTTCAAGTCGATCAACAACTGACTCAGGTACGCCGTGCGCACCGGGTCCAACCCGGAGTCGGGTTCGTCGCACAAAATGATCTCGGGATCCAGCACCAGCGCCCTCGCGAGCCCGGCCCGCTTGCGCATACCGCCGGAAATCTCCCCGGGCAGCTTCTTCTCCGCGCCGACGAGACCGACCATCTCCATCTTCTCGAGGACGATCCGCCGAACCTCGGCCTCCGTCTTGCGAGTGTGCTCCCTCAACGGAAAGGCGATGTTGTCGTACAGGTTCATCGACCCGAACAACGCGCCGTCCTGGAACAGCACGCCGAACATCTTCCGAATCTCGTACAACCGGTGCTCAGAACACCGCACGAGATCCGTCCCGTTGATGACGATCTTGCCTTTTTCCGGCTTGAGCAGCCCGACCAGCGACTTCAGGAACACGCTCTTGCCCGTACCCGACGGTCCGAGCATCACGCTGACCTCACCCGGCGGCAGCGTGAGCGTGACGTCCTGCCAGATGGTCTGCTTGCCGAAGGACTTGGTCAGACCCTCGACGACCACCTCGACGCCCATCCGCACCTCCGCACACGCCCAAGACGCCGCGGCGATCGGCGTCACACTGGGGCAACGAGTTCGTTCGCGGCAGGTTACTCACCAGTTGGCCTAACGGCGGTTGCGTTCCGATAACGCCACCGATTCGTAAAGCACAAAACGACCACTTCCGCGCGTTCCGGACGGCACGCGGGGACCCTGCGTACTCATATGCAGTACGCAGGGTCCCCGCGTGCACCTCACAAACACGTGTGGGTGATGTGCGGCACAGGGCGCCGGACATGCAAAACGGGCGTGCACCCCCGTTGTGGGTGCACGCCCGTTCAGGCACTGCGAGGCAGAGCGCGAGCCCCCGGAGGGGCCCAGATCACTTGAGGGTGATCTTGGCGCCGGCGGCCTCGAGCTTCTCCTTGGCGGCGTCGGCGACGTCCTTCGCCACGTTCTCCAGGAGCGGCTTCGGAGCGGACTCGACCAGCTCCTTGGCCTCCTTCAGGCCCAGGCCCGAGACGACCTCGCGGACGACCTTGATGACCTGGATCTTCTTGTCACCGGCGGACTCGAGGACGACGGTGAACTCGTCCTTCTCCTCCTCGGCCGGGGCAGCAGCGCCAGCCGGGCCGGCAACGGCGGCAACGGCGACGGGCGCCGCGGCGGTGACCTCGAAGGTCTCCTCGAACTGCTTCACGAACTCGGACAGCTCCAGGAGGGTCATCTCCTTGAAAGCGTCGAGCAGCTCTTCGGTGCTGAGCTTCGCCATGATCGGCGTTCCTTTCTATCTCCCGCGCGAAAGCGTCGGGTGTGTCTTCGGGTGATCAGCTTTCGGCGGGAGCGTCGGCCTCGGCGGCGGGAGCCGCAGCGGCCTTCTTCTCCTGCAGGGCAGCAGCCAGGCGAGCGACCTGGGAAGCCGGGGCGTTGAACAGACCCGCGGCCTTGGCCAGGTTGCCCTTCATCGCGCCCGCGAGCTTCGCGAGCAGCACCTCACGGCTCTCGAGGTCCGCAATAGCGGTGACCTCGTCGACCGAGAGCGGGCGGCCATCCATGTAGCCGCCCTTGATGACCAGGGCCTTGTTGTCCTTCGCGAAGTCGCGGATCGCCTTGGCGGCGTCGACGGGCTCGCCCTCGACGAACGCGATGGCGGTCGGGCCGGACAGAAGGGCCTCGAGGCCCTCGACGCCGGCGTCCGCGGCGGCCAGCTTGACCAGCGTGTTCTTCGCGACGGTGTACTTGGTGCCCGCGCCGAGAGCGCGACGCAGCGTGGTGAGCTGCGCCATGGAGAGGCCACGGTACTCGGTGACAACCGCTGCCGAGCTGGTGCGGAACTGGTCCGCGAGCTCAGCGACCGCCGTAACCTTGCTGGGCTTCGCCATGATCGCCTCCTCTCTGGGCTGGGGTAGACCGCCAGCCGAGAAGGCTCCGAAACAACAAAAACGCCCACGCGCACAGCAGCACGGGGCGTAACAAGAAGCCAGCCTCGTCCTCCCTGCGCGGGCCGCCCGTGTTGCAACGGGGCCTTCGTTCTCCTCGCGGAGAAAACCAGCGGTCTTCGGTAGAACCACCGATGAGAGTACGCGAGTCGTGTCCACCGAACCAAATCGGCATGATGTGACCTGTGACCGACGAGCCCGGCAAGGACCTCGCGCCCCGCCAGCCGCAGCCCCCTGCCACGCCGATGGACGAGCAGTTCCGTGAGTTCCAGGAGTTCCAGCGCTTTCAGGAGTTCCGGCGCCAACAGGAAGCCACGGGCCAGACGGCACCACAGGGAACGCCGCCGCCTGCGGCACCGCAGGCGGCCCAGCAGCCCTACCCCTCCTACGAGCCCCAGCCCTACCGACCCAGGAACCGCTGGTGGCTCTTCGTGCTCACCAGCCGCCTCTTCTGGCGCATGCTGTTCCTCCTCCTGGTCGTCATCTCGGTCCTCTGGGCCTACAACCACTACTTCGGCACCGACGATCCCGGTGACATCGCCCAGGACAGCGGCGGCGTGACCGGCCCGGCTCAGGGCCTCTCCGCACCGGCAGGGCTGCAGGGCACCGTCGGCATGTTCTACAAGCACGTCTCGTTCGCCGACACGACCCGTGCCTGCACGCTCTTCCTGCGCGACGACACCCGCCAGAAGTTCGCCAACGCCCACAACGCAAGCGATTGCGCGACCGCGGTCAAGTCCCTCAAGAAGCAGGTCACGAGCGTCGACAAGTACCAGCAGGTGATGTTCCCGCCCGAGATGCTCAAGACCCCGACGACCACCAAGGTCACCATCAACTCGTGCGAGCTGACCGTCGAGGGCGGCCCGCGGCTCGGCACGTTCGTCGTCGAGAAGGTCGGCTCCGGCTGGGTCATCACCGACTGGTCGCCCAGCACCTGTGGTTGATTGGGGTGCATGACGAATGCACTGGGGGTGCCGAGCCCCGACAAGGTCGCGTACATGGACGACGTGGCCGCGGTGGCCGTCGACTACAAGCGGCAACTGCTCGACCTGCTGAGGCTGGAGCCCGGTCTCACCGTCCTCGACCTGGGCTGCGGTCCAGGCGCTGATCTCCAGGCCATGGCGGACGCGGTGACCACGTCCGGGCGCGTCGTCGGTGTCGACATCGACCAGAAGATGGTCGACGCCGCGGGCACCCGCTTCCACGACCACCCGCACGTCGAGGTCCGCCTGGGCGACGGCCACGCGCTGCCGTTCGAGGACGCCACCTTCGACCGGGCGAGGATGGACCGCGCGCTGCAGCACGTCGCGGACCCCGCCACCGTCCTGTCCGAACTCCTGCGCGTGCTCAAACCCGGTGGGCTGCTGCGCATCGGCGAGCCGGACTGGGACTCGCTGACCGTCGACGGCGACCTGGAGATGAACCGGGCGTTCAACCGGTTCGTCTGCTCGACGATGGTCCGCAACGCCACGATCGGCCGTCAGCTGGCGCGCCTGGCCCGTGCGGCGGGCTTCGAGGTCGAGGCCGTGCACACCGCGGCTCCGGTGTTCCGCGACTTCGCCCTGGCGGACAAGATCTTCGCCTTCAGCCGCAACACGGAACGGGCGGTCCGCGCCGGCGCGATCGAGCGCGCGGACGGCGAGCGCTGGCTCGCGGAACTGCGAAGCGGCGACTTCACGGCCGCACCGCTGATGTTCCTGCTGGCGGCACGCAAACCGTGGTGAGCCAACGCGAAAGGCCCCCGGTTCGCCGGGGGCCTTTCACTTCAAACCGGTGAGGCTCAGGCCTCGTCCACCAGCATGTTGCGGGTGCGGTTCGGGTCGACCGGGATGCCGGGGCCCATCGTCGTGGAGACGGTGACCTTCTTGACGTACCGGCCCTTGGCCGCGGACGGCTTGGCGCGGAGCACCTCGTCCAGCGCGGCCGCGTAGTTCTCGACCAGCTTCTCGGGGTCGAACGACACCTTGCCGATGACGAAGTGCAGGTTGGCCTGCTTGTCAACGCGGAAGTTGATCTTACCGCCCTTGATGTCGTTCACCGCCTTCGCGACCTCGGGGGTCACGGTGCCGGTCTTGGGGTTCGGCATCAGGCCACGCGGGCCCAGGATGCGGGCGATGCGGCCGACCTTCGCCATCTGGTCGGGGGTCGCGATCGCGGCGTCGAAGTCGAGCCAGCCACCCTGGATGCGCTCGATCAGGTCCTCGGAGCCAACGGCGTCCGCACCGGCGGCCTCGGCCTCGGCGGCCTTGTCACCGGTTGCGAAGACGATCACGCGGGCGGTCTTGCCCGTACCGTGCGGCAGGTTCACGGTGCCGCGGACCATCTGGTCGGCCTTGCGAGGGTCGACGCCGAGGCGGATAGCGACCTCGACGGTGGCGTCCAGCTTCACCTTGGACGTTTCCTTGGCGAGCTTGGCGGCCTCCAGCGGCGAGTACAGCCGCTCCCGGTCCACCAGCTCGGCGGCGGCCTTGTAGGCCTTGCTGCGCTTCATAACTCTGTTCCTAACCGTGGATCAGTTCGTGGTGAATGAGCCGCGCTCGGCTCTCCCACGCTTGCTTGAAAGTTCTTGGTCAGCCTTCGACCGTGATGCCCATGGAACGGGCGGTGCCGGCGATGATCTTCGCGGCCTGGTCGATGTCGTTCGCGTTCAGGTCGACCATCTTGGTCTGCGCGATCTGGCGGACCTGCTCCATGGTCACCTTGGCGACCTTGACGCGGTGCGGCTCGCCGGAGCCCTTCTCGACACCAGCGGCGGCGAGGATGAGTCGCGCGGCCGGCGGGGTCTTCAGCTTGAAGTCGAACGAGCGGTCTTCGTACACGGAGATCTCGACCGGCACGACCTGACCGCGCTGCGACTCGGTCGCGGCGTTGTAGGCCTTGCAGAACTCCATGATGTTGACGCCGTGCTGACCGAGCGCGGGACCAACGGGCGGCGCCGGGTTGGCGGCACCAGCCTTGATCTGCAGCTTGATGATCGCTGACAGCTTCTTCTTCTTGGGTGGCATTGTCCGTACTTCCTGTTATTGCGGTGTCCGCGCGCGGCCCTGCCAGCCGCAGCGTGGCCGATCGGCCCCCTCGCGAGAGGGAACCGCTCAGATCTTGGAGACCTGGCTGAACGACAGCTCGACCGGCGTCTCCCGGCCGAAGATCGACACCAGGACCTTCAGCTTCTGGCCGTCCGCGTTGACCTCGCTGATCGTGGCGGGCAGCGTGGCGAACGGTCCGTCCATGACGGTGACCGACTCGCCGACCTCGAAGTCGACCTCGATGGTCGGCTTCGGAGCGGCCGTCGAAGCGGCCTTCTTGCCCTCCGCGGGCTTCTGCTCGCCCTGCGGGAGGAGGAACTTCAGCACCTCGTCGATGGTGAGCGGCGAGGGCTTGGAGGTGGCTCCGACGAACCCGGTCACGCCCGGCGTGTTGCGGACGGCGCTCCAGGACGCGTCGGTGAGCTCCATGCGGACCAGGATGTAACCGGGCAGCACCTTGCGCTGCACCAGCTTGCGCTGGCCGTTCTTGATCTCGGTGACCTCTTCGGTCGGCACCTCGACCTGGAAGATGTAGTCCTCCATGTCGAGCGTGTGGATACGAGTCTCGAGGTTCGCCTTGACCTTGTTCTCGTAACCGGCGTACGAGTGCACGACGTACCAGTCACCGGGCGCGTGGCGCAGGGCCTGACGCAGCTCTTCGGCGGGGTCGGCGATCTCTTCGTCGATCGGGGTCTCGTCGATGGCGAGAACGTCCACGTCCTCGTCGGCCTCGACGTCCGCGTCGGTGCCCTCGTCCTCGGACTCCACAGCCTCCGACTCGACCGTCTCGTCGACCGCGGTGTCCTCGGACACCTCGTCGTCGGTGAGGTCGGTCAGCTCCTGGGCGTCGACGCCGTTATCGGAGGTCACTGTGGATCTCGCTTCCTGATTGCAGCGGCAGCTGTCCGGCTCAGCCGAACAGCTCGAAAACAGCCGCGCCGAAGCCGAGGTCGAGAGCCCACACCAGCGCAACCATGAAGACCACGAACACCAGCACGACGCCGGTGTAGGTGACGAGCTGCTTGCGCGTCGGCCAGATCACCTTGCGGAGTTCGCCGATGACCTCGCGGAGGTAGCGGAAGAACCGCCCGATCAGCGAGGGACGCTTCTCCTGTCCGTCACGGGTCTTGGTCGGGCGACCCTTCTTCGCGTCCTCGTCCGAGGAGTCGGTCTTGACGACGCTCTTCTTCGACTCAGCGCTGCTGCCGTCCTTGCGGGCGGCCGGGCGAGAGGAGGCACGACGTTCACGCCGCGCCGCAGCAGTGGACGGCCGGACGGCAGCGCCTTCGCGCTCCTCCGGCAGATCCTGCTCGCGGCCCTCGCTCATGCCGTCCTCCACTCCACCCATGACGCTTCGACAGCAGGGGCGACAGGACTTGAACCTGCAACCTGCGGTTTTGGAGACCGCTGCTCTGCCAGTTGAGCTACACCCCTTCGGGATCCACGAGAGACCCCCTGGCCACGCAGGAAGTGTACGGGAGCCAGTCCCGACCACTCCAACCAGACCGCCCAAGCATCTGTCGAGCGGCCTGTCGCACAGCCTACCCATACGAGTGCCGAGAACACGAATCAGGGTCGTACAACTGTGGCCGATCGCATGTGTCAGGAAACACGCACGCGAGCAAATGCGCCGGTCAGGACCGACTTGCCCTCGAAGCTCGCGTTGATGTTGACCTTCACAGTTCCGTCTTCGAAGTCCTTGGTGACCTTCGCGGTCACCTCGACCAGCGCGCCCTCGTCGTCGTTGGGCACCACGACGGGCCGGCCGAACCGGCACCCGTACTCGACGATCGCGCCGGGGTCGCCGACCCACTCCGCGACGATCCGCGACGCCACGGCCATCGTCAGCATGCCGTGCGCGATGACGTCCGGGAGGCCGACGGCCTTCGCGGTCTTCTCGTTCCAGTGGATGGGGTTGAAGTCCAGCGAGGCGCCCGCGTAGCGCACCAGGTCGTCGCGCCTGAGGCGGACGGACAGGGCCGGCAGTTCGGTACCGACAGCTGCGTTGGTCACGCGTCTTCTCCCCTCACGACGAGCATCGACTTGGCGGTGGTGACGAGCTCGCCGTCGACCGTGCTGATCTCGGTCCGCACGGTCACCATGTCGTTGCCCATGCGGGACGTGATGGCGTCGATGTGCGCCACGCTGACGAGCTGGTCGCCCGCGGTGATGGGCCGGTGGTGGACGAAGCTCTGGTCGCCGTGCACGACGCGGCTGTAGTCGAGCTTCAGCTCCGGGTCGAACATGACCGTCTCGTTGGTCTTCATCGACACCACGATCGCGAATGTCGGCGGCGCGATGACGTCCCTGTGCCCCAACGCCTTCGCGGCGTCGGCGTCGCGGTAGGCCGGGCTGGTCGCACCGATGGCGTCGGCGAACTCGCGGATCTTCTCGCGGCTCACGTCGTACGGCTGCGACGGCGGATAACTGCGTCCGATGAAGGCGGGATCGAGAGGCACCCGAGGAGCCTATATGCGACGAGGCCCGCCCCAGATGTGGGACGGGCCTCGTCGAAGACCTGCTACGCGCTCAGCGGGTTTCCTTGTGCGCGCGGTGCGTCTTGCAGTTCGGGCAGAACTTCTTGATCTCCAGGCGGTCCGGGTCGTTGCGCCGGTTCTTCCTGGTGATGTAGTTCCGGTGCTTGCACTCCTCGCACGCGAGGGTGATCTTCGGGCGTACGTCGGTTGCAGCCACGGTCCTTGCCTTCCTGAGAGCTCATGGTCCCCGGCCTCGGAGGAGGCATCCGGTACGGGCTTACCGCCCGGCGGGGTTGGGCAACGAGGTTGCTGCCCGATTCCAGCCCCCACGCCATCAGAGACCTGACGACTGAAGGGGGTCTGGGGGCGAAGCCCCCAGGGAATGTTACTGCGGAGTGAGGAAGGTCCGCGCTCTCCGCGGACACACCTCACCCACTCACGTAGCGGTGGCCGGACTTGAACCGGCGACACAGCGATTATGAGCCGCTTGCTCTACCAACTGAGCTACACCGCTTTACACAACTACAGCCGCAGCGCTCAGCACTGCGGCCAGTAGTGGAGCCCCTTTACGGAATCGAACCGTAGACCTTCTCCTTACCATGGAGACGCTCTGCCGACTGAGCTAAAGGGGCTTGCTCTTTCGTTCTTGCCGAGCGAGGAGAACTCTACAACACGCGTCCACCAAGAACGAAATCCGGGGGTGCCTCTAGTGCACCAAGGTGAGCACCGTCTCATCGCGGGCACCCCTGACCTGCACCGTTCGTGCACGCAGCCACGCCTCGAACCGATCTTCGGACAGCGGCCGCGAGATCAGGTACCCCTGAGCCACGTCGCAGCCCATCCCGACCAACTGGTCGCGAGCGGCGTCGTCCTCCACGCCCTCGGCAACCACGACGAGGCCGAGCGAGTGCCCGAGCTCGACGATCGACCGGACCACGGCCATGTCGCCGAGGTCCGTGCCCATCCCGAGCACGAACGACTTGTCGATCTTCACCTCGTCCACCGGCAGCTGCCGCAGGTACGCCAGTGAGGAGTAGCCGGTGCCGAAGTCGTCGACCGCCAGCACGACACCGATCGCGTGCAGGCGCCGCAGCACCGGCAGAGCGCGCTCGGGATCGGCCATGACGCCCGACTCGGTGAGCTCGAAGGTCAGCAGCCCGGACGGCACGTCGTGGCGCTCCAGCGCCGCCGCCACGCGGTTCGGGAAGTCCTCGTCGCCAAGCGTCCGCACGGACAGGTTGACGGCGATGGACATCCGCAGCCCGCGGTCGAGCCAGCGCCGGACGCGTTCCAGGGCCCTGTCCATCACGAAGTCGGTCAGCACGTCCACGAGACCGGTGGCCTCGACGGCCGGCACGAACTCGTCCGGGTCGACGCGGCCGAACTCCGGATGTGTCCAGCGCACCAGCGCTTCCGCGCCCACGACCTGGCGGGACGGCAGCGCGACCTTCGGCTGGTAGTGCACCGAGATCTGGCCGGTCTCGACGGCCTGGCGGAACTGCGTCACGAGCTGGAAGCGGCGCAGGAAGATCTGGCCCATCGAGGGCGAATAAGCCTTGACCGGGGTGCCCTCCGACGTCGCGCGCACCGCGACGTCGGCGCGCTGCAGCAACGCGTCCGGGTCCAGGTCCTCGGTCTCGGAGTCCGCTTTGGACGCGTAGCCGACGACCGCGGAGGCCTCGACGGTGAGCCGGTCGACCGGGTACGGCACGGAAAGCCCTGCCCGCAACCGTTCGGCCATCTCGTGCGCGGTAGCGGCGCGGGTGTCGTCGAGGAACGCGGCGAACGCGCCACCTTCCAACCGGGCCAGCGGCACGTCGGCGCCGAGGGCGTCGCGCAGCCGGCGTCCGGCGGCGACGACCATCCGGTTTCCCCAGGCCTGGCCCAGCGCGTCGGACACCGTCGACAGGATGTCGAGGTCGATCCGCAGCACCACTCCCCTCTGGGACTCGCGCAGCGGCTCGGCGCACGCTTCGCGGAAGCCGGGCCGGTTCAGCAGACCGGTCAGCGGGTCGTGGTAGGCGTCGTGGCGCAACCGGGCGAGCAGGCGCCGGTTGTCGACGGCCGTCGCGAGGTGCGAGGCCAGCGTCCGCAGCAGCTGGATGTCCGCCTTGCCGAAACCGCGCCAGCGGGACAGCCGGTCGTGCGCCTCGACTGCGCCGAGCAGCTGGGTCGCGCCGCGCAACGGGACGACGAGCGCTTCCTGCGCGTCACGGCGCAGCAGGGCCTCGGTGACGTCCTCGGTCGCGTCGGCCACGCGGTAGTACCGGACGTGCGTGCCGGGCAGCTGCAGGATCGGGTCCTCGCGCACGGCCCGCGGGTCGGTCGCGGTCATCTCGTCGGGCAGCGGTTCGCCGGCGACGAGGGTGATCATGGCTTCCTGCGGGTCGGTGCGCAGGCGCAGCACGACGCGGTTGGCGTTGAGCTGCTCGCGGATGCGTTCCGCGATGAGCTGCCACTCGTCCTCTTCCGCGCCCGTGGTGAGGTCGTCGTCGGGCTGGCGCGGGCCGGTGCCGTGCTGTCCCGACCTCGCGACACGGAGGCTGACCTCGCTCAACGCCTCCAGGTCGCGCTGCTCGCGCAGCAGGCCCGAGTAGGCGAGGTAGGTGGCCACGATGCCCGCGAGCACCAGGACGATCAGGACGCCGCCCCACGCGGTGGTGGAGACGATCTGGTAGCCGACGAGGCCCGCGGAGGTGTTCAGCAGCGCCACGACGAGCGTCTGCAGCACCAGACGGACGCTGTTGCCGACGCGCATCGACTTGCCCATGAGCCGCAACGCGCAGAGGCCCAGCACGCTCGCGAGGAGTGGCACGGTGATGGTGCCGACGAACGCACCCGCCCAGAACGGCCCACCGGCACCGACGATCTTGTTCACGGCCTCGGAGGCGGCGAACGCGACCGAGATCTCCATGAACATCAGGCCGGCGTTGTACACGGCGCGGTCGAGGATCCGCCTGCCCAGCAACGTGCCCACGCCGGCGACCACGTGCGCGGCGAGCACGACCTCGAACGGGGCCACGAGCAGGCCCAGGACCAGCGGGATCTCGGTGAAGGAGATGGTCCACGCGACGCCGCTGCGGACGTCGACGTTGATGGCGAGCTGCTCGGCCAGCAGGAAGCCGACGACGAGCAGCGGGCCGATCCAGAAGAGGGAGGTGGTCTCCCTGTCCGGCAGCCAGGCCGCGACCATGCCCGCGCAGACGACGCCGGCCACCAGGAGGGTGACGGCGAACGCGCTGAACGCGCGGTTGGTCGACTTGGCCGACCAGGCGGCCGAGTCCGACACGGGGGCCGACGCTCGGTCGGACATCCAGCCTCCTCGTCGGCCTGGGGTGGGGGAACCTCAAGGCGTGACTGAGGGGTCCCGCACTTGGCGATCAGGACCCCTCCAGGGGCACCAATGTACCCCGCTCGGGGGACGAAATGGCAGGTCGAGCACCCCTAGTGACGTCGATTCACCCAGACGTGGTTACACACTCAGCCACCCTCGGAGCACTGTCACGGCCTGCCCGGAGAGCAGTACGCGATCTTGGGTGAGGGTCGCGCGCACGAACCCCCCGCGCGGTGACGCCTGCTCCGCCAGCAGGTCAGCGCGCTGCAGCCGCGGCACCCAATAGGACGCGAGCGTGCAGTGCGCCGAACCGGTGACGGGGTCCTCCGGGATTCCGGCCCGCGGGTAGAAGCACCGGCTCACGACATCCGCTTCACCGTCGCCAGTCGCCGTGACGATTACTCCGCGTGACGAAATCTGTGTCAGTCCTTGGACATCAGGTCGCAAGGAACGGACTTCCGCGGCGTCGGCCACCTCGACCAGATAATCGAAGCGCCCGCGCGACACGGACTTGATCGTCGCATGTGGCAGCGCTTCCGCTAGTCCGATTGGCGGGTCAGTCAACTCTGGCGGGTCCGCCGGGAAGTCCATCCGGACCCATCCGTCGTCGTTGACGCATGTGAGGACTCCGCTACGCGTCGTGAACTTCTGCTCCCCGCCCAGCACGTGCGCGGTGGCCAGGGTGGCGTGCCCGCACAAGTCGACTTCGACCGTCGGGGTGAACCACCGGAGGTGGTTGTCGGGGGTGACGAACGCCGTCTCGGCGTGCTTCATCTCGGCGGCGACGGCCTGCATCCAGGCGTCGTCACGGGGTTCCGTCAGGAGCACGACACCGGCCGGGTTGCCCGCGAAGGGCCGGTCGGTGAACGAATCCACCACGTAGATCTCCACGCCTGTGACCCTGCCATGTTCAGATGGGGCGTGGCCGACCTCTTTTCCTACCGCGAGACGGACCCGGACTCACTGCTCCCGACCTGGGGGGCACTGCGCACCCACGGTCTGACCTGGCAACCCGGCTGGGACCTGCCCGCGTTGCTCGACGAGTGGGAAACCCGGCTCACCGGCGTGGACGACCCGGACACCGCGGCGATCGTGACGCTGCCGAGCCACGAGACCACCGACGCGCTTCCGCTGATCCGCCACGGCTTCGCGCCGTTGGTCGTGATCGCCGAACGCCGCGCCGGGCACGTCGTCGCACAGCGCCCGTCCGACGTGCACGTCCGTCCCGCGACGCACGCGGACCTCGACGTCGCGGTCGAGCTCAACCTCGGCACCATCAGGTACGACGAGGCCTTCGGGATGGTGTCCGAACGCCCCAACAGCGCGCAGCACCTGCGGGCCTCGCTGGCCGACGTGCTGGACCGCCCCACCGAGTCGATGTGGCTCGCGGTCCGCGGCGACACGCCCGTCGGCATGGTTTACGTCGACATGCCGGAGGACGCGTTGTGGATCGAGCGGTACGCGCGCGCCCACCCGTTCGCGTACATCGGCCACCTCGGCGTACGGCCCGATGCCCGCCGCACGGGCGCGGGCAGCGCACTCGTGGCGCACGTGCACGCCCTCCTGGACGGTTCCGGAGTGGCGTCGACGCTGCTCCACCACGCCCTGCCGAACCCGCGCTCGACGCCGTTCTGGTACTCGCACGGGTACCGGCCGAGCTGGACGCTTTGGGTTCGTCGCCCGGCCCTGAGATCGTGACCGCGCGGCTCTCCCGGCGTGTCTTCGCGACCCGAACGGCCTAGTGGCGCATGATCTACCCGTTCACACAAGCGAAGAACCCAAACGACACCGTACTTGTGGAACGAATCCGGCCTCTATTTCGACAAAGGGGTAGCGGATTCGGACACCACATCCTGGGGGGTCGAGATGGAACTCAGCGGAAGAGCAAGGTCGATGCTGCGGGCCGTCGAGGCGGGCCGTGCCGAGGTCACCGGCGGCACGGAGCCCGAGCTGTACGTCGACGGGCTGCCCTGCTGCGACCAGATGGCGACGCACGACCTCGTGCACGCGGGACTGCTGCGCCCCGCGCAGCCCACCTCGTTCGGCCGGCGTGTCTGCGCCGAGCTGACCGACGACGGCCGGGCGGCTCTCGCCGCCAGTTGATCGGCGTGTTGACCGCCCAATGATCGAACATGTGTTCGACATGGGGTATGCTGCGCGCTGAGGCCGGCACGCAAGAGAGAGGAAGCTCTTGCGCGCCGGCTTCAACCTCGTTCAGGCCACCTTCTGCTGCGTGGCCACGTTGACCCGGTTCCAGAGGTTGATCGCGCCGATGGCGATCGTGAGGCCCGCGAGCTGGTCCTCGGTGTAGTGCTTCGCGGCCTCGTTCCACACGTCGTCGCTGACGTGCACGCGCGTCATCTCCTCAGCGAGCGCGAACCCCGCCTTCTCCGCGTCCGTGTAGTACGGCACGTCCCTCCAGCCGGCGACGGCGTAGATCTTCTCGTCCGCCACCTTCGCCTCGCGCAACAGCTTGGTGTGGTAGTCGATGCACATGCCGCAGCCGTTCACGATGCTGACGCGCAGGCAGATCAGCTCCACGTAGTCCTTGTCCAGCCCCGTCTTCCCGGCCGCCGCGGACAGGTCGAGCAAGGCCTTCATCGCGCCGGGCACGGACATGATCGGGTTGGCGATCCTCATCTTCGTTCTCCCTGTCTTCATCGTCTTCTGCCCTCTCGACCCGACGGGCGACGCGTGTGTGACAGGTTCCTCGAAGATTTTTTCTACGCGGCCAGTCCCTGGCCGAGACCGCCGTCGACGGCCAGCTCGGCGCCGGTGGTGAAGGTGGCGTCGAACGCCAGGAAGAGCACCGCGTCGGCGACTTCATCCATCGTGCCGTGCCGCTTGAGCGGTGTCCTCTCGTCGCCCTGCTCCTTGAACGCGTCCAGAACCTCTTGCGGCACACCGGTCACACCCATCGACGGCGTGTCGATGAAGCCCGGGCTGACCACGTTGACCCGGACGTTCCCCGGCGCCAGCTCCGCGGCGAGCCCTCGCGCGAACGCCCGGACCGCCGCCTTCGCGCCCGCGTAGACGCTCAGACCGGGCGTGCCCAGGACGGTGGCGACGCTCGTGGTGAAGACGATCGAGCCGCCTTCCCCGATGAGCGGCGCCAGGTGCTGGGCCGTGAAGAACGCACCCTTGGTGTTCACGTCGAACGTGCGGTCGTAGTCGGCCTCGCTGGTCGAGTCGAACGGCGTGAGAGTGGAGAAGCCGACGTTGATGAACAACAGGTCGATCTGGCGGAACCGTTGCGCCACTTCGGCTTTGAGCTCGGCGATGTCGTCGGGGCTCGTCACGTCGGACGCGACGGCGTGCGCCTTCAGCCCCTCGGCCTGCCGCACGGTGCGGCCGGTCAGCACGACCTCGACACCGTTCGCGACCAGCTTCTCCACCGTCGCGCGACCCATGCCGTGCGTACCGCCGATGACGACGGCCTTCTTCCCCAGGTGCTTCACTTCCGGATCTCCTCGATGACGCTCGCCACGCTGTGCGCGCCGTGACCGTTGCGTTGGGCGCGCTGGAACAGCTCGTGCAGTGCCTGCGGAACCGTGACGTCGAGACCTTGTTCCGCACTGGCGCGGATGAGCAGGCGCAACCCTTCGACGTTGATGTCCAATGCGGACACTTCCGTCTCGTAGTCCCCGCTCCGGGTCTGCTCCCCCAGCCTGGGCAGGAAGGTGTTCACGGTGGCGAGCCAGTCGGTGGCCAGCGGCGTGAACTGCCGCGGCGTGATCCCGGCGGTCTGGACGAGCGCCTGCGCCTGCAGGAATCCGCCGAACACCGACCACATGATCCCGAGCAGGGCCAGGTCGTACAGGGCGGGCAGACCGGCGTCCTCGCCCAGGTGGACGGGTTCGCCGAACGCCTGCAGGACGTGGTGCTCCTGCCGTCCGCCGTACAGGATCCGCGCCTGCTCGGTGCCGATCTGCTGCGGCACAGCCATGATCACGCCGTCGACGTACTCGACGCCGTTCTCCTCCGCCCACCGCGCGGTGGCGCGGGCTTCCTCCGGCGTACCGGACGTCAGGTTGACGAGCGTCTTCACGGCCTTGGTGAGCAGCGGCCGCTGAGCGTCGTAAGTGGACAGACAGGTGACGACCACGTCCGCCTCGAACGCCTCTTCCGTTGTCGCGACCCGGTTCGTGTTCGGCGGAGCCGACTTGTCCGACCGGTTCCAGACGGTGACCTCGTAGCCCTCGTTGACCAGGGCGGTGGCGAGCGCGCTGCCCATCCGCCCCAGGCCGAGCACGCTCACGGTTTTCTTGATCCCCATGCGGGAAATGCTCGTTCGGCCACTGTCGAAGCGACAAGTACCTACTATTTTGTCAGGTACCCACCTTTCGGTAAGGATCCAGCATGTTGCCTCGGAAGTACTCCTGCGGCCTGGACGCGGCGATCGACGTGATCGGCGGCCGCTGGAAGGTCCTGATCCTCTGGGCGCTGCACCACGGCCCGCTGCGCACCGGCGAGCTGCGCCGGTCCGTGTCGGGCATCAGCGAGAAGATGCTCATCCAGGTGCTGCGTGAGATGGAGGCCGACGAGCTCGTGCACCGCGAGGTGTTCCACGAGGTCCCGCCACGCGTCGAGTACTCGTTGACCCCGCTCGGGGTGCGGCTGAACGAGGCGCTGCTGCCGTTGGGCGACTGGGGCGAGGACAACATGCAGGCGATCGCGCGCCGCCGCGGCGTGGAACCCGCGCCGCGGCACTGAGCAGCGTTACCGCTCCAGATAGACGACCGTCGCGTCGTCGGAAACCTTCTTGCGCGGCCAATCGACGGCCTTGGCGTCTTCCTTTTCGACCGCCCGCATTTTGCGGATCAGATCGTCCGGCCCGTTCGCCGCCATCAGTTCGAGCGCCTGACGCCAATCGAAGAGATTGAACAGATCGACCGCCCGCGCGGCACCATCGGACAGGATCGCGACGCGCCGCACCTCCTGCAGCGGGATTTCCCCGGTGAGCGCGTGCTCAACGTCCGCGAGGTTCGCACCGGCCGTGCGGTTGGTCGAGGTGTCGCTCACGACGTGCAACTGCTGCTTGGTGTCGATCACCACGGTGGCGTCGCCCAGCACGAGGTACCGCAGCACGTCTCCGGAGACCTGGACGAGTCCCACCGTCGCGCTGGGGCTGTCGGGATGATCGAGATCGCAGCTGCCGGAGTGCAGCTCGCGGGTCTGCGTGATGGCCTCTGCCAGCGCCGGAGCCGGTCCGAGGTGCGCGAACCGCAGCAGTTCCGCGGCGAGCTGGTCGGCGAACCAGCCGACGCCGTGCACGCAGCCGTTCTCCGGCTTGGCCGTCACGCCGTCCAGCACGGCGAGCAGGTTCGGGCCCACGAGCGCGCGGTCCTCGCTCGGCGCGGTCGATCTACCGGCCTCGGTCGCCATCTGCGTGCGCACGGAGTCCCCCTCTGCACCAACGGCCGCTGTACGACGATGGGCCTCTGACCAGCTCGGTCAGAGGCCCATCGTTGCTGTGGCGGGTAGAGGATTCGAACCTCTGTAGCTTTCGCGACGGATTTACAGACCGCCACCAGAGGCGCCTCTGACCTGCCAAAACTCTTGTCTGGGCCTGTACCTCGGTACGTCCTCGGTACAGCGGGCACTCTAGCTTGCCGGTCAGGCTGACGGCGGCCCGATGATCTCAACTTCGCTGGGCGCCACGGACTCGTCGAAGTCTGCGCCCACGTCGATCGTCAGCACCGCCTCACCAACCTGTTCAGCCACCTCAACATCGATGCCGACGACGGCCCCGGTCTGCCCGGCAAGTGGCCCAGCCACGACGCGAACCCTCGTGCCGTGCGGGAACGTACGCCTAGCCGTGTCTACGTCCATCCCGCGGACGCTACGACCCGCATGAGTCGACGGCCATCACTCGATCGCGTGGACGCCAAGACAAGAACTGCTGTAGCCGGAGGGGGTGAACCAATGCCACACCGAATCGCCGGCGGCTACCCCGTCCCCTCAAAGTCCGTAACTGCCGTAACTGCCGTAACCATGCAGGTCAGGCGGTTACGGATGAGTCTGGGCATCCGTAACCGCCTACGGATAGCCGTACCCGGTTACGGGCCCGATCGGCTATCCGTAACCGCCTGACCAGGGAGGTTACGGCAGTTACGGCAGTTACGGACTTGAGAGGAAAGGACCCCCGCCCACTAGACCAATCCCCCTCCGGCTACAGCACTCATGCTGGTAATGACAAGTTCAGCACCAGCACTAGTCAACGCGACTTCGCGGGTCTCGTCCTTTGCATAGCCGACCGAACGCACACCAGCCCGCTTACAAGCTTCGATATCAGTTAGCGCATCCCCAATGAGGACAGAGTCTTCCGGCCTCAAGGAAAATGCTTCGACCGCGCGCAGCAACGGTTCTGGATTCGGTTTCATACGCGAGGGTTCCGCATAGGCCCGACCGACCACCAACTCGACTTGAGCGGTAAGGCCGTGTGCAGACAGATACTTCTCGACCGCCCCAGCAGAGTTGTTGCTTACGATCGCGACACGTTGCCCTCGGCTGCGAGCAGCCTGGATTGCCTCCGTTGAAAAGGGTGTCGGCGCGGCTGTTTCTACCGCTTTCCGTTCCGCATCGGACAAGCGGTCCTCCACCTGTGCCGTCAGACCCGGTTCATTGGCGCCCGTCCACCGCAGGACCTCCATCGGGTCGGTCTCGCTCGCAACCTCGGACGTCAACTCAACGTTCTGGCCCAATAGGTACTGCAGCAGCTCACCCGCGATCGTCGGAGCAGGGTAGCCAGCAAAGACACTGCAAACCGGGCCGTCGAAGTCAAACAACACAGCGCTTGCCCGGTGCAACAACTCGTACGAGTCAGTCACGTGCATACTCCTGCGCAATTGTGTTCCAGAGCGAGTCAAACCACGTTCGAGCCTGCGATACATACTCAGATGCCGTTGATGTGTCATCCTCAGCACTTACCGAATACTGGAAGAGGGTTGCATCCTTGCCCATCGGGTCATAGATCGGCACCGCTTCACCGTTGATCGATACGGAGTGTTCAACAACCGGGTAGAAGCCAAAGAAAGCTTCCTCGTTGTTCAGAATATACAGCTTGAACACTGGTGCGACCCCGTGAACGCGAACCTGAGCGGTTGCAGACTTCACCAGCCCAAGATCTGCCAGTTCCTGCACCTCGTCAACGATGCTCTCAATGGCTCGCCTAGTAATGCGCGCTTGTCGCTTCCGGACGTCAGGGTCATCCTTTCCCGTATCTGCCCGGCATGGCAACGCCATAGGAACTGCCATGTCAGAAACCATGATCCGAACCGCAATTGATTCCGGCGTCAAACGACCGGCACGCACCTTGTCGAGCACCTCAGACAGCGTGTTGCGCAACGTTTCACTGCCAAACCCGGCAAAGTCAATTGACACATGGTTTCGCTCGAATGCTGCTTCGACATGCGGCCTTAGTCCGACAGGACGCTCCGTCTGGGCGCGCACAAACGTGCCGCTGCCCTGACGGCTAACGATCAGGCGTTCACCGGCAAGCACTCGAAGCGCCGCCTTCACCGTTTCCCGTGCGACGCCGTACCTCGCCGCAAGCTCAGGCTGCGAAGGCAGCTTGTCACCAGGCTGGAGCTTCCGCGTCAAGATCGCCGCACGAAGCTTGTTCGCGATCTGCTGTGACTCCGTACGCGGGTCATCGGGGTCCAGGTCGTCCAGGTAGTCGAGCGCATCCATGCGGACGAGGATACAGGGCCTGACTAGCCAAGACAGTCTTTGTTCAGCCAACCGCTTGACATGACTAGCCATGTAGGCCAAGCTCATCCTCAGTCACCACCTGACTAGCCAGGTGAGTCAAGCTGAAGGAGAGCACCAGGTGTACAGGAACCAGGAGGTCGCGACGTTCAGCCCGGACGGGCTGGACGAGGACGCGATCGACGTGTTGATCGCGGAGGTGGACGCGGAGCTGGCGGACATGCCGGTTCCGACGTCGCGGTTGCTGGACGGCGTTGCGGCGGTGCGCTGGGAGCGCCGGGTGGCGCGCAAGCTGACTGGTCGCACCGTGCGGGTATTGCGCGTTCAGGCCACGGCCGTTCCGTCCGGGACGGAGGCCGCGTGATGGGGCGCGGGTCGAGCCGTCGTGTGGACGGTAAGCCGGAGACCCCGGCGGAGACGAGGTTCTTCGACCTGCGTGAGTCGGGGTACCGCGGGCCGATCGACCAGGACGGGAACGTGGTGACCTCGGGTCGGGCGTTCGAGATCTTGCAGCACCTCGACCAGTCGTCGCAGGGGCAGTGATGGCGGGCAAGACGTTCCCCTGGACGACCGCGCTGGTGCCGTGGGCCGACGGCCCGCAGTACACCCGCGGCGTGCATGACGGTTTGCCGTTGCTGTCGTTCGGCTGCGCGCCGCGGGACAAGCTCGCAACGTACCGGCAGTTGCGGGCGATGGGCTTGCGTCCCAACGGTTGCGACCCGGTGGCCGTGCTGTACGGCAGGCACAACCGGTCGGGCAAGACGTGGTTCGCGTCGCTGTACCTGATCGCGAACGCCGCGCCGGTGCGGCCGATGACGCCGGCGAAGTGGACCGCGTTGGCCAAGGCCAACCTCGCACGCCGCATCTGCTGCACCTGCGGCAAGGACCCGCTGTACGTGGTTCCGACCAGCACCCACCAGTGCTGGAAGTGCTTTGAAGCCAACGAAAACGAGCAGAACGGACAGGCCGCGTGAAGATCCGCCTTGAGGGAACGCCCCAGGAGATCGAGCAGGCCGTTACGGCGCTGCGCGAGGTGTTCGAGGTGCAGGAGGTCAGCGGCTTCTACAAGAACCGCGGGCAATCGGTCCTGGGCCGCGTGTACGTCACCGTGCAGCTCCTCGCGCGCAGGGTCGTCCATGCCGAGGCGACGCGCATCACCCCCGGCAAGCCCAGCGTCGGTCGCCGCACGCGCAAGGAACTGGAGAACTGATCATGCACATGTCCGCTCTGACTTTCGCCGTTGTTCTTCCCGCGCTGCTGGTCGCGCACAACGTCGCTGACCACTGGGTGCAGACCAGTCACCAGGCCGCGACCAAGGGCCAGCACAGCCACGCCGGGCGGATCGCCTGCGCGATGCACGTCCTGTCGTACACGGCACTCACGGCGGCGACCGTGCTGTTGCTGTGGGCGGTCCTCGGTCTGGCGGTCAGTCCGCTGGGCTTCGTCACCGGACAGGCCGTGTCGGCGGTGACGCACTACTGGGCGGACCGCCGCTTCACGCTCGCGGGCCTCGCCGCGCGGCTGGGCAAGGCGCAGTTCTACAGCCTCGGCTCCCCCAGGCTCGACCGCGACGACAACCCCTCGCTGGGTACCGGCGCGTACGCCCTCGACCAGGCGTGGCACTGGGCGTGGCTGTTCTTCGCCGCGTTGCTCACCGCCGCTGTCTGACTTCGCCCCGAACCGGTGGCCGTCCGGCCAGACATCTCCACCGGCTCGGGTCCTGACACCCCAAGCGATCACCAGACCGAAAGGGGCACACCAGTGTCCACCACGACCAACCTCACGCTCATCGCGGCACAGCCGCGGCTGAGCGACATCCTGACCGGCTGGCGTCTGCTCGACCCCGGCATGCAGGCGGCGGACGCTGCCGTGGCCGACTGGTTCGCGTTCGGCGTGAAGCTGCTTTCGCTGATCACCGTGGACCCGTCGCACCCGGAGCACACCGAGGCGTGCGCGCTGGCCGCGGAGTTCTCCCACGCCGCCATCGTCATGCGCGGCGGCGAGAACGGGGAGGGCACGCGATGACCACCCTCCCGCCTCTCGCGCTCGTGATCGGCCTGGCGTTGGCCGCCGCTGCGGTGGTGCTGCTGTGGAAGCTGCTGGTCACCGCCGCGGGGATCGGTCTGGGCTTGTGGCTGCTGGTTCACGCCACGGCCGACAACCCCGGTGTCCAGTTCGCGGTGTTCGCCCTCGCCGGTCTGGCCATCGCCGCCGCTCTGCGGCACCTGTCCCCGTCCCACCGTCCGGGCCTTTCCGGACACCACTTCCGTTCCCGTGCTCGCGTCAGTGAGGAGGCTGTTCGATGACCAGCGCCTACCCACCCAAGCTCGACCAGCTCACCGAACGCGTGCGCGCCATGGCTACCGAACTCGGAGACTGGCCGTCGCTGCGGCAGATCAAGCAGCGGTGCAACGTGGGCCACCCCAAGGCCGTGGAGGCCCTGGCGGCGTTGCGCGCGTCCGGCTTCACCCCCGCCGGCGCCGACGACGAGACGGCACCGGTTCCGGCGACCCCCCGCCGGTTGCAGGTCGTGCCCACCCCGGACACGGCGCCCCTGGTCGAGGACCAGGACGACACCACCCCGGTCACGATCGTGGCCGACGTCGACACCGCGCCTGCTCCAGCCTGGATTGTCGACGAGGTCACGGCAGCCGCAGAACCGCCCGCGACCGCCGACACCACGCGGGTTCCCGCCGATGTCACGTCCCCTATCGGGAACGCGGCTGAGCCGTCGCGGACGTCGGGGTTGTGGCGCAACGTGCCGCTGTACCTGATCGCGTTGGGCGCGTTCGTCGCGATCTGGGGCGGTTGGGTTGGGCTGGGTCAGCTCACCGGTTTCGGCCCGGTGAACCTGCTGCCCGGCATCGGCCGCGGCTGGACGCTGAACACCGCGATCACGCTCCCGCTGGGCATGGAGGCCTACGCCGCCTATGCCATGCGGGTCTGGCTCGACCGCGGCAAGTCCGCGTTGGCACGGCGGTTCGCGATGTGGTCGACGTTCGCCGCGCTGCTGCTGGGCATGTCCGGGCAGGTGGCCTACCACCTGATGACGGCCGCGGGCATGACGTCCGCGCCGTGGCAGATCACCACCTTTGTGTCCTGCTTGCCTGTCCTCGTCCTGGGTGGCGCGGCGGCCCTGGTCCACCTGTCCCACAACACGTCTGAGGTGCAGCGATGACCGTCACGACCCTGACCAGTGCGACCGGTCCCGACGACCGCGACGAGTCCGAGCACACCGCCACCGTGACGCCCCTGCACCCGGTCCCCGGTGCGGAGGTCGCCGAGACCGCCACCGTGATCGAGGGTGTGCTGGTCGACGACGACGCCCCCGCTGACGAGGGGGACGTGACCGGGCCGGTGGTGCTGGTGGACCAGCCCGGCGGCGACTCCGTGCACTGGGTTCGGCGCCTGCGTGAGGCCAAGCGTGAGCCGATCATCCCCACATACCTGCGGTCGGTGGAGGAGGCCCGCGACACCGTGAAGTGGGTGGCGGGGCACTACGCGCACGCCACCGGCTACCACGCGGTGCGGTCCCCGCTGTACCTGCTGCGCCTGGCGGTGCGGTCCCCGCGCGGTGCGCTGCTGCTGGCCGCGGCCACAGGCCGGTGGGCCTCGGACGCCGAAGGCCGCGTGCTGCGTGCCGCCGCGGCACGTGACGAGGACACCCGCGCCTACCTGCAGTTGTCCGCGCAGCGCAACACCCGCGTCGTCTCCCGCACGCTCACCCTCGTCATCACCGCCGCCATCGGTGTCCCCGCGTTGATGCTGCTGCCCGACGTGGTGCCGTCCTGGGTGATGTGGGCCTGCGGCACCCTCGCCGTCGCGCTGCTGGGCAAGCTCGGCACCCCGGCGGACCAGCCGGTGGTCTCGCGTGCCGTGGTCTCCGCGCACGTCGCGAAGCTCACCGCG
This sequence comes from Lentzea sp. NPDC004782, assembly GCF_040609115.1. NCBI lineage: Bacteria > Bacillati > Actinomycetota > Actinomycetes > Pseudonocardiales > Pseudonocardiaceae > Lentzea > Lentzea sp. NPDC004782. The sequence continues at coordinate 285,179 of NZ_JBEXJN010000002.1, forward strand.
GACACGGTCGAGAAGGCCCTGTCCGTGCTCGGGATCTCCGGCATCAACCAGGCACTGGCCAAGAACCCGCACGCCATCGGCTTCACCGCGCCCATCACCCGCGACGGCCCCGGCTGGCGTGCGGAGCTGGACCTGCCCGCCGGCGTGACCGCGTCGGACGTGATCGAGAAGCGGGAGAAGCTCGCCTCCGGTCTGGGCAGGCCGCTGGGTTGTGTGTGGCCGGAGGGCAAGCCGGAGGTCCACCCTGGACGGTTGGTGTTGTGGGTGGGCGACAAGGACATGAGCAAGGCCTCGCAGCCCGCGTGGCCGTTGCGCACCGGCAAGAAGATCGACCTGTTCGAGCCTCAGCCGTTCGGCACCGACGTGCGCGGCAAGTGGGTGGACGTGGTGCTCATGTACGTCGCGGGCATCGTGGGTGCCATCCCGCGCATGGGCAAGACGTTCACGCTGCGCGAGCTGCTGCTCATCGCCGCTCTGGACCCGCGCTCCGCGCTGTATGCGTTCGACCTCAAGGGAACCGGTGACCTGTCGCCGTTGGAGGTCGTGGCGCACCGCTACCGCGCCGGCGACGACCCCGAGGACATCGAGTACATCCTGGCGTGCCTGCGGGAACTCAGGGACGAGATGCGGCGGCGTACCAAGGTGATCCGGGAGCTTCCGCCGGACCTGTGCCCGGAGAACAAGGTCACGTCCCCCTTGGCGTCCAAGAAGTCTCTCGGGTTGCACCCGGTCGTGGTGGGGGTGGACGAGTGCCAGGTGATGTTCGAGCACCCCGAGCACGGCGGCGAGTTCGAGGAGATCGTGACCGACCTGGTCAAACGCGGCCCCGCCACCGGGATCGTGGTCATCCTGGCCACGCAGCGACCGGACTCGAAGTCCATCCCGCCCGCCATCAGCGACAACGCCATCCTGCGGTTCTGCCTCAAGGTCACCGGGCAGATCGCCAACGACATGGTGCTGGGTACCTCGTCGTACAAGAACGGTGAGCGTGCCACGCAGTTCTCCTTTGGTGACAAGGGAATCGGCCTGCTCAAGGGCGTCGGTGACGAGACGCAGACCGTGAAGGGCGTCTACATCGATGCCCCCAGCGCCAAGGCCATCGCCGCCCGTGCCCGCGCGATGCGGGTGGAGGCGGGCAGCCTGTCCGGCTACGCCGCCGGCGTCGACGCGGAGGTGGAGGACGTCGAAGCGGCCAACACGCTGCTGCCCGACCTGCTCAACGTGTTCGGCACCAACGACAAGCGCTGGTCGGAGTCCCTTGTGGACGCGCTGGCCGAACTGCGGCCCGCGGTCTACGGCGAGTGGGCTGCCCTGCCGACCGGTGCGGCCAAGGCCACCACGCTGTCGACCGCGCTCAAGCCGTTCGGCATCACCACCAAGCAGGTGTGGGGCAGCGACCCGGAGACGGGCAAGGGCGCCAACCGGATGGGCGTCGAACGCTCCACCATCGCCGCTGCGCTCACCGAGCGTGACGGGAAGAAGCGGCGCAGCTAGACCCGCTACGGCTCTAGGTCTAGGGCCTGCCCCCTCTAGACCTAGAGCCTCCCCTAGACACCCGCATACCCGCTGATCAGCGCCCTAGTGCCTAGGGGGCCTGGTCTCGCGCACCCAAAAACCAGCCTGAGAGGCCACTTCGATGTCCCCGAAGACCTTCCTCCGCCTCACGATCCTCGGCCTGTTCGTCGTCGCTGTCAGTGACATTGCTCCGGGTGCCCGCGGTACCGCGTGGCTGCTGCTCGCCGCGTTCGCGCTGGCCTACGGCCTGGCGTGCTGGGCCTTCCCGTTCCGCAAGTGCCCCGCGTGCAAGGGCATCGGCCGTCACCACGGCGGGTTCGGCGGCATCAAGTTGTGCAGGCGCTGCGACGGCGACGGCCTCAAGCTCCGCGCCGGACGCAAGGCGCTCAACGCGGTCCGCCGTCACCGCAACCGCACGAAGTGAACCCGCTGGTCACCAGGGGGACGTGACATGTGCCGCGCCGGAGGACGCCGTTGCAAGGGCAGTACCGCCAGCAGCCGCGCCACCCAGACCGCCCGCAAGCAGCGCTCTCGCGCCAACCAGGCGCTTCGCCAGGCCAAAGCCACCGGCGACCCGCAAGCCATCGCCGCAGCCCAGGAGCGCCTCGACCAGGCCAGCGCCAACGTCCAGGCAGCCAAGGAGTCAGCCATGCGCCACCACGACCACGATCACGACAACGCCGCAGACCACGCCGGGGACGTGACCGAACCGAAGTCCGCACCCGCACCGATCACGGGCGAACTGTCCGACAAGCCGTTGCTGGACAACACCTGGGGCAGCCTCGGGGATGAGACCTCGTTGCACTACCACGACGACGGTCCGATCGGGACCGCGGTCAGCTACATGGGCCAGGACGCCCGCATGGATGTCGACGGCGAACCGCTGGCCAACGTCGTGGGCCGCATCGCCACCGACGTTGTCATGCGCAAGACCACCGCCCAGCAGGCCGTGAACGACCTCAAGGAGCTGCGCGACCGGCTCCCCGAGGGCAGCCGCGCCAAGCTGTGCCTGTCGCAGGCGGTGCGCAACATGGACGGCCCGGACACCCCGGTGCCGCAGGTCCCCGACAGCACGCCCGAACCGCTGAAGGACCTCGTCCGCAAGCTGCACGCCGTCCCGATGGTCCGCCGCGAACCGGACAAGGAACTCCAGCCCCTGGTGGACATGTGCGAGCGTCTCGCCGCTGGCGACCGCCGCACCGCCAACCGCCTGGACGACGAGGTACAGCGGCTGCGCAACAAGCGGCACGAAAGCCTTGGCGACAGCGGCAAGTTCGAGATTGACGCCGCCGTCAAGGATGCCGTCACCGCGCTGGAAGAGCACAAGCGCCAGCAGCGCGCGCAGAAGCCTGCCTCACCGGCAGGTCAGCAGGGGGACGTGACACCGCCGGTCAGGCCGACCACGGCGCGTCCGGCTGCACAGGACACCGGTGTGCGGCGCGCGGGCGAGTCACGGGCCGACGCGGAGGCGCGGGACTGGAACGACTCCCCGCTGGTCAAGGCTGGCCTGGTCAAGCCCCGCTCCGCGGCAGGTCAGCAGAGGGACGTGACCGGCGAGAAGCCCCGCAAGCCCAAGACGTCCCCGCGCACGAAGCTCGAACCGCCCAAGGCATCCGTACGCGAGGAAAACACCAGGCAGCAGGCCGAGGACCGCACGTCGCAGCAGCAGCAGCAGCGGAAGAGCCAGCGGCGGAGGCGTGTCGAGCACGGCGACGTCCACATCGGCAACTTCACGCAGAGCGCCGGGCGGGTCGAAAGCCAGACCGAGGTCAACCACGCGCCCATGACCTTCAACGTCACCACCACTCCGCGCGACACCAGCGGCCGGACCCGTCGCAACGTCGCGGACGGCAGCGAGCACGTCGACGTCCAAATCGGACTCAACTTCGGCTCCATCAACACCAGCCGCGCAGACGACCAGGACTAACACCCCACGTGAACCGGGGGACGTGACTCGTCTCCCGGTTCCTCCTCCACCGCAAGGAGACCCGGTCATGTCTGACCTCAACATGCTGCTGCACCACGCGTTGCACTACGCCAGCCTCGGATGGCACGTCTTCCCGCTGCGCCCCGGCACCAAGAAGCCAGCCCTGCACGGCAACTCACCACGCCGTCCCTGCCCGCGCACCGGAGTGTGCGCCGGCGGCCACCTCGGGTGGGAGCAGCGCGCCACCACCGACCCCGCCCGGATCACCGCATGTTGGTCCGCCGCGCCGTACAACATCGCCATCGCCACCAAACCGAGCAACCTCGTGGTGATCGACCAGGACACCCGCAAGTCACCCGACGAGGTGCCCCCAGAGCGCTGGAACCGGGCGGGCATCGTGGACGGCCACGACGTGTTCGCCGCCGTCTGCGAAGAGGCGGGGCAACCGATCCCGTGGGAGACCTACACCGTCCACACCCCCAGCGGCGGCACCCACTACTACTTCACCGCGCCATCCACTGTGGAACTACGCAACACCGAGGGCGACACCGGCAACGGCCTCGGGTGGAAGATCGACACCCGTGCGCACGGCGGCTACGTCGTCGCGCCCTGCTCGACCACTCCGGACGGCGAGTACTGGGCCTCCGACACCTCCGCACCGGTCGATCTGCCCACCTGGTTGGTCCACCGCCTCACTCCCAAGCCACCAGCGGCCCGTACAGCGCCGATTGTGAGCCGTTCTGAGCGGTTGCCCGCCTACGTGGCGGCTGCCGTCCGGGGTGAGCGCGACCGGGTCGCAGGGGCGCAGTCAGGGGCGCACACGAAGACGTTGTTCGTGGCCTCCGTCGCACTCGGGCAGCTTGTGGGCGGCGGAATGCTCCCTGCGGCTACAGCAGAGGCGGAGTTGTTCAACGCGGCACTGCACATGATCACCGACCGGTGCCAGTGCACCGAAGCGGAAGTGTTGCGCACCATCGCAAACGGCCTGCGCGCCGGCGCGTCACGTCGCCGCACGGCACCGACCGAACAGGCCGCGATGACCACGGCAGCGCTGTTCACCGATCGGGGCGCCGCATGAACGTGCTGTCGCTGTTCGCCGGTATCGGCGGTCTCGAACTGGGCCTCGAACGCGCAGGCATGACCGTCGTGGGCCAGGTCGAGATCAACCCGTTCGCCCGCTCCGTACTCGAACGCCACTGGCCGGAGGTTGACCGCCATGACGACGTCCGCACCGCCCCAGCCTGGTGGACCTCCCAGTCACGTCCCCCCGTTGACGCCGTCTGCGGCGGATTCCCCTGCCAGCCCTTCTCCCCCGCCGGACGGCAACTCGGTCTCACGGACGAGCGATGGGGATGGCCGTGGATGCGCGACGTCATCCACGCTGTTCGACCTCGATACGTCATCGCCGAAAACGTCCCCGCACTCCTTAGGGACACTCACGCTTTTTCGATCATCCTCAGCGACCTATCCGACCTCGGGTTCACTGTCGAATGGTCAGTTGTCTCAGCATGCGCCCTGGGTGCCTCACACCGACGACGCCGACTGTTCGTCGTGGCGCACCCCGGTGGCGCGGGACTACAAGGGCTACACGACGCGGGACGGCGAGTCGATCTGCAACCAGCTAAGGCGGATGTACGGCGGCGTTGGCCGTCCGAACCCCCGCTGGCTCGAATGGCTGATGGGGTTCCCCGTCGGCTGGTGCGAGACGACATCCACGCCCTCGGCAACGCCGTCGTCCCCGCCGTCTCCGAACACATCGGCCGACTCGTCACCGCACTCGACTCCGTCAAGGCCGCGGCATGACCCGCCACCGCTTCACGCCCCGTCAGGAGACACGCACATGACCGCCGCACTCCGCATCGTCCCCGCCCCGGCGGCGCTGCCTGGACACGAGATCCTCGACCAGGTCCGTGACTTCATCGCTCGGTTCTCCGCGTTCCCGCACGAGCACTGCGCGCCGATGCTCGCGCTCTGGTACGCCCACACGTGGGTGGCTGACCACCTCTACACCACGCCGCGTCTCGTGCTCTCCTCCGCCGAACCGGGGTCGGGCAAGACGCGCGTCCTGGAGGTGGCCAAGCACTTCACAAGGGCCGCGGAGATGACGATGTCCGGCAGCGCCGCGGCACTCGTGCGCATGGTCGCCGCCGGTCCCATCACGATCCTGCTGGACGAGGTGGACACCATCTTCGCCTCGGGCGGAGGCGGGAACGAGGAAGTCCGCGGGATGCTCAACGGCGGCTACAAGCGCAGCGCCACCATCCCCAAATGCCGCGGTGACGCGGCCACCGGCATCACGGTGGACCGTCTGCCCATCTTCGCGCCGGCGGCGTTGGCCGGACTGGCGGGCAGCTTGCCCGACACCATCAACACTCGCGCCATCACTATCCACCTGCGCAAGCGCCGTAGTGACGAACACGTTCAGAGTTACATGGAACGCCGTGTCGAGCGGGAGGCCGCGCCGATCCGAGACGCGCTCGAAACGTGGGCCACGAGCATCGGTGAAGCGCTCGAAGAAGCCGAACCGACTATGCCGCACGGCGTCACCGACCGGGCCGCGGAGATCTGGGAACCGCTCATCGCCATCGCCGATGCCGCCGGCGGGCACTGGCCGGTCACCGCTCGTGCAGCGTGCAGCTACTTCGTTCACGACAAGACCGGCGTCACGCCGTCTCTCGGAGTTCAGCTGCTCACCGACCTCCGGACGCTGTTCACCATCGCTGGCACCGATCGATTGCACACGACGGAAATCCTGCGATACCTGCTCTCGCTTGACGACGCGCCGTGGGCAGACCTCAACGGCCGCACGCTGGACGCGCGGCGTCTGTCCAAGGAACTCGGCCGATACCACGTCGCCCCCGTGACCGTGAAAGTCAACGGCACCAACGCAAAGGGCTACGTCACCTTTGCCAACGACCACCAGGTCGGCCTTGCGGACGCCTGGGCGCGCTACCCAACCACGCCAGCGATCGAGGGGGGAGCCTCAAATGGCCAAGCGTGAGCTGCTGACGGTCGAAGAGCTTTGCGAGGAACTCAAGATCTCGCGTTCGACCCTCAACGACTGGATCAAGAAGCGGCGGGCGCCGAAGTTCTCCCGGCTGCCCAACAAGCAACTGCGGTTCGACCGCCGCGACGTGGACGCGTGGCTTGACGGATGCGGAGTGGCGGCGTGAAAACCAGCTACAAGGTCAAGATCTACGCCATTGACGTCTACCGCGGTAAGCGCACGACCACGTATTGGGTCCAGTGGTCGGTTGCCGGAGAGCGCTACAAGGAGCCGTACAAGGAGCAGACGCAAGCCGAGAACCGCCAGTCCGAACTCAAGCTTGCGGCCAGCAAAGGTGAGGCGTTCTGCACCGAGACCGGGCTCCCGGTGTCCGAGGTGCGCAAGCAGTCCGCGGAAATGTCTTGGTACGACTTCGTGCGCGACTACATCGACATGAAGTGGGACGGTGCCGCGCCAAAGCATCGGAAGTCAATCGCCGACGCTTTGGCGCCCATCACCGAAGCAATGATCACAAGCAACCGCGGACGACCGGAGCACAACGTCCTGCGTCGCGCAATGCGGGTGCTGTTCAACAAGGAGCGGAGGAACGACGAACACCCGCAGGAGATCACCGCGGCACTCGGGTGGTTGGCGCAGAACACCCGCGCGGTTTCCGACCTTGCCGAACCCGACGTGCTTCGACAGGTCGTGAGCAGGTTCGAGAAGAAGGTGGATGGCAAGAGGGCCGCTCGCGACACGATCCGACTCCGCCGGACGACGTTCAACAACGCTCTGAAGTACGCGTGGAAGGAGAAGAAGCTTCTCGACCACAACCCGATGACCGAGGTGGAGACGACGAAGCGCAAGTCCGTCATCCACCAGGTCGACCGCCGCTCAGTGGCGAACCCGATTCAGTTCCGCACGGTACTGACGGAAGTGCGCAAGCTTGGCCGCACGGGGCGCATGCTCGTGCTGTTCTTCGCGCTCATGTACTTCGCGGCGCTGCGGCCCGAGGAAGCTTCGAACCTGCGGCTGGGGGACGTGACCCTTCCGCCGCGCGTGTGGAACGAGGATGAGCAGAAGTGGGAGGTGCGCGAGTGGGGCGACATTCACCTGGCCAAGGCATCGCCCGAAGTTGGTGCAGAGTGGACAGACAGCGGTGAGGCTGACGAAGAGCGCGAACTCAAGCACCGCGAAGAAGACGACGGCCGACCGGTGCCGCTCAGCCCAGAGTTGGCGCTGATCGTCTACGAACACGTTGACGAGTTCGGTACCGGTCCGGACGGCCACCTCGTTGTGGCGCCACGAGGTGGACGCATCGGCAGCTCGACCTACTGCCGGATCTGGGACCAGGCGCGCACGGCGGCGTTCACGGCCAGCGTGGCCGCATCGCTGCTGGCCAAGCGTCCGTATGACCTCCGTCACGCGTGTGTCTCGTTCTGGCTGAACGCCGGCGTAGAGGCCACCCGAGTTGCGGAGTGGGCTGGTCACAGCCTTGCCGTGCTGTTGCGTGTCTACGCGAAGTGCATCGATGGCGGAGAGCGCTCCGCGCGCCAGCGCGTCCAGGACGCTTTCGGACGGCCGCCGATGGCTGCCTGAGAGGACCCCTGCGGAAACTTCGGTACGTCCTCGGTACAGGACGCCGTACAACCCCGGTTCTGACCGCACACAGCCGTACAACATGCAAAGACCCCCGTGACCTGTCTTGCCTGGTCACGGGGGTCTTTCTGCTGCTGTGGCGGGTAGAGGATTCGAACCTCTGTAGCTTTCGCGACGGATTTACAGTCCGCTCCCATTGGCCGCTCGGGCAACCCGCCCCACACCGTCGTAACGGTGCGGGCAGAACAATACATAACACCTTCGGGCGCCCCCAAATCGGGGTCCCCCAGTAGCATCGACGCAGGCTGTGACCCCGAGTTCGATGAGGAGTGAAGTCGTGGCGGACCCGTCGTTCGACGTGGTGAGCAAGGTGGACCGGCAGGAGGTCGACAACGCGCTCAACCAGGCGGCCAAGGAGCTGAGCACGCGCTTCGACTTCCGCGGGACGAACACCACAGTGGCCTGGGCCGGCGAGGAGGCGATCACCTTCACCTCCGAGACCGAGGAGCGCTGCAAGGCGGCGATCGACGTCTTCCAGGAGAAGCTGGTCAAGCGCAACATCTCGATGAAGGCGTTCGAGGTGGGCGAGCCCGCGGTGTCCGGGAAGGTGTTCAAGGTCACGGGGAACCTCGTGCAGGGCATCTCGTCGGAGAAGGCCAAGGAGATCGCCAAGAAGATCCGCGACGAGGCGCCCAAGGGCGTGCAGGCGCAGATCCAGGGTGACCAGCTGCGGGTGTCCGGCAAGAAGAAGGACCACCTGCAGGAGGTCATCGCCCTGCTGAAGGGTTCGGACTTCGGCATCGCCCTGCAGTTCACCAACTACCGGTGAAGGGCATCGTTCTCGCCGGTGGCAGCGGGACCCGCCTGCACCCGATCACGCAGGCGGTCTCCAAGCAGCTGCTGCCGGTCTACGACAAGCCGATGATCTACTACCCGCTGTCGGTGCTGATGCTGGCCGGCATCCGGGAGGTCCTGATCATCTCCACGCCGACGGACTTACCGCTGTTCCGCCGGCTGCTGGGCGACGGGTCCCAGTGGGGCATGAGCTTCTCCTACGCCGAGCAGGCCGCGCCGAACGGGCTCGCGGAGGCGTTCATCATCGGCGCGGACTTCGTCGGGGACGACGACGTGGCGCTGGTGCTGGGCGACAACATCTTCTACGGCCAGGGCTTCTCGTCGACGCTGCAGCACCACGCGTCCACTTTGGACGGTTGCGTGCTGTTCGGGTACCAGGTGAAGGACCCCGAGCGGTACGGCGTGGGTGAGGTCGACGCGACCGGCAGGTTGCTGTCGATCGAGGAGAAGCCGAAGCAGCCCAGGTCGAACCGGGCGATCACCGGGCTCTACTTCTACGACAACGGTGTGGTGGACATCTCCCGCAACCTCAAGCCGTCGCCGCGCGGCGAGCTGGAGATCACCGACGTCAACCTCGCCTACCTGCGCGAGGGACGGGCGCAGCTGGTGGACCTGAGCCGCGGGTTCGCGTGGCTCGACACCGGCACGCACGACTCGTTGCTCGAAGCGGGGCAGTTCGTGCAGGTGCTGGAGCACCGGACCGGCGTGCGCATCGCGTGTCCCGAGGAGATCGCACTGCGCATGGGCTTCATCTCCGCCGACGAGTGCTACGCGCTCGGCGAGAAGCTCGGCAAGTCCGGGTACGGCGAGTACCTCATGGCCGTGGCGCGGGCCGGGCGTTAGCGCCTGGCCATCTCCTCGAGCCTGCGGATGCGGTCGGCGATCGGCGGGTGGGTCGAGAACCACCTCGCGAACTGCTCTCCCGAGCGGAACGGGTTCGCGATCATCAGGTGGCTCTGCGACACCACCTCCGGCTCCGGCGCGAGCGGTGCCGCCCGCGTCCCCAGCTCGATCTTGCGCAGCGCGTTCGCCAGCGCCAGCGGGTCGCCGGTGAGCTCGGCACCGGACTGGTCGGCCTGGAACTCGCGCGACCGGCTCACGGCCAGGCGCACGACGGTGGCCGCGACCGGACCGAGCAGGGCGATCAGCAGCAGACCCAGCGGGCCGGGGCCGTCGTCGTCATCGCCGCCGAAGATCCCGGCGAGCAGCGCCAGGTTCGCGAGCATCGTGATCACGGCGGCCAGCGCGCCGGCCACGCAGCTGATCAGGATGTCGCGGTTGTAGACGTGGGCGAGCTCGTGGCCGAGCACGGCGCGCAGCTCGCGTTCGTCCAGCAGGTCCAGGATGCCCGTCGTGCAGCACACGGCGGCGTTGCGCGGGTTGCGGCCTGTCGCGAACGCGTTCGGTGCGGCGGTCGGGCTCAGGTAGAGCCTCGGCATGGGCTGGCGCGCCTTCTGCGACAGCTCCCGCACGATCGCGTAGAGCGCGGGCTGTTCGACCTGCGACACGGGGACCGCCCGCATCGCGCGCAGGGCGAGCTTGTCCGAGTTGAAGTACGCGTAGGCGTTCACGCCCAAGGCCAACACCAGGCCGATGACCAGTGCCGTCCGGCCGAACAGCCCGCTGATCACCACGATCAGCGCGCTCATCCCGCCGAGCAGCACGGCCGTCTTCAACCCGTTGAAGTGCTTGTGCACGGTTCCGCCTCCGGGTTTTACGTCCTACCTCTCAACGAACCAGGCCGTCGTCCGGTTCCGGTCGCCGTTTCCGGTGCGGCCTCCGCGGCCGGGTCGAGCGGTGGTGGCGGCGGCACCTTCTCGACCCACGTGGCCAGCACGTCCCGTTCGTGGACCAGCTCCGCCACGGCACCGTCGCCCTCGATCGAGCCAGTTCCCGGATAGCCGAACTCCGGTGCCCAGTGCAGGGCGTCGAACGGACAGACCTCGACGCAGATGCCGCAGTACAGACATTGGCCGTAGTCGATCGCGAACCGGTCGAGCACGTTGCGGCTGCGCGGCCTCGCGCTGCCGGGCTGCTGCTCGACCTCGGTGTGCGACGTGATGTGGATGCACCAGTCGGGACACTCGCGCGCGCAGATCATGCAGACCGTGCAGTTGGCCTCCAACAGCGCGATGACGCCTCTGGTGCGCGGCGGAAGGCTGGTCACTGGGTCTCCTCCTCACGGCGCGGGCCCCAGGTCGGGTCCGGCACTCCGGGCGGTGCGGTGCGGCGGCGGCTCGGGGCGCTGGTGTTGTCCTCGCCCGGTTCCAGCCTGCCCGGCCAGGGCCGCACGACGCGGGAGGCCAGCACGAAGTCCTTGCGCAGCGGGTGGCCCTGGAAGCTGTCGGGCAGCAGCAGGTGCTCGGGCTCGTCGTCGACGGCGATGCCGAACATCTCGGCCGCCTCGCGCTCGTGCCACCGCGCACCCTTCCACAGGTGGGCGACGCCGGGCAGCCGATCGGACTCGGCGAGCTCGGTGCGCAGCATCACGCCTTCGCGCGTCCGCGGGTCGATGACGTGCAGGAAGACCGCGTGCCGCTGCCCGGCCGCGCCGGGGCGGCCCGCGTCCTCGACGCCGAGCCAGTCGAACATCACGTACCCGTCGTCGTGGTGCCGCGTGGCGACGTCCAGCCAGTCGGCGAGCTCGACGTGGTGGACCGTCTGACCGAAAGCGGTCTTCTGCGTGGTGGTCATGCGTTCACCAGGCCGTGCAGGGCCTTGAGCCCTTCGAGCAACGCCTCGGGCCGCGGCGGGCAGCCGGGCACGGCGACGTGGACCGGCAGCGCCTGGTCGATGCCCTTGGTGACGCAGTAGGAGTCCCAGTAGGGGCCGCCGGTGTTGCTGCAGGCGCCCACGGAGATCACGTAGCGAGGTTCGGGCATGGCCTCGAAACTGCGGATCACAGCGGGCAACATGACGTCCGTGACGGTGCCGGAGACGACGAGCACGTGCGCCTCGCCCGCGCCGGCGACCGGCGTGACGCCGAGTTCGGGAAGGCGGTCGAGAGCAGCCATCACTTCGACTCCGCAGCAGGCGAGCCCGAGTTCGAGGACGGTGACCCGGTAGGTGGTGCCCCAGTTCAGGACGACACCGTCCGGGCGAGCGGAAACGGTCACAACCAGCGAGGGTAATACTTGGGGGCCCACCAGCTTGCGCCTGGCGGACCCCCACCCCCCAATGATTCCCCCCGGAATCGGCTCCCACGCGTGGTCGCCGCAGATAGCTTTGTACACCGCGCGATATGTGTCCAGTGATTTGCGGACAGGATCTGCAGATAATTTGCCAGCGAAATGCGGTCAAGTTCAGTCCAACTGATCGGTAGAACATCAGAGAGGGTCCCGATGTCCGGCTCGTCCCAGCTGGTGCTGCCCACCAGCACCTCCCTGCACCGTCTGCTGAACATGCCGGGCGCTCTCCTGGATACCACGCTGGACCAGCTCAGGACCCTGTTGACGGTGCACGAGACCCGATCGGCGCTGCGGGCGGCACGGGCGCTGGGACGCGAGCAGTCGAGCGTGCAGAAGCAGCTGGACACGTTGAACAGGAACTTCCAGCAGTTGTGCGGCGAAACGCTCGTGGTGAAGCAGGGGCGCGGAAAAGACGTGCTGTTCACGCAGACCGGTGAGTCGCTCGTCGAATTGGCGCGGGACACGCTCGCGGAGTGGCTCGACGGAATTCACGAGTGCCGCCGCAAGCTCGGCACGACGGTGACCGTCGGCACCACGCGATACATGCTGGACACGCTCGCGAAGGCGTGGCACCACGTCGCCGACGAGTTCCGCGAGCGCGACGTGGACCTCAAGGTCGTGCACATCCGCACCAAGGACATCTGGGCGAAGCTGGAGACGCGCGAGGTCGACGTGGTGTGCGGCAGCGTCGTGACGCGGGCGGGTGCCGGCTGGGAACGCCCCGAGTTCGACGTGATCGAGTGGCGGCGCGGCGGCCTCGCGCTGCTGACGAACCTGCCGGAGACGGTCGTCGGTGACCGCGTGCGCGTGCCGCAGCTGCGTTCGGTGCCGCTGGTGGTGCCGGGCGCGGGACTGATCGCGGAGTTCCTGCGCGGGTGGTTCGGGCCGGACTACCGCCAGGGGCTCGACATCGCGGCCGAGATCGACGAGATCCAGTACGGCATCTCGCTGCTGCGCTCGAATCTCGTGCAGGGCGCCATGATCGTGACGTCCGGGCTGGGCGTGGTCGCGTCCAACAACGAACTGAGGGAAGGCGGCGGTCTCCGCGTCGTCGAGCTCTCGGACGACTCGCTGGAGCGGCTCGTGGGGGTCTTCGCCCGAACGGACGAGCTGTCGAAGCACCCGGCCGACCACCCGCTGAACCTGCTGTGGTCCGCCTTCCGATCGGAGGCCCCGGCACCGTGACCAGCACGGTGAAACGCCTGGCGCTGGTCGTGCTGCTGGTTCCTGAAACGAGAACGCCCCGGCTCTGCAGCCGGGGCGTTCTCCGTCCTTCACTTCTTCGCGGGTGTCATGGCGTCGTGCTCAGGCCTCCGCTGTTCGACTTTGGGACGTTGCTGGGCTTTGGCCATCTTGGCCAGCCAGCTCGTCGCCTCGGAGCGGATCTTCGCCAGCTCGTCGTCGCGTGCCTGTTGCTCGTTCATCGGCCACTCCCTGCGTTCGGGAAATCGCTTCGATGGGAGCACTACCGGGCGTGCGCCCGCTAGGGCCGCCATGCTTGTGGGTGAACCTGTTTGACAGCATCGCCCGCCGATGGGTTCCACGCACCCCGACACGGCGAAACTGGCCTCTTTAGTACCCCCGGTACCCGCCACCCAGGCTGATGCTGACCAACCCGGGGTGGTTGCTGAAGCCGCCGTAGCGGGCGTAGGTGTAGCGCACGCCCGCGATGATGTTGTCCACCGGCGCCAGGATGTTGTCGTATCCGGGGAGCTTGTACGCGCGGAACGTCGGGTCGATGACCTGCATGAGGCCCTTCGACGGCGTGCCGCGCATCGCGTTGGAGTCCCAGTTGTTGACGGCGTTGGGGTTGCCGTTCGACTCCTGCATGATGATCGTGTAGATCGCGGTGACGCTGCTGTTGTCGATGTTCGTGCCGTTGGCCTGCAGGATCTTGATGGCGTCCTTGATCCAGCCCTCGACCTCGCGCTGCTTGGCCGGCTTGCGCAGCTCGGCCTGGCGTTCGGCCTCGGCCTTCGCCGCCGCCTCCCGCTGGGCGTGCGCGTCCGCGGCGACCTTGGTGGCCTGCTCGAAGGCCTGCTGCGCGTACATCTGCTGGAACTGCAGCAGGCGGCCGACCTCACCACCGGGGTTGACGTCGTGGATGGTCTGGACCGTCTTGGTCTGCGTGTCCGGGATCGCCCCGAGCTCGGCACCCGCAGCGAGTTCGCTGGAGGAACCGCTGGTGGCGGCGTTGGCGATGGCGGCGGTGCCGGCGGCGACACCTGCTGCGACGACGATGGCGCTCACGCGGTGAGCGAGCGGGACCTTGTCGTCCTCGGCGCGATGTGCGCCGGCCTTCACTTCTGCTTTGGGCACGACCGTGTACACGGTTCGGCCGGCGGCCTTGCTGTGCCGGGCCAAGGGGGAGCCTCCTGCGTCGGGGAGCTTGGTCTCCGGCTAACCCGGCGGGGGATTCCAGGCGGACGTTCGGTTGCGCGTGCAGCGGTTCCTGTGTCCTGCCGGTGACCAAACCGTTATCGGCGGGCGAGAACGTAACCTCGCGTCACGAGCGCAGGCAAGCTTGAGCGCCCGTTGGGTGACTCTCGTCACGTTTTCGATGAGTCGGGCTATGCCTTGCTGACAGACAGTCAGCGCGCCACTTGCATCCTGCTTAAGTTCATCGTTGCCTCCTGACGAACTGGCGGAGCTGTCTGTTAGTTCGGTGTATGCCCGGCTCTCGTTATGGGTCAGTTCCACGACCACGCGATCGGGTGATGCCATCACGCTTCGTAGTCATATTCGGTTGTGTAGGGCTGACCTGCGCAATCTTGATCGCTGGACAGCGTTTTCTACGGTCTGACGAGGGTTACGGAGGAATCGCCGCCGTGGTTCACTCGATGTTGTGGGTGATCAAGAAGCGCGCCGCCGAGCCGCACGGGAGGCAGTGCTCCTGGCGCGCGAGGAAGCCGATCGCCCGTGGTGGCAGAAGCGTGCGATCGCGTGGTTCTTCTCGATCCCCGCACGCCTCTGGCGCTCGCTGAAGTGGTGGGGCCGCGAACTCGGCGAGGGTGCGTTCGAAGTCCTGATCGCGTGGGCGGCGCTCGCGCTGGTGTTCGCCGTCGGCCTGCTCGTGTCGTGGGCCTGGCGGACGGCGCCGGTACCCGCCGCCGTGCTGATCGCGGGCGTGGTGGCGTTTCTCGTGTTCGGCGGCGTGGAGTTCTTCCGCGAGCGCAGGCGCGGCCGACTGGCGGCGATCGCCGCGACCGCCTTCACGTTCGTCGCGCTGTGGGTGGTCCTGCCGCTGCTCACCGCTTGGCCCTACTGACGCTCGCGTCGCTGCTCCAGCGCCTTGAGCACCCACTCGGGGCTGTCGCCGGGCCTGTCGTTGAACGCGAGCGCCGCGTCCGGCTGGTGCCAGTGGACCAGGTTGACCACGAACTGGAAGAGCTCGAGCAGTCCGGGCCCCTTGCGGATGCCGCCGCCGACCACGACCGCGTCGTACTGCCTGCCCCTGAGCTTCTCGACGAGCTTGGCCTGGGCGCGTCCGTCCAGCTCGGCGAAGTCGATGAGGAAGAGGTCCTCGGCGAGACCGAGCTCGGCGAACGCCCTGCTGCCCTCCTCGATGCCCGCGGCAACGGGCGCCGGGTCGAAGCCGGGGATGGTGTGCGGGTCGAAGCCGATCACTAGAACGTTGGGCACTCCGCCGAGGCTATGCCTTCCGCAAACCCGAGCGACAGACCGCGCGCGCATGGATACCGTCCGCCAAATGCGCATGCTTTCGTGGCGACCGCTCACCAGCGCGGACGCCCAGACGTCGGCCGACCTGCTCAACGCCATCGAGACCGTCGACCAGATCGGCGAGCACTACACCGCCGAAGACACGCTCACGGAACTGATCGACCCCTACGCGGATCTGGAGCGCGCAAGCCTCGCGGCCTTCGACGGTGACGCGATGATCGGCTACATGAAGGTCCGCCACAAGCCGTCGGCGGAGCACGTCCACCGCGTCACCATGGACGGCGGCGTGCACCCCGACCACCGCCGCCGCGGCCTCGGCACCGCACTCGTGGAGGCCGGCATCGAGGCGGCGAAGACGGTGCACGCGCTGCACCACCCGACCCTGAGGCTCGTGGTGGACGTCCACAAGGCCGCGCAGATCGCCGGTGTGCCCGAACTGATGCGGTCCCAGGGCTTCGCACCCGTCCGCCACTACCAGCGCATGGAGCACCCGCTCACCGACCTGCCTCCGGTTTCGCGGAGCCCGCGGATCGAGGCCTGGTCGCAGCAGAACGACGAGGACTTCCGATTCGTGCGGAACGAGTCGTACGCCGACCACTGGGGCGCGGTGGCGATGCCCGCGGACCAGTGGCAGAACAAGATCACCAACCAGACGTTCCAGCGCGACCTCAGCTTCCTGATGCGGGATGCCGACGGCGTGGCGGTGGGGCTGTTGGTGACCATGAGCTGGGAGGCCGACACGGAGGTGACCGGCATCCGCGACGCGCACTTCATGCTCGTCGGGACGCGTCCTACGTGGCGGCGGCAGGGCGTCGCGAGCGCGTTGATCGCACATGCGCTTCGTGCGGCGTCCTCGCTGGGCTACGACCAGGCCAGCGTGCAGGTGGACACGGAGAGCACGATCTTCGAGAAGGCGGGCTTCACCGCGCGGATGCGGTACGTGCGGTGGGCACGTGAAGCCACCTGAGAGCGGCGGCCGCGGCGACGATGCCCACCACCAGCACCAACAGCCGCCACAACAGGGACCAGCTGGAGGTGTGATGGCGGATCGTCGACCACAGGTTTTCGGCGGACCGTTCACCTGGGCGTTCGCACACGTGCGGGTCGGCAGGCGAGACCGACCGCTCGCCGCCCGCCCGGTTGGGGTTGACCAGCGGACTGATTAACGTCATCTCCTGCAAGCTCCTTCGCTCCGGACACCGCTGCACTGGTGGAAACCCGGCGAAGGTGACTGAACGGCTCCCTCTGACCAGGGAGCCGTTCCCTTCTTCACGGGCAGGCGCCACCGGGAGGAGGCCAGCGTATGGAGCTGTGAAGGGTTGAGTAAGCCGTGGGCGCTCTCCGGTCGCCGGACGGCCGGAGTTGCACGGTGGGTAGCAGAACGGCCGGTGCGCGTGTGAACGAAAGCCCGAACCGGCTAACTGCAGCAGGGTGCGTTGAACGGTTATCCACAGGGGGTGGACGGCCATTTTGGCGCGGTGAACGTTGCTTGGAGCCATCCCAATTCAGAAACACCTGGTTACGCTCAGCAGGATTGTTCGGCCGCTATAACCGTCTCGGTGTGCCTATGCGGCTATTCGTCGTCGGAGACCGTCCACTCAACACACGGCCGGAAGATGTCGCACTAGTCGTGCACCAGGCCGAGGGCTCCTGACTGGACGACGAAGG
The DNA here is from genome assembly GCF_040609115.1 of Lentzea sp. NPDC004782. Taxonomy (NCBI): domain Bacteria; kingdom Bacillati; phylum Actinomycetota; class Actinomycetes; order Pseudonocardiales; family Pseudonocardiaceae; genus Lentzea; species Lentzea sp. NPDC004782. The sequence goes on from NZ_JBEXJN010000002.1 coordinate 302,598, forward strand.
CCCCCGGCGTCGTTGACGGGGGCCTTCGAAGCGGACTGCGTGGGCGAGGTCAGCCGCGCAGTTCCATCGTGCAGCACTTCGGGCCGCCGCCCGACTTGCGCAGCTCCGAGATGTCCACGAGCACCGGCTCGAAGCCGCGGCGCGCGACCTGGTCGGCCAGGTGGGTGGCTTCGCGGGGCATGACGACGTGCTTGCCGTCGGACACCGCGTTCAGGCCGAGGCAGACGGCGTCGTCGTCGTTGGCGATGACGGCGTCCGGGAACAGGCGGCGCAGGACCTGTTGCGAGCCCGGTGAGAAGGCTTCCGGGTAGTAGGCGACCAGAGGGGCCGGTGACTGGTCGTCGAGCATGAACAGGGCCACGTCGAGGTGGTAGAAGCGCGGGTCGACCAGTTGCAACGACACCACGGGCACACCGAGCACCTCCTGGGCCTCGCCGTGGGCGTGCGGGTCGGTGCGGAAGCCCGTACCGGCCAGCAGCAGGGAGCCGGTCCAGGTGAAGTCGCCTTCGGCCTCGTTCACGGCGGTGGGCATGACCACGGACTTGTAGCCGGCGCCGAGGAACCAGCGGCGGAAGTGGTCGGCTTCGGCGGCGCGTTGGGGGGCGCGGAAGCGGGAGCCCAGGACTCGGCCGTCGATGACGGTGCCGCTGTTGGCGGAGAAGACCATGTCCGGCAGGCCTGGGGCCGGGTCGATGACGTTGACCTCGTGGCCGAGGCGTTCGTAGGTCTCCTTCAGGGCCGTCCACTGTTCCACTGCCAGCGTCGTGCTGGTGGGCTGGGTCGGATCCATCCACGGGTTGATGGCGTACTCCACCGTGAAGTACGTCGGCGGGCACATGAGGTACCGACGGGTGGTCGGCATGCGCGTCGGCGCGAGGGGTGCGGCGATGTCGAGCGTGATCGGCTCGCCGGGCCCGGAGATGGATACGGTCATGGATCGAAATGTAAAGGCCAGTTGGACCATCGATCAACGCCGCGACATTGCGTGAACTAGGGCAGAATGTTGCGTGTGGACAGCATCGACCAGCGAATCATTTCGTGCCTGATGGCGAACGCCCGATCCAGCTACGCGGAGATCGGCAAAGAAGTCGGGTTGAGCGCGCCCGCGGTCAAGCGGCGGGTGGACAAGCTCCTGGACAACGGGGTTCTGCGCGGGTTCACCGCGGTGGTGGACCCGGAGGCGCTCGGGTGGGGTACCGAGGCGTTCGTGGAGGTGCACTGCAAGGGCAACGTGGCGCCGCACGACATCCAGCACCGGTTGGAGCCGATGGCCGAGGTCAGCGCGGCGTACACGGTGTCCGGTGCGGCGGACGCCATCGTGCACCTGCGGGCCGCGGACATCCACCACCTGGAGACCGCGCTGGAACGGCTGCGGGCCGTCGAGATCATCGACCGGACCGTGTCGACGGTGGTGCTGTCCCGGCTCCTGGACCGGCCGCCCGCCCCCTAGAGTCCCCGGCTATGGCTGAGGTTCTGCTGGAGCACAACGACTCCGTCGCCGTGATCACGATCAACGATCCGGACCGGCGCAACGCGCTCACCGTCGAGTTGTCCCGGCAGCTCGCGGACAAGGTCGAAGAAGCGGAAGGCCAAGCCAACGCGCTGATCATCACGGGAGCTCCGCCCGCGTTCTGCGCCGGTGCGGACCTCACGCAGCTCGGCAACTCCAAGGACGAGGGTCTGCGGAACATCTACCGGGGGTTCCTGGCCGTGGCCAACGCCTCGATCCCCACCATCGCGGCGGTCAACGGGGCCGCGGTGGGCGCCGGGTTGAACCTCGCGCTCGCGGCCGACGTGAGGGTCGCCGGGCCGAAAGCTCGGTTCGACGCGCGGTTCCTGCAGCTCGGGATCCACCCCGGCGGCGGCATGACGTGGATGTTGCAGAAGATCACCGACCGGCAGACGGCTACGGCCATGACGCTCTTCGGGCAGGTCCTGAACGCCGACCAGGCCGTCGAGAAGGGCCTTGCCCATGCGAAAGCCGAAGACCCACTGGCAGTAGCGAAAGAGCTGGCCAGGGCCGCCGCGGAGGCGCCAGGAGCACTCGTGCGGACCATCAAGGCGACGATGCGGGCGACCGATGCAATGCACGACCACGCGGACGCGGTCGAGACGGAGCTGCGACCACAGGTCGCTTCGATCGACACTCCAGAGTTCGCTGCCAGGCTGGCCGCGATGAAGGCTCGGATCAGCGGACGTTAGGTGTTACCTTGAGTAACAGGTATCGGGGGTGACATGTGCCGCATTCGGGTATCCGCTGGTAGCGCGGTGCCTACCGTTTAGTTAAGGACCCGGTGCGGCAGATGGGACAGTTCGTCTCGCCCAGTGGTACGTGCGCCGTCTGGCACGCGGTTCTGGCGACTACCCTCGAGGTGGGGCACAGCCACCCTTGGAGAGAGGTATCGGCGTAGGAATGAGCACTGAGACCCGCAAGCTGGATCGCGTCGTGATCCGCTTCGCCGGCGACTCCGGCGACGGCATGCAGCTCACCGGAGACCGGTTCACGTCGGAAGCGGCGGCGTTCGGCAACGACCTCGCCACCCAGCCCAACTTCCCCGCCGAGATCCGCGCGCCCCAGGGCACCCTCCCCGGCGTTTCGTCGTTCCAGCTGCACTTCGCCGACTACGACATCCTGACGCCGGGCGACCGGCCGGACGTGCTCGTGGCGATGAACCCGGCCGCGCTCAAGGCGAACGTGGTCGACCTGCCGGACGGCGGCATCCTCATCGTCAACACCGACGAGTTCACCAAGCGGAACCTGACGAAGGTCGGTTACGACTCGAACCCGCTCGAGGACGAGTCGCTGGCACGCTTCCAGGTCCACAAGATCGCGATGGCGACGCTGACCATCGGCGCGCTGGAGGAGACCGGGCTCGGCAAGAAGGACGCCGAGCGCGCGAAGAACATGTTCGCGCTGGGGCTGCTGTCGTGGATGTACCACCGGCCGACCGAAGGCACGGAACGGTTCCTGCGCGAGAAGTTCGCGAAGAAGCCCGACATCGCCGAGGCCAACGTGCTGGCGTTCCGCGCCGGCTGGAACTACGGCGAGACGACCGAGGCCTTCGCCGTCACCTACGAGGTGGCGCCCGCGAAGCTGAACATCGGCACCTACCGGCAGATCACCGGCAACACGGCGACGGCGTACGGCATCGTCGCGGCGGCGCAGCGCTCGAAGCTGCCCGTCGTGCTCGGCACGTACCCGATCACGCCGGCGTCGGACATCCTGCACGAGCTCAGCAAGCACAAGAACTTCGACATCACCACGGTGCAGGCCGAGGACGAGATCGCGGGCATCGGCATCGCGCTCGGCGCGTCCTACGGCGGTGCGCTCGGCGTGACGTCGACGTCGGGTCCCGGCATCGCGCTGAAGTCCGAGACCATCGGCCTCGCGGTGATGACCGAGCTGCCGCTGCTGGTGATCGACGTGCAGCGCGGTGGCCCGTCCACCGGTCTGCCGACCAAGACCGAGCAGGCCGACCTGCTGCAGGCGATGTTCGGCCGCAACGGCGAGTCGCCGGTGCCGATCGTCGCGCCGCAGTCCCCGTCCGACTGCTTCGACGCCGTGCTCGACGCCGCCAGGATCGCGTTGAAGTACCGCACGCCGGTGCTGTTCCTCTCCGACGGCGCGGTCGCGAACGGTTCCGAGCCGTGGCTGATCCCGGACGTCGACTCGCTGCCCGACCTCACGGTCGAGTTCGCGACCGACCCGGAGACCTTCCAGCCGTACGCGCGCGATCCCGAGACGCTGGCCCGCCCGTGGGCGGTGCCCGGCACCCCTGGTCTGCAGCACCGCATCGGTGGCCTGGAGAAGCAGGACGTCACCGGCAACATCTCCTACGACCCGGAGAACCACGACCGGATGGTCCGCCTGCGCCAGGCGAAGGTCGACGGCATCGAGGTGCCGGACGTCGTGGTGGACGACCCGGACGGCAACGCCCGAGTGCTCGTCGTGGGCTGGGGCTCGTCGTACGGCCCGATCGGCGCCGCGGCGCGCCGGGTCCGCAAGCTCGGACTGCCGGTCGCGCACGCGCACCTGCGGCACCTCAACCCGTTCCCCAAGAACCTGGGCGAAGTGCTGCACAGGTACGACAAGGTGATCGTGCCGGAAATGAACCTCGGTCAGCTGGCGTTGCTGCTGAGGGCGAAGTATCTGGTGGACGCCGTGTCCTACACCAAGGTGCAGGGTCTGCCCTTCAAGGCCGAAGAGCTGCAGGACGTGCTCGCTGACGTGATCAAGGGGGTGTCGGCGTGACCGCGATCGACCTCGGAATTCCCGGGTTGACCGGAGTTCCCACTACCGACGAGAAGCAGACGGCGAAGGACTACAAGTCCGACCAGGAAGTCCGCTGGTGCCCAGGCTGCGGCGACTACGTGGTGCTCAACGCCGTGCAGTCGTTCCTGCCGTCGCTGGGTCTCAAGCGCGAGAACATCGTGTTCATCTCGGGCATCGGGTGCTCGTCCCGCTTCCCGTACTACATGAACACCTACGGCATGCACTCCATCCACGGCCGTGCGCCGGCCATCGCCACGGGTCTCGCCGTGTCGCGGCCGGACCTGAGCGTGTGGGTGGTGACCGGTGACGGCGACGCGCTGTCCATCGGTGGCAACCACCTGATCCACACGTTGCGGCGCAACGTGAACCTCAAGATCCTGCTGTTCAACAACCGGATCTACGGCCTGACCAAGGGCCAGTACTCGCCGACCTCCGAGGAAGGCAAGGTCACCAAGTCGACTCCGGTCGGCTCGCTCGACCACCCGTTCAACCCGGTGTCGCTGGCGCTGGGCGCGGAGGCCTCGTTCGTCGGTCGCGCGATCGACTCGGACAAGGCCGGGCTGACCTCGGTGCTGCGGCAGGCCGCGGAGCACCGCGGTTCGGCGCTCGTCGAGATCTACCAGAACTGCCCGATCTTCAACGACGGCGCGTTCGACGTGCTGAAGGACGCGGACGAGGCGCAGCGGCGGATCATCAACGTCGTCGACGGCGAGCCGATCCGGTTCGGTCGCGAGGGCGAGTACTGCGTGGTGCGCGAGGGCTTCGGGCTCGCGGTCGCCAAGTCCGCGGACGTGGACGCCTCGGACATCGTGATCCACGACGCGTCGGACCTGAACCTGTCGTTCGCGCTCTCGCGGCTGTCGACGCAGGACCTCACGCACACCGTCACCGGTGTGTTCCGGCGCGCCGACCGGCCCACGTACGACGACAGCGCGCGGGCCCAGGTCGCCGAGGCCAAGGCCGCCAAGGCCGCGGACCTGAGCAAGCTGTTGCACGGCAAGGACACCTGGACCGTGGTCGGCTGACCCGGCCCGACGGAGAAGGCCCCCACCGAACGCGGTGGGGGCCTTCTTCTCGCTGTGGGTGTCACGGGGCCGGGCGGAACCCCGCCTTCTCGGCGTCGGCCTCGGTCCGGAACCAGACGTCGGCGCGCGTTTCGCCGAAGTTCGCGGACCCCTCGGTGTAGTAACGACGGCCGGTCAGCGTCGCCTTCACCGCGAAGTCCGCGGCCGGGGCCAGGCCGTCCGACTTCGGCAGCACCGAGCCGGGACCGAACGGCGAGCGCGGGTTGAAGCCCTCCGGCTGCTGGAACCGCGACGAGCCGGGCGCCGGGGCGCCGTTCGGACGGCCACCGGTCGACGGCGAGTACCCGACGGGGCGCGGCCTGGACGGCAGCGCGGCGGCGGGTGCGGGTGGGGCCGGTTCCGGCTTCGGCTGCTCGAAGGCGGCGAACGCGGAGAAGCTCTGCTGGCGCTGCTGGGTGGTGCGGCGGGCCTCGCGGATCGGCAGGCCGGCCTCGGTCAGCCGCTGCGGCAGGTCGGTCTCGACCGGCTCCGGCTCGGGCTCCGGCGGCGCGGCGAGCAACGGTTCGTCGCTCGGCACGAACTTGGGCACGAACGGCTGGTCGTTGGTCGTGTCCGGGAGCTGGCGGGTCTGGCCGAGCGGGGGCAGCGGCTCGTCGGCGTCGAGCAGGGGCTCGAACAGCGACCGCGGACGGTCGGCGGCGGGCTCCGGCCTGGCGGGGGCCTTCGGGGCCTCCACGGCGTGGTCGAAGGCGGCGGCGACGGCGCGGGGCTGGCGTCCGGTGGTCTCCAGCTCCGTCTCCGGCGGGGCACCGAACGCCGAGAACGGCGCGGGAGCCGGGGCACCGGGGGCGCTGAAGGGCTCGACGTAGCCGACGGGCTGAGGGCGCTCGGGCAACTGCTGGACGACGGGCTGGGGACGGGCGCCGCGCTGGGGCAGCTCCTGGGCGTAACCGACAGGCTCAGGGCGGCCAACCTGCTCGGGCTGCTCCTGGGCGTAGCCGACGGGCTGGGGCCGACCGGCCTGCTCGGGCTGCTCCTGCGGGGCCGGCTCGAAGTCCTCGGGTTCGAGCGGCTCGCGCCGAGCGTGCGCGGGCTGCGTCTCCGGCGCCGGCTCGGTGAAGCCGGGCTCCTCGGCCAGCGTCGACTCGAAGACGCCGTTGCGGACGTGCGGTGCGTCCGGGTCGAGCGGCTCGACCATGGTCTGCTCGGCGGCCGACTCCGGTTCGACGAAGCCGTCCAGCTGGCCGGAGATCTCGTCGCGCAGGCCGGGGTACTCGCCGGTGAGGTCGTTGGCGGGCCAGGAGCTCTCCTCGACCGCGATGAACGTCGTCTGCTCGGAACGGGTGCCCTGCTGGTGGACGGGCTCGTCCTCCTGCTCGGCGGCCTCGTCGAGGAACGCCTCCTGCTCCTGCTCCGCCCACACCTCGCGCGGCTGGTAGATGAAGTCGTCGGCCTGCTCGTGGACCTCGGCGGGCGCGGTCGGCTCCGGGGCGGGCGGCGCGACCTCCGCGGTCGGCTGCGCGGTGGGCACGAACCCGGTCTGCTCTGCGGGGAGCTCCGGCTCGTCGTCGAAGTCGGCGGCCTCCAGCCCGGAACGCGGCAGGACCGCCGTCATCTCGGCCGGCGTCTCCTCGGGGACGTCCTCCGGGGCGAGCCGCTCGAACAGCGAACGCGGGCGGTCGTCGTCGGTGGCCTCGGCGCGTGCCCTCTGCTCGGCCAGCTGCTCCTCGAACCGGCGCTGCGACTCGTCCGCCTCCATGTACTGGCGGACCGGCGTGACCGGCTCCTGCACGACGGGCTCTTCGTCGACCGGCTCGTCGACCGGCTCAGCGGGCTTTTCGGCGGGCTTCTCGGCGGCGACCGGCGTCACGGGCTCACCGAAGTAGGCGGGGGGCTCGACGTAGGGAGCGGGCGCCGGCACCTCGTCGCCCAGCGACCGCGGCGGGTTGTCGCCCCACTCGTCGACCTCGAAGTCGTCGAGGGGAGACGGCGCGGCGACCGGCGCGGCCGACCGGCGGGCGTCGAGAAGTTGATCTTCGAGGTCGGCGATCTGCCGGCGTGCGGGTCGAACCAAGACCAGCCACGTGAGCGCCACTCCCGCGACGAACGCCAGCAGACTCCACAGCCAGACCTGCCCGAAGACATTCACGGGTAAGCCCCTTCTACGACCACACTCCGACCCCACTCACTCGGAAGGGTGAGCATGGCCAAACTACAGTGCCTTTGATGATGCTCCGTCACTACGCCGTTCAGCGCAAACAAGCAGAGGAAACGCCAGCGTAGAGTGGGATTTTGTGCCCCCTCTGACGACTTCTTCCATCAGTTCGCCAGAAGTTCACACCCAGGGGCGAGGCGTCACGTACGGCGCAGCCGCCTACGTCCTTTGGGGCTTGTTCCCGGCCTACTGGCCACTGCTCGTACCCGCCCAGCCGGTCGAGGTGCTCGCGCACCGGATCGTCTGGTCGTTCGTCACACTCGCCATCGCCGTCGTGATCCTCAAGCGGTGGCGTCCCTTCCTCGATTTATCAGGAAAGGGCTGGCTCATCGTTACCGCTGCCGCGGTGTTGATCACGGTCAACTGGGGCACCTACATCTACGCCGTCAACAGCAGGCACGTCGTCGAGTCCGCACTGGGGTACTTCATCACGCCGTTGGTGAGCGTGGCACTCGGCATGATCTTCCTCAAGGAACGATTGCGTCTCGCTCAGACGATCGCGATCGGCGTGGTCGTCGTCGCTGTGATCGTGCTCACCGTCGACTACGGCCGGCTGCCGGTGATCTCGCTGGTCCTGGCCGGTTCGTTCGGCGTCTACGGGCTGCTCAAGAAGAAGGTGCCGCTGGACGCCGTGTCCAGCCTCACCGCGGAGAGCGCCGTCATCGCCCCGATCGCACTGGTCTACCTGCTCGCGCTCGGCAGCGCGAACACCTTCACGACCGCGGGCACCGGGCACACGTTGATGATCCTCAGCACCGGCGTCGTCACGGTGGTGCCGCTGCTGCTCTTCGGTGCGGGCGCGCGGCTGATCCCGCTGATCACCATGGGCATGCTGCAGTACCTGGCACCGGTGCTGCAGTTCGCGTGGGGTGTGTTCGTCGTGCACGAACCCATGCCGCCCAGCAGGTGGGTCGGGTTCGCCCTCGTCTGGCTGGCGCTGACGATCTTCACGTTCGACGCGTTGAAGGGAACGCGGGGGCCCCGCGTTCCCCAGAAGGAAACGCGGGGCCCCCGCGTGACAAACGGCAACGGCTAGATGAGTAAGTCCAAGGGGTAGGCACCTGGAGACCTGGGGCGAGGGTGTCGATGTACGGGTTGTGACGACCGACATTGACACCCTCGCGAC